>NZ_JADEWV010000021.1 GCF_015207455.1 Microcoleus sp. LEGE 07076
GGAGAGCCCGTCCAGGACGGGCTCTCCCGCCCCTCCCACAAACTTGTCTAAATTATTTAATTCGCGCTCCTAATTCATATCCTGTCCGATCGACCGCGATTAAAAGCCGGGGCTGGTTTGGGAGATTGTCAATTGTTGGCAGATATTTTTGGTAAGCGATCGCCTACGAGATGAGGGGCGATCGACCGGACGCGAGATGGCTGAGTAAGTTACCAAAACTCTTGTCGCTGCTTCGTTTTGTGGGATTTTGCTCTCAAGCCATACCTCTAGATTTTGCCGATCTCAAACAATAAATTATGTTGATCGATCGCTTCACAGCCCAATTCAGCAGCGCCAAGAAACGTGCGATCGCCTCGATCTCCTATCCAAAGAATTCACATCCGAAAATTGATGCCAGAAGTGTCCTCTGGCGATCGCACTCTCGGGTAAAATCCAATCAGGGCGATCGCCCGCGGGCCTAGATCGTCATTTGCCGGACATAATTAATTAAAACGTGTCGCACTATTGATTAGATTCGCGATTCTGGCGCTTATTCTGAATAAACTGTTCCAAATCGGCGATCGCATCTTCAAAATCAGACAAATTAATTTTCGCAGGTTTAGCCTTCTTCGGCGGACTCGAAGGCTGACTCGCAGACTTAGCTTCAGGAGGCGGAGACTGAGGCTGTGCCGCTTCAGTGTTGGCAGCTTCTATATAATCAAACAATTCATCCAGGGACTGAAAAAAAGATTGAGCCGAGGCCCGGCGTGAATCTTTGCTATCGTCGTCATCCATCATAATCTACTCCATAGACTCTAAAACTTGCCGAGAAACTCCGCCCCCGGCGCGTACAGATATTGGACATCAAAACCCCAATCAGCTAAAACTCTTGAGAAATTTCACTTCGATCCGAGATTAGATCCACCTCAATCCCCCTTAAGAAGGCGAGTAGGGGTTGACTTTGACCGCCTCTTGTTCCCTCCTTATTCAGGGGCTGCGAGGGCGATCGGGGCTATAGGATCAAACACGAAACCCGTACTGCATTTGACTTGGTTGTTGACACCGATCGGCATTGTCACCCCTCAAAGTGTATCTAGCTTTGCCCGCCGTGTCAGTGATTTGAAACTTGGCGCACACTCAGATCGAAATCATCATCCCTAAAAAAATTTCAGTTACTGTCTAATTAACCCTAGTCTAGTCGAGAATAAGGACACAGGACTCATGCAACTATTACCGCTGTTTGTAGGTGGCGATCGCCACCTACAAGCTTAAAATAACTGACAGACGGTGTTTTTGGCTTGAGTCCTAAGATTTCAAAGGCATTAGGAGATTTTAAGGTGACTCAGGGATTTGATTACGATTTAGCAATTATCGGCGCTGGCGTGGGCGGGCACGGGGCGGCCATCCACGCGGTTAGCTGCGGGCTGAAAGTGGCAATTATCGAAGCGGGCGACATGGGCGGGACTTGTGTCAACCGCGGCTGCATTCCCTCCAAGGCGCTGTTGGCGGCTTCGGGGCGGGTACGGGATTTGCGAAATGCTCACCATTTGAAGACTTTGGGGATTCAGTTGGGAAGTGTGGAGTTCGATCGTGGGGCGATCGCCAATCATGCTAACACTATTGTCAGCAAACTGCGTGGTGATTTGACCAACAGCCTCAAGCGTTTGAATGTCGATATCATCCAAGGTTGGGGCAAAATCGCCGGTTCTCAAAAAATCATCATTGAAACCGACAAAGGCGAGAAAACAATTACAGCCAAGGATATTATTCTCGCTCCCGGTTCAATTCCTTTTGTCCCCCCAGGCATAGAAATTGACGGCAAAACTGTATTTACTAGCGACGATGCTGTCAGATTGGAATCGCTACCGAAGTGGATTGCGATTATTGGTAGCGGTTATATCGGTTTGGAATTTTCCGATATTTACACTGCATTGGGCTGTGAAATCACGATGATTGAAGCTTTAGACCAATTAATGCCTACTTTCGATCCAGATATTGCTAAGTTAGCGGAACGGGTGTTAATTACACCCCGCGACATTGAAACGAAAGTCGGTGTGTTGGCTACAAAGATTACTCCAGGTTCCCCGGTAATTATTGAATTAGCTGATTTCAAAACTAAAGAAATTGTCGAAATTTTGGAAGTTGATGCTTGTTTGGTAGCAACTGGCCGAGTTCCGGTGAGTAAGAATTTGGGGTTAGAAACTGTTGCTGTGGAAACGATGCGCGGTTATATCCCGGTCAACGATAAGATGCAGGTTTTGGCTGGGGGAGAACCGGTCAAGCATTTGTGGGCGATCGGCGATGTGAATGGCAAGATGATGTTAGCTCACTCTGCATCGGCGATGGGCATTGCGGCGGTGGAAAATATCTGCGGGCGCGATCGGGAAGTGGACTATTTGAGCATCCCGGCGGCGGCTTTTACTCACCCAGAAATTAGCTATGTGGGAATGACGGAACCTGCGGCGAAGGAGTTAGGAAAAACCGAAGGGTTTGAGGTAGCTTCTGTCAAGACTTATTTTAAGGGAAATTCTAAAGCTATTGCTGAAGGTGAAACCGACGGTACGGCTAAGGTGATTTACCGGAAAGATACTGGGGAATTGTTGGGCGTTCACATTTTCGGTTTGCACGCTTCGGATTTGATTCAAGAGGCGGCAAATGCGATCGCCCAACGGGATTCTGTCAACACTTTAGCATTCCGAGTGCACACTCACCCGACGCTTTCGGAAGTGTTGGATGAGGCGTTTAAACGCGCGGCTGGAGCGGGCAGTCATTAATCTGTAGGGGCGGTGTTCCCGTTGGTGTCAAATTAAGTCTAAACCCTTGAGAAAACTCGTTTGCATTCCAGTCGAGCTCCCCCTGGTTGTAGGGGGACTTTGAGAATACTCTTGTCCCCCCTTCTTAAGGGGGGTTAGGCAGGATCTCCGGGTCTTAAAACACCCCATAGGGGAGATATAAAGCCTATCGGAGCAACAAAAGACTGGTACTATATTTGACGTGTTTGTTGACACCAATGTGCGATCGCGATCGCCCCTTTTTGAGAATTGTGTTTAAATGGAACTGAATCAGCGAAAAGAATTATTTAGCAAAGCTTACGTGCGTGCTGTGGCGGCAGTCGCTGGCTGTTCTGTAGATCAACCTGAGAATGATTATGATAGCGTGGATCTCTGTATCAAGGCGATCGGCAGCGATCCAATGCAACCGCACCGCCTCGAATTGCAGTTAAAATGTACTTCAAGAGATGTACTCGATGCTCAATCTGTGCGATATCCGCTCAATGTCAAAAATTATAACGACTTGAGGGTCACTGCGTTTATTCCCCGCCTGCTGGTTGTCGTTTTAGTACCGGAAAATATAGGGGAATGGATACAACAGTCAGAACAGGAAATGTTGCTTAGACATTGTGCCTATTGGGTATCGCTGCGGGGAATGCCTGAAACTAGAAATACAAATCGCATTACTGTTGAATTGCTCCGCCGGAATAAGTTTTCACCAGATGCTCTTGAGTCAATTATGCAGCGTATTAGCAAAGGAGGTTTCCCATGAAAGTAACTGTACGGGATTTGGAAGTTTTCAAAAGTTTAGATGTGAATGTAATTATAGCATATTTACAAAAAAATGGCTGGCACGAACACAGCCGAATTTACGACAATAAAGGAGCGATTTGGGTTAATAAAAATGAGGCTGGAGATGTATTTGATATTGCGCTACCCTTGACAAGGGAGTTTGCAGATTATCCAGCTCGCATGGGAGATGCTGTCAAGACGCTGGAACTTACAGAAAATCGTTCTCAACTAGAGATTTTAAGCGATTTAATTACTTCGTTAGACAATACTGAGATTCAGGGATTTGTTGTGAAGGTCGATCGCGAAGATGGAGAGAAAATTGCTCAGGTAGCAATGATGGGTTTTGTAGTGAACAAGCTGCGGAAAATCTATGTTGAACTCAAAGAAAATGATTGTAATTTAGCACTGAAAGCTTATCAGGACAGAATTCCTGTCACTTGCGCGGGCGATTTGGTTAAAGTAGGTGGATCTTTTGTGATGCAGAAAGTACAGGGTTTTGCTTTGATGCTGGAGGAAGCTAAAGAAGATGAAAATGCGCTCTCGCTTATTTAGGACAGTGGTAGAGTGCCGATCGCACTTTGGGCTAATTCGAGAAATTGCTCACCGCAGTTAATTTGCTCCGCAGCTTGCTCGACAGTCACAGTATCAAGTCCCCCGTAATCCCCACTATTTCGCAAGTCTTGAGCATCGATTAAAAACCTGTGAAACTCAACAGGAACTCTTCCTGTACAGGCAAATTCTCGGCCAAAAGCTCCAATCACTGCGGCATGACTCGAAAATGACATTCCTTCGCCATCTAAAAATGCCTCAGCAATATAAAACATGGCATAATAAGCGCGAGATGCTGCATAGTCTGGGAAACCATTATTTAGTAATAGCTTTGCCGCCGATAGACTTTGACGAGCTTTCAGGAGCAAGTCTAATTGTTCTGGTTTCATAAAGCTATTCCCTCTTTACGAATATTCCTCAATAAAGGCCCGTTGTAGTGTATAAATCTCTGTTCGTCCATAAACATACAGCTAATAACTTCATCATTTTGGAGTGACAAATCGGCTCTAATGTGACTGGTTCTTTTAATTTCTTCGCCAGGATTGACTTGTCCTTTGAGAACTACTAACACATCTATATCTGAATCGGGATGTGCATCGCCTCGCGCCTGGGAACCGTAAAGTACCATTGTGACAAGGCGGCTGTCGTAAAGTTGCTCGAAGTGCGATCGTAATTCTGTCAGTATGTTCTTAAGTTTATCGTTAATTTTCATATTTGTTGTGAATAATTTAAGGGCGATTCCCTACGGGATAGCTACGCACGCGCTTACTTTGACTAATTCAGTAGTCGAAATATTGAAACTTCCGGTAGTCCTCAATCCAGGTCTATAGCTTTCAATGCTGCTAAATATCGCTCTTGAATGTCTTTGCGATCTAATTCATCCAAAGTTGCCTGCTGGCTGGAGCGTTCAGTCAAATCTGCGTGTCGCCTGAGTGCTTTTCGGTGTGTGGTTCGATCGGTAAAACGAGCAACAACAGCGATCGTCTCTAGCAAGCGCATCGTGACAGCTACATTCGATCGTCCATTCTGTCGAATTTGGTTAAAGGCTGCATCGATCACATCTGCAAAGGCGATCGGTTCTGCAATCATCCGAAGCTGGTTGCTGTCGTCGTAGCGGTAGGGAGAGGGAATCTCTCTTTGGGTTAAACGACAAAGAGCCGCACTCAGTTGGTCAATACAGCGGATAGCCGTAAACGGATCGTTGATTCCTGGGGAAAGAGCGCGTACTGCAATTTCAACGAGTTGGTCGATCGAAAACTCCACATCTTGCTGTTCTGTGCGCTGCGAGCCAATCAGAAAGGCACTGTTAATCTTGGATGCAAGTTCATCGTTCACCTGTTTTCCTGGAAATACTTGTGCAAGTTCGCTTCCTTCGACAGTAAAGCGACCTGGGCGCTGTAGAATTTGTAACAACAGGTTGTGCTCGATCGCAATTTGCATTAGTTGGCGATCGTTAATGGCTTGAATGTAGCCACCATTGATTGCTGGAATTGGACGGGCATCTTCCTCAAAATTAGCTGGAATTTCAGCGGAAATATCCGATGGGTTGTCTTGCTGCTTGTTTTTAGCTTTACTGGTTCCAATACTTTCTGGAAACAGTCGATCGATCGCATCATCAAGTTCGCCACCCACTAATTGAATCACGCGATCGACCTGAATTGATGAGGCAGAATGATGAATGAAATAAATCAATACGCCAATGCTGGCGATCGCCAAACCAATCCCGCAAGTTACCGCCAGGTGCGGGACAAACTCATGTTCTTCTGACCCGTTGATCGTTCGCAGCACCATCAAGCTATACACAAATGTGGAAATGAAAGTTCCCAACACAATTTGGTTTCCTCTATCTTGCATGAAGTTACGCAGCAAGCGAGGGCCAAACTGGGAAGATGCAAGCTGAAGGGCAACGATCGTAATTGAAAAAGCAGTGGTAGCAACGCTCATCATTGAACTGGCGATCGCCGAAAGAATCGCGCGGGAGCCGCTAGGGCCTAGAGTATAAGCCCAACCCAATTCTCCAATGAGGTTGGTTTTTTGATTTTGGTCAATCCCGATGGTGAGAAAGGAAAGTGCGATCGCCAAAAAAACCATGACGCTTGGAACAAACCAGAAACTCGAATTTAAGGAGTCCCACAAGTTGTTGAACTTGATATTTTTCACTTATTTTCACCCTCAGTATGTTTATTGTTTGACATTACTTGGCCATCCTCAGATTTAGTGCGTTGAGACTCAATTGCCGCCAGTTGTCTGAGGGCGCGACTGATATTGCGCGATTTGGGAACTTCAGCTTGTCCGGCGGGCCAACCTTCCCGTTGACGGGTGCGATCGCCATCAGTGTCTTCTGTCTGATCGTGGAACAAAATTTGCTGAGTTGGGAAGGGCAGATCGATCCCATTTGCTACTAGCTTGTTTTTAATGTTAGTTAATACGCTATCTTGAAAATCTAAGAGTTCGGCGCGACGAGGAGGCTCCACCCACCACCGAGCGCGAATGTTAACACTGCTACCTGCCAATTCTACGACGATCGCATCGGGAGCCGGATCTTTTAGCACTCCATCAATTTCATGCATTGCCTCTAAAATTAATTGTCTGGCGGTATCAATATCATCTCCGTAGCCAATCCCGATGTCATACTGCAAACGGCGCTTTTCAAACGCTGTGTTCACGACGACTGAGTTGGTGAATAGTTCTGAATTGGGAATTACAATGCGCCTACCATCATAGGTTTTGATTGTTGTCGCCCGCGTTTGAATATTTTCTACAGTTCCCTCAAAGTTTTTGAAGACAATTTGGTCATCTATTTGGAAGGGTTCAGTTAGCAGGATCAAAACACCTGCCAGAAAATTTTGCAGGATATCGCGAAACGCAAACCCGATCGCCACACCACTAATCCCCAATAGCTGAACGAGATCGCTTGCTTTGAGGGACGGAATGACGATCGACAGAGCAATAAACAACCCTGTAAGAACGGTTGCTCCTTGTGCTAATCGCCCCAGCACCAATCCTAAATTGCGAGCTTGGCGGTGAGCACTGGTTAGTTTTCTCACCGTTCGCTTCAAGGTTTTGCCAATAAAAAAGAAAATTGCAAAAACAATCAGTGCCAGTACAATATTTGGTAATAAAATCAGGAAGTCGCTTGCCATTGCCTGGATTTTACTCCAAACATCGGTGATTTTTGTTGTATCCACAAGAATGTTAGCCAATACGTCGTACCCAATTTTATCCCAAAGCGATCCGATCGACCTCTACCAAAGGTTAGTAATTTGCTAAAGTGCAGTGTGGCTGAATTCGGGATCTCTGATTTATTGAGGGCGGGGGTTGGGGGCGAGCTAATTTTGAACGAATTCGAGAAATTCTTGTGCTTGGGCGATGGTATTTGTGCCGATCGGGCGATCGTAACGGCATCAAGTTCGCCACAATCTCCAGCATTTCGCAATTATTGAGCGGGCGTTATCTTAAAATTCCCTCTCGACTGATATTTTTGAGTGGCGGGCATTGATAATTAGAAAACCGTTTTTCATTGATCAACTGGCAGCCAATCACTACGTCATTTTGCAGGGATAAATCTGCTATAATTGAAGGAGAAAGTTGTATGGTAAAGTATCCGAAAATGAGAGAGGAGTTATTAGAAACTCTCCGCAGTTTGGCAGATAGAGAATATCAACATAAAGCTTGGCTAGAGAGCGATTATCCACCAGGAATTGAGTGCGACACTTTTGATGGTGCGGTTCATTTTCTTTACGACGATACAGTGTTGGCAGAAAACCCGGATGCGGCGATCGGAGTAATTATTGAAGATGAAAAAGAAGCTCGTTTGATGTCAGCAGTTTGTCAGGCTATAGATTTAGTGTTTGAGGTTTTGGGGACAGGAGTTTCTGATGAGGGGTATATTAAATCTGCTGAGTGGACAATGGTAGTAGAGGCGGCATTGAAAGCTTTGCAGGTTATGGAAGTTCGATCGCAGCAAGCAGTTAAGGTTTAAGTGAAAGTGCGATTATGAATGGTTATCAAAGCGGTAAAAATTCCCTATGTTGTTGGAGAAACAGAATTAGTCATACTCAAAAAAATAGCGATCGCACCTCAATAATAGAAGGGCGTTCGCCTGGAGCAGTTTACCTTTTTTATGATTTCAATCCTAGAAAAGAGAAAGTACATTTATTAGAACAACAAAGTGTTATGTAATAACCGTACTTAGTTGTAGCTTCGCTAGCTTGATAATCGACTTACTTACAAGTTACTTTAGTCAGGTACATTGTACACTCTTCACAAAATTCCCATTGCTCACTTTTTTGATTCCACTGCATAGTGCCGACTGTACTATCACGATCGAAAGTAAAATTTATGGCTTGGGTATATTGATTTGCCTTGCAAAAAGCATTTGCGCCTTGCTGACGTGCTTTCTCACTTAGCCCACTAGCACCTTTTACTACTACATCAACTGGAATATTATCTCCTTCCCTTGGATTGCTAAAAACACGGGTATCAGTAGCAGCAATATTACTAGACTTACCAGTATTTCCATTGTTTTGATTGCTTTGGGCTTTTGTTGGGAGGTTATAAGCAAGGGTCGAAATAGTTAAACCTAGAACGAAAAAAACACCGAAAATTCGTTTCATACCTTTTATACCTGTTGAGTGGAAATCTTACTATAAACATCATCTGCAAAAAGTAAGTTTTTGCAAGTCGGAAAAAGTCGGGACTTTAACAACCGACTCAAGTAGGAAAAAATAGGAAAAAGTAGGATACAATCAGTGAAACTCTAATAACAACGCAACCTATGGACGTTCAAGAAGTCTTAAAACTTGCCGACGACCTAGTTTTTATCAATACGGGAAAACACTTAGACAATCTGCAAGAGGTGATACTGCGGGGAACTTTACAATGTCAGAAATACTCAAAAATAGCAGATGAATCTCACTGTAGTGAAGGTCACATTAAAGATATTGCCTCTGAATTATGGAAGCTACTATCAAAAATATTAGGCGAAGAAGTCAATAAAGCAAATTTTAGAGTCAGATTGGAGCAAGTAAAATTGTCAAATCTCTGGAACTTCAATAATAAAGATTGTTTACACATTGGTGAAGTCAACTTCTGTGAAAATAGTTCACATTCCCCAAAAGTCCCCAACTCACCAATTGATGAAGAACCCCTAACCAAAGGCAATACTGAACCCAAAGTGCGTCAATTCTTAGCTGAAATGCCTAAGTCTGCCATTTTCTACGATCGCACCACATCTCTCACCACCCTCAAACAGTGGATTCTACACGAAAACACCCGCCTACTCGCCATACACGGCATAGTCGGCATTGGTAAAACCGCACTCGCCGCCCAACTTGTCCAACAAATCAAACATGAATTTGATTTCGTTATCTGGCGAAGTCTCGCCACATCTCCACCCCTGTCAATACTTCAAACAAATATAATTCAATTCTTCTGTAGGGGCGGTGCCCCCGTGCCCGCCCCAAATGCCGACGGTGTGGTTGTCCCAGAAAATGGGGCAACCACAGGGGGATTGCCCCTACTGGGCTACTTGCAAAAATACCGCTGTCTGCTGATACTGGATGACGTACAAATGGTAAATAGCCGCGGACAACTCGCTGGCAATTACCAACCTGGATATGAAGATTACGGCACGCTATTTCGACAAGCAGGAGAATTATCTCACAACAGTTGCTTAGTGTTGCTCAGTTGGGAACAACCCAGAGAAATCGCCGCATTAGAAGGCAAAAACCAGCCAGTGCGATCGTTACAACTCAATGGTTTAGGTACGGGCGCGGGGGAAATCCTTAGAGAAAAAGGTTTAGCTGAACATGAAAAATGGTCAGAAATAATTGAACAATACAGAGGCAATCCCTTGTGGTTGAAAATAGTTGCTACAATGATTCAAGATTTATTTAACGGCAGCCTATCGGAATTATTATCTGACGAGCCACTATTTTTAGGTGATTTAGAATCTTTACTGCATCAGCCATTTAATCGCTTATCCGAGTCGGAAAAACAGGTAATGTCATGGCTAGCGAGTGAAACCGCGCCAGTTTCCATCTCAAAAGTGCCAGAGAATATCCAATTATCCCGATCGCAATTTTTGAAAGTTATGCAATCCTTGGGAAGGCGTTCATTTGTTGAAAAAATCCAGAATGGCGATTCCCTACGGGATAGCTACGCTTCACGCACATTTTTTACCCTGGCACCGATACTAAAAGAGTATGTCAAAACTAACTATTCCCGCCCAAATAGTGAGTCATAAAAATTATATAGCAAATCCCGGTAAGGAGACGGCAATGCCGTTTCCCTACAGTGAATTTTCGGGAATTTGGAAATGTGCGATCGACCTTTGTTTATTGAATTTGCTTTTCAGTCCTCTTTTAGAGGACTTTCGCTATGAGACGGGGGTTTTCAACCCCCGGCGGAATTGCGGGTTAGCGCGAGAACTTTGACGACGGGAATGTGCGACAATTTTCGATTTTAGATTCGGAATTATTTTAGGTGTGGCGAGAAACCGGGTTTTTTCGAGAATCTTTCTTCACAGTCGGTGATTTAGCAAAAAACCCGGTTTCTGAGATTTTGGGTTTTGTGCTAAATCCCTTAAATTTGATAAAATTAGATATCTGCAAAACATCTGAACGATCGCTAAATGTTTGACTCCGACAGGTACAGCAGCTTGCTATCTCAATATCAACCGCGCATTATCAAAAATGAAGATGAAAACGAGATATTTTTGGAAGTCGTAGAAAGCTTGCTCTCTCGGACAAATATAACTCCAGAAGAAGATACCCTCCTAGAACTATTAGTCAAACTAATTGAAGATTTTGAAGAAACGCATTATCAAATAAATGCTTCAACGCCCCACTCAAGACTTCTTCATTTGATGGATGCTAGAAATCTAGAGCCAGCGGATTTAGTAGAAATTATGGATACAATTGACAGAGTAACTCAAATCATTAATAACCAGCTAGAAATTACCAAAAAACAAGCTGAGGCTTTGGGAAAGTTTTTTGATGTCAATCCGAGTTTGTTTATATTTAATTACAATCTTTCATATTTCTTAGTCCGCCCAAGCAAACTTCGTTTGTTTAGACGCGATTTCAATTGCCGAATAATTTATCGACTTAAGCCGATCGCACAACAGCAGATTCAGCAACAATTCCTTCATCTTTGTCGCTCAAACCAGTTCCAAATTCAGTATATTGCCGCACTCCAGGATGCCGAAAACCAAGCACAATATCTTCTTTAGGAACACCTGCTGCTAATAAATCCGTCGCCACTCCTTCTTCAGTATCATCATATTGAATCCAGATTTTACCGTCTATTAAATCGAGGTGGATTGGTGTAGCATGAAGGTAATTGTCATCATTCCAACCAAGATCCAAAACTAAATATCCTCCTCGTTCATCATCAAATAACAGTTGAGAATGATAGCCGTCAGGTATAGTATTGCGGAATTTAGCGTGTTCCTGAAGTATAGTTTTGATAATTTCTTGGTATCTCAATCGGGTATCCATTGAAGTATTGCCTCACTTTTTTCATCAAAAACAATCAGTTTAACAATTTGATTCTTTAATAACACCTGCCCTAATTCTATGGTAAATACGCTCTTAAAAGCAGGCTTAGAAATAGCCAGATATAAATTTCTATCGCTCTGCATTTCATTAAGCACTTGGCGGTAAAGAACGTACTGTCCTAAAGCCTGTTCCAAGTCCCTTACATCCGATCGCCCTACAAAACTCTTAACCTCAACAACAATTTTTTGGGTTCCTTTTTCGGCATTAATTAGACGCTCTGCACCCAAGTCAGCAGATAAACGCTTGCGACCAATTTGCATGGGAAATGGATCGTGAGTAATTGTCCAGCCATCCTTTTGTAAGGCACGCTTAACTGTCTCGTGATATATATCTTTAGCTGACACGGATTAGCTCTCAGGCTAGGAGGATTTACTGTAACTATTATATAATACTTTTAAACTTGTCGCGATCGCGGTAAGGTATAAATCCCCAGCCTAAAAACCGCGCTGTCAACTGTCAACTGTCAACTGTCAACTGTTTATCCCCCCTATCATGCTTCAAATCCGCCGCCGTCCCCCCAGCACCTCCGTCTCCGTACTTTACCTCAGCTACAAAATCGCCGTACCCGACGCCGAACCCCAGCACATCCTCGAAGAAATCGTCTGGCAAAAAGAGGTTGAAGTTGCCCAAAAGCGCGATCGCACTCCCTTATCCGAACTTCACAAAAAACTCCCATTCGCACCGGCAACTCGCGACTTTCTTGCCGCCCTCAAAAACGGCAAAACCACACCAGCCATCATCGCCGAAGTCAAAAAAGCTTCTCCCAGCAAAGGCGTAATTCGCGAAGATTTCGACCCAGTGGCGATCGCCCGATCCTACCAAGAAAACGGCGCAACTTGCATCTCCGTACTCACCGACGAAAAGTTCTTTCAAGGCAGTTTCGACAATCTCGCTAAAATCCGTGCCGCCGTCGATTTACCTTTACTTTGCAAAGAGTTTGTAATCTATCCCTACCAAATCTATCTCGCCCGGATTCACGGCGCTGATGCTGTATTGTTAATCGCCGCCATTCTCTCTGACAAAGATTTACAATACTTTGTGAAAATTGTCAAGACTTTGGGCATGACTGCTTTGATTGAAGTTCACACTCAAGAAGAACTCGATCGAGTATTAACCCTACAAGGCGTAAACTTAATCGGCATCAACAACCGCAACTTAGCAGACTTTTCGGTCAGCCTAGAAACCACCGCTCAACTGTTAGCCTCCCGCCAAACTGAAATCGCAGCAAAAGGCATCCTCACCGTCAGCGAGTCAGGAATTCACACTCCCGATGACCTCACCCGAGTTGCCAGCGCCGGGGCCGGGGCTGTCCTCATCGGCGAATCTTTAGTCAAACAGCCAGATCCGGGGGCTGCTTTAGCCACGCTTGCTAAGGGGCATCAGAACACCTGAAAGGCGAGACCGCTTGACAAACACCCCCGAATTCTGATAAAAATTGATAGAGTAGGTAAACGATCAGAATTTCTAGCCTGCATCGGCTCGATCGCTTAACTCTAAAAAAATATCACTCAAAGCAATATTGCAGAGAAGTATTTTGCCAGAAAGCGATTAAATGTATTCGCTCTCGCTAGTCGATCGCCAGATTTAGCGATGCTAATGCACCAAGCCCCGAAAAGTCGAGCGGCCAAGCAGGGGTTTTTGTACGGTTAGAAAACACATAAAAAATCGGGCGTCTAATGTTCACCTGTGATGCCCCATGCAGTTGCAATGGGGTGTCGGTTCGTTGAGGTATCTTAGCTTTCATGGAGCCAATTCCCCTTCCTTCGTACATTCATTATGAATTGCTACTTCAATTGTTAGAACGCAAAACTATGTTTGCTGTCAGTCCACAATCGCCGCAGCAGCAACAAGTTCACCAACTTATTATTACACTCCGCAAAGCCCTGGCGATTCAGAAGCAATTAGAACAAAGCTGCGAGCGATCGAACTTGGCAGTAGAATATCGGTGGTCTTTAAATGAAACTAACCCTACGGGAGTCAAAAGTTAAAAAACTTAGAGTACCAACATGAGGTATCGTATTTGATTTATTCTGTAGAACTCCCACAGAAAAAGTTAGGAAAATATCATGGACAACAAATCAATGCTGATGATTCCCGGGCCAACGCCGGTGCCGGAAGCGGCTTTGCTGGCGATGGCAAAACACCCGATGGGCCACCGCAGCAAGGAATTTGACGCGATTTTTGCAGACTGTACCGAAAACCTCAAATGGCTGCACCAAACCAGCAGCGACGTGCTGAGTTTAAACGTTTCCGGTACCGGCGCGATGGAAGCTGGGATAATTAATTTCTTGAGTGCGGGCGATCGAGTTTTAGTCGGTACAAACGGCAAATTTGGCGAGCGTTGGGCTGAAGTAGCCGAAGCTTACGGTTTAAATGTCGAAATTATTAAAGCCGAGTGGGGTCAACAATTAGACCCCGAAAATTTCCGCGAAAAACTCGAAGCAGATACAGAGAAGCAAATCAAAGCCGTCATCATCACCCACTCGGAAACCTCCACGGGCGTTCTCAACGACCTCGAAACTATCAACGGCCACGTGAAAGCCCACGGCGAAGCTTTAATTATGGTTGATGCTGTCACCAGTTTGGGTGCTGCCAATGTGCCGATGGATGCTTGGGGAATTGATGTGATTGCTTCTGGTTCTCAGAAAGCTTACATGATTCCCCCTGGTTTGGGTTTTGTGGCGGTGAGTCCTAAAGCTTGGGAGGCTTACAAAAGTGCGAAACTGCCCCGTTATTATTTAGATTTGGGCAAATACCGCAAAGAAGCTGCCAAAAATACAACTCCTTTCACTCCGCCAGTAAATATGTTTTTTGGACTGCAAGTAACTTTGCAGATGATGAAAGCCGAAGGGTTAGAAAACGTTTTTGCGCGGCACAAACGCTTAATGACAACTACTCGTGCTGCCGTAAAAGCTTTAGGTTTGCCGTTGTTCGCGGCTGACGGTGCAGCCAGCCCTGCGATTACTTCGGTGATGCCGCCAGCATCAGTAGACGCTCAAAAAGTGCGGACTTTGATGAGAAAGAATTTTGACATTGCTCTTGCCGACGGACAAGACCATTTGAAAGGTAAAATCTTCCGAATCGGTCATTTGGGCTTTGTGTGCGATCGTGATATTCTAGCAGCTATTTCCGCTTTGGAAGTGGTGTTGCGAGAACTGGGTCATGAAGGCTACACTCCTGGTGCCGGCGTTGCCGCTGCTGCGAAAGTTTTGACACAATCTTAATCTAAGTTGTTAAGGGATTTTGGGTTTTGGATTATCTAAAATCTAAAATCCTTTTAATATGCTTGCGCCAACCAATCAAAGATTTTATCCAACTGTTCGAGAGTGACTAAACCGTACTGCCACAGAACCATCGGCAAGGAATTCGGGTCTTTATCGCGCTGCCGCTGTTTGTCGCCGCGGCGTTCGGCGACGGCGATTGATGCGGGCGAAATTGCCAACTCTTCTTGTAAAAATCGAATTAATTTAGTGTATGTAGCGGGTGCCATGTGATTTTGCCTCCATGTGTTGGACACCATTTTCTGATGGGAACCTGATGTTTTTGATTAGTAATAAGCCAGTTTTAAATCTGTCTTTTAACCGTTGATAACTGTTTGAAGAGTATTAGCGGTTGGTGAAACTGTGAAAGTCAGTGCTGAGTGCGACTTGCGCGAGCCAACCTTTCCCAAAAAGCGAAAAGTTTTGCAGTTTTGCGAATGGCCCGATCGACTTGCGATCGCGATCGGAACCTCAACTGAATACCTCGGCATATTTGCAGCGCGAATCTGAAATAAATTCAGCTACTTAAAACTAATAAATCAGGTTCAGAGTTTAACTTCATCTGCGAAAATCCAGAATCCGCAAATCTACTTCCCCAATATTGGTCAGATATTTTGCTCGAACCCTAATCTGCTACCTAAGATTAACTTTGCCAATTAAATTAGCTCGTCGCATCTTACTTCAGATAGGTTTAATAGATTGAGCTCGCTCGCCAGAAGTTCCAGAGAATTTCCTTTCGCGATCGACGCCCTTGAGACCACCCTCGTCTCTCAGGATTCCGGCCCGAGTCGCTGACTCGTCTCGTACCTGGAACCCACAATTTACAGCTCCTGCAAACAAGCTCAAGTCCAGACTGACTGAGATCGACATCCTAGCAAATCTTTTCCTGTTTGTGCTGAATCTTACATTAATAATTTAACAGATTTTGTAAATTTTTGTAAAGTTTATAAATTTTTGCTGATTTTGCGAAGCCCGACGAAGGAAGAAGGAAGACGGAAGAAGGAAGAGGGAAGAAGGAAGAAGGAAGAGGGAAGAAGGCAGAAGGAAGAAGGAAGAAGGAAGAGGGAAGAAGGAAGAGGGAAGAAGGAAGAGGGAAGAGGGAAGAAGGAAGAGGGAAGAAGGAAGAAGGAAGAGGGAAGAAGGAAGAAGGAAGAAGGAAACCAGGGGATTGTTGCTGCGTGCAGATTTTAGTTGAAAAACTCGATTTCAATACGATCGCCCACTTTGACACCGAGTTCAGCAGCTCGCCCGCTCCGGAGTTCGATCACTCGATCGACAGAAGTATCGGGCCCGTAGGTGGGACAAGGATCGGCAGTACAAGGAGGTGTTTCTGCTGCGATGGCTGTGACGACTTCATCCCGCAGAAAAATCATATCCAGAGAAATCAGGCAATTTTTCATCCAAAAATTGACCCACCGCGCCGGTTTAAACTCAAACAGCATTCCTCTGTCATCGGCCAAAGAAGTTCTGTACATTAAACCCATAGCCTGTTGTTCGGATGTTTTGGCGACTTCTAGTTCGATAGGGCGATCGGCTATCCGAGCTCTAGCAGAAATCGGCAAAACTTGACCGGATGTTGTCGCCGTCGGAGACTGCGAGGCCAAAATGCCAGTAACACCAGCATCCGCGACAGGTAAAGCCGGCGAACATCCCAGCAAAAATACAATTACCCCAATATTTAGGAAAGTAGCGAAATAACTCATAATGATTTTAGATTTAGAATCGAGAATCGGTAATGGGGAATCGGTAATGGGGAATTGGTAATGGGGAATTGGTAATGGGGAATTGGTCATTGGTCATTGCTAGCAAATAACTAATGACTAATGACTAATGACTAATAACTAATGACTAATGACTAATGACTAATGACTACTGACTACTGACTACTGACTACTGACTACTGACTTCAAGCTTCGCGCATCACGTAACCTACACCGCGCACCGTCTGAATCAAGCGCTTTTCGCCCTCATCTTCAATCTTGAGCCGCAGATAGCGGATGTAAACCTCAATCACATTTGACTCGCCGAGAAAGTCGTAACCCCAAACATTTTCCAGAATTTGTTCCCTAGTCAAAACCTCGCGGGGATGTTCCATCAAATATTTTAGCAGCTCGAATTCTTTCATCGTCAGGTCGATCGTCCGTCCGTTACGCAGGGCCCGCCTAGAGGCCAAATCCAAAACTAAATCGCCAAACCTCAACTGTTCGCTGCTGCTGTTATCCGGCTGCAAATACAAGCGCACCAAGTGCAAAAACTCGTCAGTGCGGTAAGGTTTGAGAAAATAATCGTCCGCCCCAGCTTCCAGACAAGCCACGCGATCGTCAATTGTATCGCGACCGATCAATAATAGAACCGGTACCCGATTGCCGCTACTTCGGAGGTGGGAACACAGCGACAGTCCCGACTCAGGGCCAAGTATGCGATCGATTACAATCAAAGCTGGCTGCAATTGTTGGGCTAAATGTTGGCCTGTGGCGGTATTTGAAGCTACTACGGGTTCGTAGCCTGAAGATTTTAAGTCTAGACTCAAGTGTCCGGCGAGAACTTCGTCTGTTTCTACTAGCAAAACACAGGGATTGCGATCGAGAGTAATTGCAGCCATTGAATTGACCGGTGAAGACCATAACTGTTCTAGCACGTCTTAAGGGACAGTTGACAGTTGTCAGTTGTCAGTTGTTAGTTGTTAGTTGACATTTGTCAGTTGTTACTTATCAGTTGTTATATGATTTTCAGTTGTATCGGAATGATTTAACCGCAGAGACCGCAGAGGACACAGAGAGAGAAGATGGAGATGAATATAGGACGATGTAATAGGATTTGCTGTCAGTTGTTAATTGCTCGTTATGAGTTATCAGTTATTTTTTAGATTGATGAATTTCAAAAATAAGTAATATAAGCTAATCACAAATTACAAGTCACTAATTAACTAATTTAATATCAAAATCAGAGGACTGAAGTCCTCACTAGAAACCTAATTATTAGTTACCCAATTCAACAATTTATGAGCATTATTGTATTTGGCAGTATCAACATTGACATAGCAGCGAAAACTCCTCGTTTGCCACAGCCAGGAGAAACTATCATCGGTAACAATTTTTTTACTGCCGGCGGCGGGAAAGGCGCAAATCAAGCCGTGGCAGCGGCGTGTCTCGGCACTTTCACCCACATCATCGGCCGCGTTGGTAACGATCAATTTGCTGAACAATTATTGACAAGTTTACAATCCTATGGTTTGAGTAAGGAAAATATATTAATAGATAAAAGCACTCATTCAGGTGTGGCAATTATTGCGGTAGACGATAGCGGGCAAAATAATATCATTGTGATTCCGGGTGCAAATAATAATGTTGGTGATGCAGATATAGAACGTCTTAAAAAAGTGTTGCCTGAAGCTACATCGTTGCTGTTACAGTTAGAAATTCCCCTGGAAGTTGTTCAAAAAGCTGCGAAAGTTGCTCGTGAATTGGGGGTGCGAGTTATTCTCGATCCAGCGCCGGCTGTGGCGGATTTGCCGCTCGAACTTTATCCGCTAATTGACATTATCACGCCGAATGAAGTGGAAGCTGGACAGTTAGTCGGTTTTCGGGTGCATGACACGGAAACAGCGATTTTAGCGGCCAAACAGTTGCAGGAGCGCGGTGTTAAGAATGTTATTGTCAAATTGGGCGATCGCGGGGCGGTTGCGGTGACTGGGGATGAAAGTTTTGTTGTGCCGGCTTTTGCTGTGGAGGCGATCGACACTGTGGCTGCTGGCGATGCTTTTAACGGCGGTTTGGCCTGTGCCTTAGATGCAGGTCGATCGCTGTCAGAGGCGCTGGTGTGGGGTTCCGCAGCGGGCGCTCTGTGCACAACTCAAGTGGGCGCTCAATGTGCTATGTGCGATCGCCCAACTTTTGATAATTTTTTGCAGCATAATTTAGAGCGGACGGTTGAAACCGCATCTATACAAACGATGTCCGCCGGACGCCGACTGAAGACGATAACATAATTTTAACTGCCGGGTCTTCAACCGGCGTCCGGCGGGTTTTGCTTGTATAGACGCGGTTTCAACCGCGAGCGTCTTCTTGAATTTGTAAGGTGCGCCGAAGCGCACCCTACTTTGGCCGCTGAATAATGGTTTCTACTACCCGGCGCTTAACTTTTGGATCGATACCAATCAGCCGCACGTATTCGCCGCCGTGTTCCGCCAAACAAGTTTCTAAAGATGCAATCACATCTTTTTCTTGTGCTGTTTTAATTGTGGCGCAACTCTGCCAAGAACCAGTCTTGAATCGGCGACTATCTGCATATTCCATGCCAATTTTGCAGCCCCTTGCTAACAACTGCTGCACTTGTTCCAATACCTCGGAACTCAGCCGCGAAACTTGACCGTTACTAACTTCCGAACTTGGGTTGACGTAAGCCTTATAATATTTTGAGGATGGGTCGTTTTGTTGATTCTGCGTTGGCGCAGCAGCAGGAACATTGACGGTTCCTTGAACGTTGAACAGCCTCGATTGGTTGTATTCATCTACTAAGCGCATTTCCTGTATCCGCTTTTGTTGACCTACCATCAAACTGCCCATTTCTAATAAATGAGCTAGGCTGAAATTCGGGTTTTGGAAATCCGGCGGTGCTTCCACAGTGTTTACCAAACGCTTGGAAATTCGCTCTATTCCTAGTTTGTGAATGAAGTCGCGGATTTGTTCGTCGTAAATGCGCGATCGCAAAGCACTAAAAAAGTCGATCGACTGATCTAGAAAATTATCAACCAACCCCACAATCTCGGCTTTTGACAATTTGTCCGACTCAAAAATTCCCCCAACAATTCCAATTTTATCATCCCGGCTGGGTTCCCAATAAAACTTTTCCATCCGCCCGTCGCGAATCAGCGGCGCGTACAGGGTTGAAAAGTCATTTCCGGTGACAATAATCGGCACTCGGTGCAGCGGCGTACTGTCATAACTTCCGGGTAACTGCACGTTAGTTGGATTGTCCGCAATATTCATCAGAGTGGCGTTGACCATCTGAGTATTGACGGTATATTGAGTAGTAGTATCGAACCGACCAGCACCGGCATCCAAATCGTTAATAAAAATTGCACACATCTCGCCGCGCACCCGAATTTGCTCAGCGGCTTCCCGGTAGCGCAAGCGAATTAAACGCGCCGGATCTCCAGCATCGGGACTTTCTAATTCCCCGCCAGAAATCATCACGGGTTCAAAGCCCATCCGCCGAAAAACCAGTTCGGTTTGAAAAGTTTTACCTTCTCCTTTGCGGCCGTGAATTCCCAAAATTAGGGGAACTCTTACCCCGGGCAAATTTAAAAAGTTCTTAGTGATGTGCACCGCAACTTTATCTAGAAAGTTAGGAGAAATGTAATAACTCATCGGTAGATTTGTGAAAGATTAATTGCTGTTACTGTTATGATTTTATGACAAAAGTAACGGTCTGCACCGCGAATCTGCATTTTTACCGTACAATCGAGGTCTACATATTATTTGTTAAGGAGCCGTTCGTGAGTCCAGAAACCTTACTAAAAGAACCAAGCGTGCAAGCTGAAGCCAGTTTGTTCAGTTCTGAAAGCTTCGACAGCTATGTAATGACAACTTACGGGCGTTTTGCGATCGCCCTGGAACGAGGTCTCGGCTGCCGCGTTTGGGATACCGAGGGCCGCGAATATCTCGATTTTGTGGCGGGTATTGCTACTTGTACTCTGGGACACGCCCACCCGGCAATGATTGCAGCGGTAACAGAGCAAATTCAGACTCTGCACCACGTTTCTAACCTTTATTACATCCCCGTACAGGGCGAGCTGGCAAAGTGGCTTGTAGACCATTCTTGCGCTGACAGAGCTTTCTTTTGCAACTCTGGCGCGGAAGCTAATGAAGCGGCAATTAAACTAGCCCGCAAGTACGCCCACGAAAAATTAAATATCTCGAATCCGACAATCATTACCGCCGTGGCGAGTTTCCACGGGCGGACTTTGGCGACAATTACGGCGACGGGACAGCCTAAATATCAGAAGGGTTTTAGTCCGTTGGTGCCGGGATTTCACTATGTGCCTTATAACGATATTAGCGCGATCGAAAGTGCGATCGAACAACTAGACAAAGATGAACGCCAAGTAGCTGCAATTATGCTGGAAGCGCTGCAAGGTGAAGGGGGAGTTCGCCCGGGAGATATCGCCTACTTCCAGCGTATTCGGGAAATTTGCGACGAAAAAGGGATTTTGCTGATTCTCGATGAAGTGCAAGTCGGGATGGGGCGTAGCGGCAAATATTGGGGCTACGAAAACCTGGGGATTGAACCGGATATCTTTACGTCGGCGAAGGGGTTGGGCGGCGGTATCCCGATCGGCGCTATGCTGTGCAAGTCTTCCTGCGATGTGTTTGAACCGGGAAGTCACGCGAGCACTTTCGGCGGCAATCCTTTTGCTTGCGCTGTAGCTTTGCGCGTTTGCCAAACTTTAGAAACGGAAAACCTTCTAGAAAACGTCCAGCAGCGCGGAGCACAGTTGAAAGCAGGGCTTAACAAGCTGGCGGCTGCATATCCGCATTTAATTGCCGAGGTGCGCGGCTGGGGCTTGATTGTCGGGATGGAATTGCAGGCTGATATTGCGCTGACTTCGGCTGATATTGTTAAATCTGCGATCGCCGCTGGTGTACTGTTGGTTCCGGCAGGGCCGAAAGTGCTGAGGTTTGTGCCGCCTCTGGTTGTCTCTGCTGCTGAAGTCGATCGGGCTTTGCTTGCAGTTGAGGAAGCGTTGCGCTCTCAAGCGTTACACTAAATCTACTGAGTTGATTTTTGAGGACTTGCAGGGGAACCCAGAAACCGGCTTTTTTTACGAAAATACAGAGGTTGCAGCCCGCACACTCGGTAAAAAACCCGGTTTGTTGAGACGGTTTTTGTTAGCTGTAGCCCTGCAACGGGCGATCGCAATATGCAGGCGCGCTATTGCGACTCCACCCGGTTTATTGAGAGATTTCTGGTTACCAAACCTGATAGTTTCCAAGAAACCAGGTTTCTGAGTCTAAAATCTATCATGGTAAACATAAACCCGCCCCGCTGCAAGTCTGTGGGGGCGGGTTTGTCAAGTTTATGACTCGGGCAAAAATCGGTTTTTTTAGGCAAATACGTTGTGGCGATGTGTATGGTGGAAAAAAACCGGTTTGTTTAATTCCGCGCAGGCGACTGGTACCTCCGATCGGGGATTGAAAATTAAACCAGGAACTGATTTAATTGCTGCACAGAAGCAGCGATCGTATCGTTAATAGTTCGGCGGAATGCACGATGGACGAACAGCGTCGCAAAACTGATGTTAATATGCTCCAAGTGCTGCTGGAAAATCCTGTGGACTCAGGAATAGATCTGATTTTGAAGACAGACTCAAAGTCGATCGACTTTGGGTTCGTGCAAACGCTTTACTTGGAAGCGCCAGTACCGACGGCAGAAAGTTTGCTCAAAGCTGCAAAATTTTTCCAAAGGGCGATCGCACCCTTAGAATTTGCAAAGGACAATCCTAAAACCGGCGTAGCA
The DNA here is from genome assembly GCF_015207455.1 of Microcoleus sp. LEGE 07076. GTDB lineage: Bacteria > Cyanobacteriota > Cyanobacteriia > Cyanobacteriales > Microcoleaceae > Microcoleus. The sequence continues at coordinate 22,432 of NZ_JADEWV010000021.1, forward strand.
TATCTGGTTTTTTTAGCAGAAGTATTGCAAGCAGTGGCGCGCAGCGGCGATTCGCAGCACCTGTACTCGCTGCTGAGAAATAATTTAGACAAACTCGACCATAATTTCGCAGAACTGCTGCGCTGCTGGGCAACTTTGGTACTTCCTGCTGCCAAAGAATCGGAGACAAGGCGCATTGCAGCCCTGATCGGCAATCTGAGCAACAAAATTGGGCGGTTTCCCCTCGGTAGCAAGGCTAATAATTTGGAAATCGAAATTGCCGGTTACGAAACGGTTGCTAAGGTTTTTACCCGCAAAGACTTTCCCCAAGAGTGGGCGGTGATGCAAAATAATTTGGGCAACGCTTACAGCGATCGCCCTAAAGGCGATAAGGCTCAAAATATCGAAATTGCGATCTCTTGCTTTGCAAATGCCCTGCAAGTGCGGACTCCCGAACAGTACCCATCTCAGTGGGCGACGCTGCAAAATAATCTGGGCAACGCTTACAGCGATCGTCTCAGAGGAGATCCGGCAGACAATTTAGAAGAGGCGATCGCCTGCTATCAAAACGCGCTGCAAGTTCGCAGCCGCGAGGCTTTCGGGCAGGAGTGGGCTAGCACTCAAAATAATCTCGGCCGCGCTTACAGCCGCCGGCTGCGGGGCGACAAAGCCCAAAATCTGGAACTGGCAGTCGCTTGCTACCACAATGCTTTGCAAGTTTACAACCGCAAGGCGTTTCCCCGGCGCTGGGCAACGACTCAAAATAATTTGGCAAATGCTTACTGCGAGTTCCAGCAGGGCAACCGAGCCGAAAATCTCGAATACGCGGTAACTTGCTATCAGAGAGCTTTGCAAGTGCGGACTCGGGAGGCTTTTCCCTTGCAGTGGGCGACGACTCAAAGGAATTTGGGCCGGGTGTTTATCGATCGCGCTAAAGGCGATCCGGTGGAAAATCTGGAAATGGCGATCGATTGCTTTGACAATGCTTTACAAGTCTACACGCGCATCAAATTTCCCGATGCTTGGGCTTCGATCCAAACTTACCTCGGCAGAATCTACAGCGTGCGGGTGAAAGGGGAAAAAGCCGAAAATATGGAAATGGCGATCGCCTGCTACCAAAATGCTTTGCTCTTTTGCAACCGCCAAAAATCTCCCCAACGCTGGGCAATGCTCTGCGTCTACCTCGGCCGCGCTTTCAGCGAACACGTGAAAGGGGAAAAAAACCGCAACCTCAAAAGCGCGATCGCCTGCTATCAAAATGCCAGCCAAGTATACACCAAACAGGCAGAACCCAACCGCTGGGCAATGCTGCAAATTTATATCGGGCAGGCTTTTGCGAAATTGACGGAGGCGGACAACTCGTCCCACCTCGATCGCGCGATCGGCTGCTATCTGCGTGCTTGCAAAGTTTACACTCGCGAAACCTATCCCCATCGCTGGGTTCAAATTGTATTTTATTTGGGTCAAGCTTACCGAGTTCGAGGCGAGTTGCTTCGCGCCTGCGGCGTTTTTATTGCTGCTGTCGATACTGTGGAATTCTTGCGCCCTGAAGCTGGGATTGGTGCGGCCAATTTGGACGATCGGGCAAGTACCGCAAAATTCAAATTAGCCAGCACCTGCACTGGACTCTATAAATGCCTGGTGGAAGTTTGCCTGGAACTCGGCAGCACCCAACCCGAATATTGCGCTAAGGCTCTGGAATACGCCGAACGCCACAAAAATTGGAATTTGGTACAACTGCTGCTTAAATGCGAGCTGACTCCCAAAGGCGACATTCCCGCAGCGGTGATCGGCTCGTTGCAGTCGCTGCAACTGGAAATAGCCCGGGTACAGCGGCAGCAAGAACAGCGACAGCCCGAGCCGAGCCATAGGTCGATTTCTGAGAGCGACAGCCAAGATTTGAGCAGCGGTTCTCTGCTGCCGAGTTCGGACTCGATCGACTTAAATCAATTGTGGCGGCAGTTTGATGGGTTGATTGGTCGATCGGTGCAGGCAAACGACCCTTTCTTCAGCTTAGCTCGCAAAGTTGAACCGATCGCTTTCGAGCAAATTCGCCAATTGTTGCCTGATGCTAATTGTGCTGCTGTGGTGTGGGCGAGTTGGGAGGATTTGCTGGTGGCTTTTGTGGTGGTTGCTGACGTGCAATATCCTGCCGTTCACCTGTATTCGCCGGAAAATGCTTTGGCAGCCGAAACTTGGGCCCGGGAGTACCTCAGCGCTTATTCTGAGCAAAAAGGTCGCTGGATCAATCATCTGCCGGCTCGGCTCAAACGCTTGGCCGCGCTGCTGGAAATCGATCGAGTGGTGGCGCTGATTCCCCAAAATTGCGATCGGCTGATTTTTGTCCCGCACCGATTTTTGCACGCCTTGCCGCTCCACGCTTTGCCTCTGGGAACCAGAGAAGGGTTTGAGGAGGGCGGGACAAGTTTTAGCTCTGGGTGGGGTTCGAGCGGCAGTTTTGATGGGGAGACGCACAGCGGTTCTGATTTTTCTGTGGGTTCGGCTTTTGGTGAGGTTTCAGCCGCTGCTGGTTATTTGCTCGATCGATTTGCTGGAGGAATTCGCTACGCTCCTAGCTGCGAGCTATTGCGGTTGAAACAAATCGCGCGCAGCGCAGCTATTGGCAGGTACAGACCGCGCTTGCAGCACCTTTTGGCAGTTCCTACTTTCACCAAAGATTCGCACTACAGCAACATTGAAATCGGCACTGTTTCCGAATATTTTTCCACTAGACAAGTTTTGCGCCAGAAGCCGGCAATTACACAGGCTTTTTCCCCACAAACAGGCAAATTTCAGCAGAAAAAATGCGCTCACTTTGCTTGTTTGAGTTTGCTGAATTTGGCAGAATCGCTGAAATCCGCTGTGTTTTTGAGGAATGAGTCTGTGAGTTTGGCAGAAATTTTTAATTGGGATTTTCGGCAATACTTTTTAGTTACTTTATCGGCTTGCGAAATTGCGAGCGATTCCCTCGGCGGTGCTGAAGATTTTGTCGGTTTGTCCGCGGGTTTGTTGTATGCTGGTACGTCTAGTGTAGTCAGCAGTCTGTGGAGGGTGAACGATATTTCGACGCTGCTGCTGACAAGAAAATTTTATGAAAATCTCGGGCGGTTTCCTCGGTTGCAGGCTGGGGATGTGGCGATGGCGCTGATTGAGGCTCAAAGGTGGCTGCGGGATTTGACTGGCGAAGAATTGGAGATATTGTTGGCGGATTTTCAACCTCAAATTTCGCAAATGTTCGATCGGCTTTCTCAAAGTTCCCGCCTGATTGCGGAGGCATCTTTGCAGCAAATTCGCAACCGCAAACCCTATCCTTTTGCCAATCCTTATTATTGGGCAGCTTTTACGGCGGCGGGGGTTTAGTCAGTTGTTAGTTGTTAGTTGTTAGTTGTTAGTTGTTAGTTGTTAGTTGTTAGTTGTTAGTTGTTAGTTGTTAGTTGTTAGTTGTTAGTTGTTAGTTGTTAGTTGTTAGTTGTTAGTTGCCCCGAAAGCATTAGTTATTAGTTAACAGTCAACAGTCAACAGTCAACAGTCAACAGTCATTAGTCATTTAAAAACCCGACACTAACAACTTATTTAAAATTGTCAGTGTCGGGCACAAAATCAACAGATTATAGCAAAAACTTAGGACTTTTTGCCGAGAATTTGTTCTTTCAAAGCTTGAATTTCTTGACCTAATTGTTGGCGGTTGGAAGAGCGCAACAAATAGCGGTAGACAAACCACGCGGTGTATCCGATACCAATTAGCTCAAATGTGGGTGCTAGCAGGGGGATGTCGTTGAGTTCGTCTACTATGCCCAAAAGCACTTTCAAAGAAACAATCGAGGCTACAATGACACCAACAACTGTCAGCGGACTTTTGTACTGCTCGTAAAAGCTGCCGATGTAAGCGGGAAACTCCGACAAAATTGAGATAATTTGTTCTTTGATCTGCTGAGCCTGACTTGGCGGTTCTTCGGTAATTATGACTTTTGTGGTACCGCTCGAACTGTCTGCTTCATTTTCAGCAGGAATATCGGTGATGATAACGGTTGTTTCTGGTTCGTTTGATGAAGTCATTTCTCCACTCGCAATAGTTTTTTGCTGGTTGGCGGCAGGTATTTCAACTGCTGCTGCGACTGTTTCAAGAGCCGGTATTTCGACTGCTGCAACCTCCCCGTCGGTTGGTTCGAGAGCAGACACTTCGCCTGTTTCTGCTGTCGGTATTTCGACTGCCGAAACTTCCGCCGCCAGTGCTTCAGGAGCCGATATTTCGACTGCTGAAACCTCTGGTGCTGAAGTCGGTATTTCGGCTGGTGAAACTTCCGCTGCTGGGTGTTGTGCGACAGAAGTTTCGGTTGCAGTTTCCGTGTTTTGTTGTTCTGGGGCAGGAGTTTCTGCCGCGACACTAACAGTCGGCAAATTCAAGTTGCTAATAGCCTCTTGCAAGCGGGTTTTAGCCGTGCCCCGCTGGTGAAGGATTACCCAAGATTCTATCAGGTCGGGGCCGTGCATTGCACCTGTCAGGGCTGCTCTGAGCGATCGCATAATTAGCCCTTTGTTCAGATTTTTCTGTTTGCTGAGCTTTTTAGTGATTTTCTGAGCTTCAGTCCCCATCAGGGTGGAATGACTTTCCAGAGCTTCTAGAACTGCTTGTAATGCCTGTGCAGCATCTGGTTGCTGCAACTGTGCTAGTGCTTCTTCTTCGTATTCCACAGTTGGAGAGAAGAACAACTTGCACATACCGACGGCATCGGTTAACCGAACGAGACTCGGGCCGATTAAAGCAGCTATTTGTTCGAGCCAGGGGCGATCGGCCTCGGAGTCAAACTCATAACCGGCTTTCTGCCAATAAGGTATCAGCAAATCTGTCAATTGCGGCACTGGCATTTTGTGGAGATATTGACCGTTGAGCCAGTTGAGTTTATCCCAATCAAATTTTGCACCGGCTTTGTTGACTCGATAGAATGTAAATAATTCTGCTGCTTCGGAGAGTGTAAATATTTCCTGCGTTGAATCCGGCGGAGTCCAACCGAGCAAAGTCATGTAATTGACTAAAGCTTCGGGGATGTACCCCATGTCTTTGAAGTCAGAAATCGAGGTTACGCCGTCGCGTTTAGAAAGCTTTTGCCCTTGGGAGTTTAAAATCAGTGGCGTGTGGGCAAATTCTGGGATTGTCGCGCCCAAAGCTTCGTAGAGCAATATTTGTTTGGGAGTATTGCCGATGTGATCTTCGCCGCGGATGACGTGGGTGATGGCCATGTCGATGTCATCGACAACTACGGCGAGGTTGTAGAGTGGTTGGCCGATGACGCCGCCGCTGGATGCCCTGGCAATTACCATGTCGCCGCCGAGGTCGCTACCTTTCCAGGTTACGGTGTCGCGCACCATGTCGTTCCAAGAAATTGTGCGATCGTCCTCAATGATAAACCGAATCACAGCTTGTCGCCCTTCGCCTTCAAAAGCTGCGCGCTGTTTGCTTGTCAAGTTGCGGTGGCGGTTGTCGTAGCGGGGGGCTTGTTTGTTGGCTTTTTGTGCTTCCCGCATGGAGTCGAGTTCTTCCGACGTGGTGTAGCAGCGGTAGGCGAGTCCATTGTCTAGAAGGGTTTGGACTGCTTGTCGGTATGTTTCCAGACGTTGCGACTGAAAACTCGGGCCTTCGTCCCAGTTCATACCCAGCCAAGTCAGTCCTTCGAGGATGTTGTCGGTGTATTCGCTTTTGGAACGTTCTACGTCTGTGTCTTCTACCCGCAGGATGAATTTGCCGCCTTGGTTGCGGGCAAACAGCCAGTTAAATACGGCGGTTCTGGCGGTACCGATGTGGAGGTTTCCGGTGGGACTGGGGGCTAGACGGACTCTGACGTTCATTTATCTTTTTGCTTTTTGATTGGGGGCAATTTGCTGGTTGGGGGAATAGCTGTGGCTGTGACTACAAATTTTATTATATTTTGTTGCCGCCTTAAAAATTGTGTTTGGCAGTTGGTTTGCCTGGAATTAGGGGATAATGCGCCATTGAGCGATCGGGCGAAAGTGTCGGGCTTTGCAGCAGACTGCATCTTGACGATATTAGCATTGTCGGCACCCAAGACTGGATTCACCTTTGGGCCTATTTTTTAAAGCAGCAATAACTGCGGCAGGGATGCTGAAGGCGCACTCGATAATTATTAATTCTTGTAAAATGTTTGTGTGCGATCGACCACATTAAAACATATTTCCCTATGTCTGCGACTAAAACTGAATTTCCCGAATCTGTTGAAATTAAGCCATCTTGGCAAATTGAGCTTTTGTACGACGGTGAATGCCCGCTGTGCGTGCGGGAGGTGAATTTTTTGAAGAAACGGGATGCAGGGCGAGGCTTAGTGTCGTTTGTGGATATCGCGGAGGATGGCTACAACCCGGAAGCTCACGGCGGAGTTGACTACGAAACGGCGATGGGGCGGATTCACGCGGTGTTACCCGACGGTACGGCAATTAAAAATGTTGAGGTTTTTCGCCGGATTTATGAGATTTTGGGGATGGGCTGGGTGTATGCTGTGACTAAGTTGCCGATTGTTGGGACGATCGCCAATTGGCTGTACGGAATTTGGGCCGAATGGCGGCTGCCTTTGACGGGAAGACCGGATTTAGCGACTGTTATGGGCGATCGAACTGCGCGGATCGAGTGCGAAACTGAAGGCCGCTGTCGGGTAAAGTCGGAATAGAGTTAAATTGAGTAAGTGCGATCGATCGATTTGCAGATTTCAGCAGGAACCAACTGCAACTAACATTAAAGATTGGCTACTATATAACGGCGGGAAAGAAAATGCAAGATGCAGGCTATACAGTTTTCATGGGCTTCGGCGGCCTCTGGGTAGTCATGGGAATTATCGCTGTGATTGTCCTGTTCAAATCGGACGGTCAAAAGTTGAGATTTGGCAAATGGGGATTGTTGGTTGCTATTCCGATCCTAGTGCCGATCGCCCTGGTGTTAAGCTATCAGATATTCCGACCGTTGATTATCCAACATTTTTGAGCGCTAGTGGGAGTCGATCGTCTGCGGGACAAAAAAATTAGTTAAATCAAGTTAAATATTATTGCTCGTTTTCGGGCGATCGCAACTTCTGTCTCACCCATTGACGCAAAGCATCAATTATAGTCATATCATCCTCCGTCTCGGCCATCTGCAAAAACTGATTGATGATTTCGGAAGAAACCATCGGAAAAGCGCCACTGTATTCACAGATCGCATATTCTCCGTTCTGAAGTTGAAAAAATTGTACCGTCTCTCCTAGATATCTCCAAATTTCAGGAACTCCTAAGTTTTTGTAGATAGTAAAGCGATTAGTAGATGGACTGGTGAGATCGACTTCGATGATTAAATCAGGTGGCGGGTCGGTTGACAAGTTAATTTTTCGGCCGGTAATGCGATCGACATTTTGGATATAAAAACAGGAATCCGGTTCTGCACCTTGTTTTAACTCTTCACGGTTTAGAGTCGTCGAACCAAATCCCTTACGTTTGAATTTTAATTCATCACTTAAAGTCGTCACAAACTGTTTTAGCAAACAGTTAATTGTTTCATGCAAGTCGGATGGAATGATAATTTCTAAGACTCCTTGAGAATAAGAAAACCGTGAGGATCTCTTGTCTCCTGCTTCTGCTAATAAGCTTTCATAAGTCTGCCAACTGATATTAGATAATACTATCCGTTGTGTAGTTGTTTCCGGTGACGGCTTAATGGGCGTAACGAGCATATTTTCCCACTCCTTAATCATGTCCGGTTATTTAACTATCATAAGTTCGTAGCAAGGACTTTAGTCCTTGTTTGCATTTTTGAGGACTAAAGTCCTTACTACAAAAAAACTCAATTTAGAAAGAGATTTATCAAAAGCTTAGACTTTCGATTTACGAGAGAACGGGACAGACGGGGCTCGAACCCGCAACTTCCGCCGTGACAGGGCGGTGCTCTAACCAATTGAACTACTGTCCCTCGTTTTGCCGTTTTTTCTGGCACAATCTCTATTATGCCGATGACCTCACCTTTTGTCAAGAGGTTTTTTGAACTTTTATTTTGAAGCCCAAAATCTGAGTCTCTTGTAGGGGACTGAAGTTGTTGTCGCTGACCAAAATCAGACCTCTGCTACCATCTGCCAACTCGGGGCCAAATGTCAACCCCTCAATGTTGTCTAGGGGAATTTTCAGGGTTTCCAAGTCCAGCAACAGCCGTTTTTGGGCGGGGGAAACCTCGCTGATACGTGTTTTGAGGCTTTCGATTGCTTCAATGCGATCGGCTTTTTCCAAAGAAATCTCAAATAGTTTAACAGTAACTCCAGTTTCCAGGGAGAAAGCGCGCTCTAAACTCAGCAAGCGGTTATCCTCTATCGCCACCAAATCCACTAAACCGTTGCTAGTTAATTTTCCCAGAGGATTGGCACCGGCGGGTAGCGGTTCGGTGATGTAGGCAAAGGAGGCATCTGGATTGCCACTCACCGCATCGTAGCGCAAAATCCGGCATGGACTTCCAGTTTCGAGGGAAGGTACTGCGCCATCTTGAACTGTAGCGTTTTCGGTGGCGGTGAATAGGTATTTGCGATCGGCTGTTAAAGTTAAACTTTCAAAAGCGAGATTGTTGCGAATACCTTTAGTACCTTTGTCATCGGGCAGAAATACTTCAGGAATTACTAGCGTTTTCAGCAGTTTACCATCAAGGGAGAATTCTTTGATGAAAGGAGCGATTTGGCGATCGACATCTCCCTCAGAAGAAACAAATACGCTGTTGCCAGTAAAAGCTATCCCTTCTGGATCTAAACTTAATTCTGGAAAACTTTTACCGTTTTCATCTAATAAAGTCGTCACACCAGTAAATTCAATCTTTTCTTTTTCCAGCTTACCAGATGCCAAGTTAATTTTTAGAGAATAGAAGCGCGCCGGAGCCTTGCTACTGCGGTCATCAGAAATGGCATAATAAACTTGTTTCTCGGCATCATAGGTGATTCCCGAAAGTCCGCCAATTTCCGTACCCTGAAACGGAGAACCTGTTGGAAATATTGCCCTGCCGATAAAATCTATTTTGGTAACAGCAAAAGATTGAGCCGACATACCGACAAAAATAGCAACGGTTGCTGCTATCAAAATCCCGAAAACAAATAGAATTAATTTGGCTGACTTTCGCATTTTACTAATAACTAAATTATGATTCTAAAACTCTCTTCAGTCCGCGCAGGCGGACTTCGTTTGTGTAAACCTGGTTTCAACCGCCGAGTTTTATCTTTCGCGGTTCATTAAATCATAAAATCACTGTTTCTGACTCAGCAAAAAATTGGTCAACCAATCTTTAACCACATAAGTAGCGCGACAGTCGTCCTCATTGTACCGGACGATCGCCTCCAAGAAATCTCGATCGCCCGTTTTGAGCCAATCATCGTACCAGCAGACACACTGAGCCCCGTTAGCCTTAGCATCGCGCCAGTCAAAACCCAGCCAGCGCGCAATAGGTTTGAGTGCATAACTTTCCACCGGCACAATCGCTTTTTCCGTCACTTGTTTGTGAATATCTACAAACCGTTTCAACACGGGTTTCCACAAATAAGCTGGAGTTTGGTAAAGTTTAGCTAATCGCTTAAAAGTCTTGACTTCGTAGTCGCAAAAATGAAAAATCGGAGCAATGGGATAAGCCCACATTAATTCTAAAAATTGCTCCCAGATTGCACCTTCCTCCGCTGCTGATTCTGCCAGAAAACCGTGGAATTTTTCAGTTTGGTTGTACCTGTCTACCACTAACACTCCGTGGAGGTAATCTAAGTTTAACTCGGGTTCGGCTTCAATATCAAAGTAGAGTTCGATTGGGGCGATCGACAAAAAGACAGATTGAGAATAGGGAATGGGTTTCTTGCGGAGAATTGGCGCAGGCTGGGCGGGTGCTGCTGGTTTATTTGGTCTAATTTGTACTTCTTCAGCTGCGATGTCATTCAAGATATTATCTACAATATCTGGTAATATTTCAGATGAGTTAAGTTCTTCTAAATTCTCACTTCTACCTTCTTCTCGATCCTTAATCCCTGTATCGGTTTCCCTTCTTCGTTCTTCCGACTTCCCTCGGACTTCTTCCCGCAACAGCGGTATATCTAGCAAATGAGATTGAGCTTGCCGCACCACATCAAAAGCAACTCTGTCAGGGAATTCTGGATACTCAGCAAGCAGTTCGGAACTAGCACGAGCGAGAGCTTCTACATCGGTAATTTCTAGAGTTTTTAGTCTAGCATAGCGGCCGGCAGTAACTCCCGGCAATAGCGAAAGGTGTTTGATTGATTCGGCTTCGGCATGGCAGATAGTGTACCAACCGCAAAGATTGCATTTTTGTCGGGAAATAAACACTTCTGGTTTATCCCGATTTTCTATCATCTGAATACAGTTATTTAATATTTCTAGCATCTGAGGAATTCGCTGGTCAAGATTCACTTGCCAAAACCCTTTTTTTCGCAGCATCAGCCACGCACTGTCGGGGATTTTTCCCTGCACTGAAGCTAATATTTTTGCGTGAAAAGCTGTTATAATTTGATAGTCTAGTTTGGGTCGCTTGCTGAGCCAAATATCCGCAGTAACGTAACTCCAATCGCCAAATTTGGATTGTCCCGGCTGTTTGATTAATAAATGCGGGCGGCTGACGAGGGTAATATTTGAAGAGTGCAGGGTGGAGGATTCAGGATGAATAGAAGTTTGGGGAAGTTCTGGCGTATCTGACAAACATTGACCGTTAATTCCTACCAGAGAAGTTGGTGTACCGTTGGTTTTGCCCAATTCGCCCTGGATGAGAACTCCTCGGTAAATGCGATCTGCTCCTTGCTGCATTAAACTCAATGTAGCAGCAGCTCCCGCTTCCCAATCCCCTTTAGGATATGATGGTTGTTGGTAAGTCTCGCCTGCCAAAACCTGCTGCTGATACGTCCCGCTGTCGCGCATCAGTTTCAGCAGAAAGTCGCTGGGAGGATCTAATTGTTTCGAGTCTCCGCAAGTGTCTAAAAATGCTCGGAGATTGCATCGCTGATAGGAAAGTAGCAGTTTGTCAGTTATTAACATTTAGTGTTTACAAGACATAGAGTATTAGGCAAAAGGTATAAAAATCACAGCATCATTTATTCAATAATAACGCTATCAATAATTACCTAGAAAAAATGACAAAGGACAATCATCGGCAACAATTTTCAGCTTTGGCCAATAAAGCTTATTTTAACTACGGCGGACAAGGGCCGTTGTCTGAGCCTGCTTTAGAGGCGATTTATGGGGCATACAAACGGGTGCAGGTTGGGGGGCCGTTTTCGGGGGAAATCGGTGCTTGGGTGGCTCAGGAGGCGATGCTGACACGACGTGCGATCGCAAACGAGTTAGCCGTCCCTCCCGAAACGATCGCCTTGACTGAAGATGTCACCGTCGGCTGCAATATTGCGCTGTGGGGCATTGATTGGCGATCGGGCGACCATTTATTGCTCTCTGACTGCGAACATCCGGGCATTGTAGCTAGTGTAATGGAACTTCAGCGCCGTTTCAACATTGAGGTTTCGATTTGTCCCCTGGTGGCTACTTTGAATGGCGGTGATGCGGCGCAGGTAATTGCTGATTGTTTACAGCCAAATACTCGCTTGTTGGTAATCAGTCATATTTTGTGGAATACTGGTCAAGTTTTGCCTCTGGCTGAGATTGTAAAAGTCTGCCATAAAACGAAAGTGAAAGTATTAGTTGATGCGGCTCAATCTGTGGGGGTTTTGCCTTTGAATTTGATTGAGTCTGGGGTTGACTTTTATGCTTTTACTGGTCACAAATGGTGGTGCGGCCCGGAAGGTTTGGGCGGACTTTATGTGAGTGCGGAAGCTTTAACAGATTTGCATCCGGTGTTTATCGGTTGGCGGGGAATTGTGACGGATGCTAATGCTAAAGTGCTTGGATGGAAGCCTGGAGCTCAACGTTACGAGATTGCGACTTCGGCTTATCCTTTGTATGCGGGTTTGCGAAGTGCGATCGCCCTGCAACACACATGGGGTACGATCGAAGAAAGGTATGCAGAAATCTGCCGTTTGAGCAAGTATCTCTGGGAGCATTTGTCGGAAATCAGTCATGTAGAATGTTTGCGGACTTCGGCACCGGAAGCGGGTTTAGTTTCGTTTCGATTAACTAATGGAATGCCGCACAAACAACTGGTTGATTTGTTGGAGAAGCAGGGAATTATGGTGCGGACAATTCTCAATCCTGACTGCGTGCGGGCTTGCGTTCACTATTTTACCACTGAGGCGGAGATTGATAAGTTGCTTGGGGCGATCGGCATAACGTAGGGTGCGTCGCCTTGAGCTATTTCAACTAGCTGGAAAATCTCACAGTGACGCACCCTACAAATTGGTTAGGGCGATCGGCATAACGTAGGGTGCGTCGCCTTGAGCTATTTCAACTAGCTGGAAAATCTCATAGCGACGCACCATATAAATCAGATATAATCAAAATAGAACAGAGCGGAGTCAAAGCTATGTCAACTACAGAAAAAGTTCGCTGGACAAGCGCTGATTTAGAATCATTACCCGATAATGGCAACCGTTATGAAATAATCGGAGGAGAATTGATTGTGACAAGAGCACCCCATTGGGAACATCAAGACGTTGCTAACAATGTTTGTGTTGAACTAACTATTTGGTCAAGACAGACTAAGTTAGGCAAGGCTGTCCAAGTACCGGGTCTAATCTTCACGGATGGTGATAATGTTATCCCTGATGTGGTTTGGGTAAGCTATGAGCGTTTAGCACAAATATTAGATGAGTCGGGACATTTGGCTGGTGCACCGGAGTTGGTGGTTGAGGTGATGTCTCCAGGTGAAGAAAATGAAAGGCGCGATCGGCAATCTAAGTTAAAATTATATTCAGTCCAGGGCGTGCGGGAATATTGGATTTTTGACAGACTACAGCAAAAAGTTGAGATTTACCTGCGGGAAAATGGGATTTTGAAATTAGCGATGACTTTGTTTAAGGAAGATAATTTAACCAGTGTTTTGTTACCGGGTTTTAGTGTGTCGGTGGCCGTATTGTTTGCGTAGAGATTAACCAAAGCATAAATAACGGAGGAAAATAAACGATGAATTTAGAGCAAGCAGTATGAGTGGAATTGACCGCGAACTTACTCTAGAAACCAGAACCAGTCTCATTGACAAACATCTCTCCGGAACCCGAAAAGCCCAAAGCGAAATTGAAAGCGAAGGAATAGTCCATCTCTTTAATAACAGAGAAACAATGGAAAATGGAAAGAGTCGCCACAGAAATTAAGCTCAGAGGGGAACGCACAGGAGCCGACGATTTAGAGGATAATTACGAACGCTATGGATTGTACTTTTCAGAACCAATTGGTTATATACTAAAAGCAGACGGTACTCGGATATCACTAGAATACGGTGAAATAAAAATTAAGAAAACCACAGGTAAATATCATGTCATACCTCGCACAAGACCCCGCACAAGCTACTAAGATCAGTCAAGAATCAGAGCAAGAGACTGAGTGGGAGTTTGCGGAAATCTGGGCTGATACTCTGATATCTCCTCCTTATATCCTGATGTTAGTTAAGGAAAGATCGGGGAATTTTTGCATTCATAATCCGGCACAAAACTATAAAGTTATTTTTTCTAGTGACAATTACGAATCTGCTAAAATGTGGCTACTAGAGGATGAATACGAGCGTTTGAATAGTCGCATTTTACAGGAAGTATAAAGTAGTGTCGCTAAAATGTTGCTGATTAACTAAAGTGGGACTTACGTCCAAGGGAATATTGAGCAGTAGAGGTGTGAGATTGCAGGGCATTGTGATAAACTAAGAGTTATAGTCTATATATATTCCCTATGACTAACCAGCGCCTAGCATCCTTCCAAACAGCCTTCCAGAATCTTCAGTTACTTCCTTTAGTCACCGTAGAGCAACTGAATAAATTTCATGTGGAATATGGCACTGAGATTTTAGAAGAATTGGAGCATTTGGTTGAAGATTGCTCACCAGACAATAACAAAATCATTTTTACAGGGCATCGTGGGTCAGGTAAATCGACTTTGCTGGGTCAATTTTGCCGGGACACGCAGGCTCGATACTTTGTAGTATTCTTTTCAATTTCTGACATGATTGAAATGTCAGATGTGAATCATATTAACATTTTGTTTGCTATGGCAGTAAAGCTGATGGAAGCAGCAGAAGAACGCCAGATTAAAATCGGTTCTAAAACAAAAAAAGCTTTTTATCAGTGGTTTAGCAAGCATACTCGAACTGAGGGAAGTTCATTTGAGTCGAGCATTGAGAAAGAAGCGAGTGGAGAAGCTGGTGTAAATGCTTGGTTTGTGAAATTCTTTGCCAAGTTGAAGGCAACTTTGAAGGCTAACTCTGTGATTCGTGAGGAAATTACCACTGAGTTTTCGAGACGGATTTCAGACTTGATCGATCGCATCAACGATATCGCTAGTGCGATTGAAGCGGCGTGCGGACAAGAAGTTCTGGTTGTGATTGATGACCTTGATAAACTCGATCTAGAAATTGTAGATAAAGTTTATCGAAATAATATCAGTGCGTTGTTTCAGCCTCAATTTCGGATTATTTATACAATTCCAATGGCGGCGACACGAGATATGTCGTTGCGAGGAATTATTCAGAATGCTACGAATAATAAGATTCAATCGATGTGGGCGACAAAGTTGTTTCCGCGTGGACAAGATAGAGTTCCCAATGCCTCTCCTGTCGCAGAAGCTGTCACATTATTTGAGAAAATTCTTTACAAGCGAATCCCCAAGGAGTTGATTGCACCGGAAGCAACTCAGATGATGATCGTTAAAAGTGGTGGTGCATTGCGAGAATTTATTCGTTTGGCTAGTCTGTGTTGTGGGTTATGTTTGAAGCAGTTACGTCGCACACCAGACAACCAAGATTTGAAAATTACGTCTGAGATTTTGCAAAATGCGATTAAAGACTATCGGATTAATTTAACAGAACCTCTTGGACAAAACCGCTATCAAATTCTAGTAGATGTATACCAAAATTATTTACCCCTAGATGGAATGGATCAGGATTTCTTGGATTTATTGCACACGCTTTACATCCTAGAATATCGCAATGACGATTTGTGGTTTGGAGTTCATCCAGTGGTTCAGGAAATATTGCAGCGGCGTGGCTTAATTGGAGCGGGGACTAATTAAATGCTTGACAGTGAGATCGTGGACGAGCAATCAATCAATGAGGATAGTTACGATGGACTTGTCTCTTTAATTGAAGCAAGTAAAGGTATATTGTCATTGTTGATTGCCTCCTGTCAACCTGGAGATTTTCAAACTCAGATGATTAATCGTTACGAAGCCGAACTTGCTCCCAAGATTCGTTGTTATCGTGTGGTGTTGAATCAAAAAGAACCGAGTTTAAGAGCTGCGTTGGAGCAACTGGTTCAGGATTGCCCAGAGTTAAAAGAAACCCACGCATCAGCCGTAATTACTGTAACTGGAACTGAGGCTTTGATGGAGTTTGTGTCACAATCTGACTCTAATCATCGGTCGGAGTTAAACCGTTTTTTCGGCTATTTGCAATGGACGCGGGAGGGGTTGCGAGAGTTTCCTTATCCGATCGTACTTTGGGTAACACCAAATATTCTGAGTCGCTTGAGTCTGGAAGCGCCTGATTTTTGGAGTTGGCGGAGTGGCGTATTTCGATTTGTAGCACCGGCGGTGGAAGCAACGGGTGTGGTTAACCAGACTGGGGAAATTTCTCTGCTGATTGAGTCTGAGAGAAGAGAGACTTTACCGCTAGAGGAATTGTTAGATCAGGTAGAAAGTCTGGAACAACAAGCTATGGAAACTCCTGCATTAGCAACGCTATACAATCGAGTTGCTAATGCTTATGCAAACCGGGTAAAGACGGGCCAAGCACAGGATGATACACAGGAGATCGATCGGGCAATTCATTTATTTGAGAAGTCACTTGCTTTACAAAGAAAATTGAACTTACCCACGGCGGAATCTGACACTTTGTTACAGTTAGGTGATATTTACCGTGACTTAGGATTGTGGGAACAGGTATTCCCTCTATATGAGCAGTCTTTAGAAATTGCTAGGAGTTTGAAAGATAGCCTACGAGAGGCGGCTGCTTTGGGGCGACTGGGGAATCTTTACCAACAATTAGGGCAATTCTTGGATACAAAGGATGAGAGAGATAGCGATAAATCTGAAGAGGAAAATCCGCTAGAATATGTAGAGTTTATCAAAGAATTATTACTAGCAGAAGCAGAAAGCAATAGTGATATTACTGTAGTTTACCCTATTCTCGCTCAACGGCAACATCTCCTCAATCCCCGTTTCTCTGAAAGTTTACAGAAACTTGCAGAGGATTTAATTGCTCACCAAAATTCAGAAACAATTGAGTTAATTTTCAGCCTTATTGAAAATTTAAGTATGAATATTAGTAACTTTTCGCTGGGAAGTAGAGCAAATAATCTGGAAGTTGCCATTACTGGTTATCAAATAGTTTTAAGTAATCGGGAACCCGGAAGCGAACAGTTTGCTCGAACCCAAAATAATCTGGCAATTGCCTACAGTAACAGAATCATCAGTTCGCGGGCGGATAATCTGGAGAAGGCGATCGCATATTACACCGCCGCCCTCGAAGTTTACACCCTTGAAGCTTTTCCCAAACAATGGGCAATGACGCAAAATAATCTGGGATTAGCCTACAGAAACAGAATCAGGGGAGACAAAGCAGAAAATATCGAACTGGCGATCGCATCTTACGCTGCTGCATTATCCGTCTACAGCCACGAGGCTTTTCCCGAATATTGGGCAATGACGCTAGATAATCTGGCAATTGCGTACAGAAACAGAATCAGGGGAGACAAAGCAGAGAATATCGAACTGACGATCGCATCTTACACTGCTGCATTATCCGTCTACACCCGCGAGGCCTTTCCCCAAGATTGGGCGATGACGCAAAATAATCTGGCAACTATGTACAGAAACAGAATCAGGGGAGATAAAGCAGAGAATATCGAACTGGCGATCGCATCATACACTGCTGCATTAACCGTCCTCACCCGCGAAGCCTTTCCCGAATATTGGGCAACGACACAAAATAATCTGGGATTAGCCTACAGTAACAGAATCATGGGAGAGAAAGCTGAGAATATCGAACTGGCAAAAAAGTGTTATGAAAATGCTTTAACAATTAGAACTCGTGAGGCTTTCCCGCAAAAGCATACAGAAACTTTGTTTAATTTAGGTAATCTTGATCGAAGCAATCGGTAAGGGCAATTAGCTTCGGATTCACCCGATCGCACTTTCACTCAACAACGCTTCAATCTGCGGATTTGCCCACTCTCCTGCAATTTTTTCCTCATATTGCTGCCATTTACCCCTAGGAAAACTCCCAACAGCAAAATCAAAAAATCCATGTTCCATAGAGAATATGCCACCGCGTTCATACATTATGATTAGAGGTTCGTAGGGTTCAGGTAAAGTAAATTTACTAACTTTAGGTAAATTTTTTACCCGCTCCCAATGGAGGAACCACTCGCAGGTTTTCTCAATCACACCCGCCACATAAAACGGTGTCTCTGTGAAATGAGTCTTAAGCAGTTTAACCTTAGTATCATCGGCACATTCTAAAGGGCAGATATGAGCAGCCACATCAAAAAACGGCCATTCATCTGTAGAATCTAAAGCTTTTGCCCACAGCGCGGCACGTCTCAAGTATTCTCGCAAAAGGGCAATATGAGAGTTAACGCGACTATCGTCAGGCTCCCATTTAATTGCTAAAATTCGCTCTAGTGCAGTATCAGTAATTGTTTTTGCAGTCATATTTTTTCTCTAATAGCTTCAAGCAACTCATCAAGATTTGAGAGGTTGTCAGCAAGCATCAGTCCTTCCGCTGACTTACCTATTATATTAACCCAGTGGGAAAATGGGTTGGGCCTCCCAATATTGGGAGCGATATCGTGTGCTCCGAAATTCTCCGGGGTTGGCCAGTTACCAAAACCATACATGGGATGCTCTATCCAAGCTTCAGGCGATCGATAAGGAAGTCCATCGGCCATTAATGCTTGCTCTATGTACTCGTGGGCTATCAACCGCTTAAACTTGATAATTTCTCTCGGTTGTAGCTCACCATTTTTTGCACTTATCCATAAGTCACCAATCTCACCATCAGGTGTAAAATTACCTCTGACACGGCTAATAGTATTTGTCTCATCATTTGGAATATCAAGCTCGTGTTCCTTGATAAATATGTGTTCTTTTACTTGGCGGATAATTTGTTCAGAAATCTCTAGATAATTAGCAATTTTATACACATCATCCGTCATGGCGATAATTTCTGCATATTGACGGATTTCTTTCTGATTAGCATCCCCAAAATACTGTGGCACGATCCAATACCATTCTCATTTTATTCTTTAACAACTTTGATTTTTGAAGATATCTGATGGCGACGCACTTTACACCATTGATCAAAAAGCCGATCGCCCTTTCCCTAAAAATACCAAAGGACGATCGACCTTTCACCTAAATTAATCTCGACTTATACCAAGTCCTGGTTAAATTTCTTAGTCCGCGCACCATCCGGACTTCGTTCGTGTAGACGCGGTTTCAACCGCCGAGTCAGAAAGTATTACCCACTCCGACAAAGAAACCGGGTTTTTGCTTAATCTGTCGTCTTCAACGCAGTATTATCGCAAAAACCCGGTTTCTCAGATCCTAATTAATGATTGTGTCCGTGCCCACCATGAGAATGCCCGTGATCTCCATGAGAATGCCCATGATCGCCGTGAGAATGACCATGATCGCCATGATTATGCCCATGATCGCCATGAGAATGTACGTGATCGCGAACAACCAAATTCGGATTCACCGCCACAGCCATCTCACTCAACAACGCTTCAATTTGAGGATTAGCCCACTCAGCCGCCATTTTCAGAAACTCAGGATGGTCATTTACGCAAGGCAATTTGCGGTAAGTAACTCCTTGACGTTGCTTCTGCAAACCCTCAATAATGTGGTCTACATCTAACAAAGTTTCGTGGTTTTCTGTCGCAAATCCGATCGGCATAAACACGATCGCAGTTGCACCCAAATCAATCAAATTCTTCGCAGCCAACGTCGCATCCGGCTGAGTCCATTCAATCAGCGGTGTATCGTGGTTCAGCCAGCCCACCGAAATCAAAGGATAGCGATACATCAAACGTTCCCGCACGCGATCGTACAAAGCTTGACTTTCCACAATACCCGAAGTAAAGCCCTTCGCCTTGTGCGGACAACCGTGATTCATCAGCACAATCCCAATCTGAGAAGGCAAATGCGCTACAGCTAAATCGTTCTTAATTTCCGCTTCAACCAAATCTGCCATTAGTTGAATGTAAGCCGGTTCATCGTAAAAAGAAGGAATGTAACGCTGTCCTGTTACCCAATGTTCTTTACCATCAAAGGTTTGTGCTAAAGCATTGTTCACCTGTTCCACAGCAATCCCGCTAGTGAAAACAGAATCAACAACCAACAGCGGATAAATCAGAATTTTATCAAATCCTTCAGCTTTAATTTGCGGGATTACTTGTTCCGGCAAAAACGGCGCGCAAAAGTTAAAAGCTTTGAACACTTTTACTTTGTCGCCCCATTTTTCCTGCAAATTTTGTTCAATCCCCGCCCGTTGCTGTTCAAAAATTGCATTGTGTGGCGACACGAATTGACCGTGTTGGTGACTCCACTCGTGCAAGTCAAAAATTGCCAAAATCTTCGCCAGCGGCGGATAAATCCAAGTTGGTACCGGCGCAAACTTTGCCGTCAGCAAGTTTAAAGCTTGTTCGTTGTAGTTGGCAAAATCGTCGTAGCTTTCGACTTCGCCGTAACCCATCAGCAAGACAGCAACCCGGTCATTACTTGCGGGTGCAGCAGATGTTTTGAATTCGATTTTTTCTGGAGAAGCAACCACTTTGTATTCCTCAATTTGAATTTTTTTGAGAGTCGCAGCAAAGATGAACCAGAATTGCGAAAAAACCTGGTTTCTAGGCTGCCAGGAGACCCCTTTCGCATCCCCCTGATTGTTGGGGGACTTTGAGTAGACTCCTGTCTCCCCTTTTCTTAAGGGGGGCTAGGGGGCTCTGGCCTTAATAGTCAAACAGGCGTCTGTAATTGGGTTTGACCTTAAGTTAACACCTATGGGGCTGGGGGGGATGTGAATCTGATAGGAAAGACAACAGCATACGCATCAGAGTTGCGAACAGAGGTTAAGTTTTATGTTTTCTTAAGACTTCTTCCCCTTGCCTCTGCTGTAAGTGCCTCAGAGTATTTCCAGGGCTTTTCTCTGGGGGATACTCTTCAAACTAGACTCTGTTATTAGTTTAACATCCTATCCCCCTGGATAGCATATAATTAGTTAGGCTGTACAATTAAGTAAAGTTATGTTAAGGTGATAATTAATTTTAGTGAAGCAAGATGAGACTGGTAATTTGTCCGGGAGTTCACGACCCAAAACTAACCGATCGCTTCCTAGCCGGACTTTCGGAGGTGTGGGAACCAGAAAATCCTCGGCATAATACCCAAACATCTTACCCTGTTAAGATTTTTCCGGCTCATAAACACCCGCCTTTTTCAGCGCTTGACATATTTCAGTTTTTATGCAGTCAAGAGTTGACCGGAGAAAGTTTAGTATTTGTGAGCTTTTCGGCAGGAGTAGCCGGAGCGATCGGGGCGGCTCTTCTGTGGCAGCAACTAGGAGGCCAAGTCGGGGCATTGGTTGCCCTAGACGGTTGGGGAGTACCCCTGGGGGGCAATTTTCCCATCCACAGGCTCAGCCACGATCGCTATACACACTGGAGTTCGGCCATTCTCGGCAGCGGTGGAGACAGCTTTTATGCCGATCGCCCCGTTGCACATTTAGATTTGTGGCGAGCTCCCCAAACCGCAAAAGGCTGGCACCTCAGCCAAAACAGCGCCGGTATTGAAACGGCAAAACCCACAACCGCAGCCAAATTTTTAGTCCACCTATTGCAACAGTACGGAGTCCAATCAGTTGTTTAATTTTGATTTATTAACATCATCGGCGATCGCATCTACTGCCACCGTTTCGGGCCTCGACAATGCTGTCGATTCCGACAAAACCAACAGCATCAAACAGTGGCTAATATTTAGCGCTTCAGCATTTTTAGTTTCAATTCCGGTCTTCGTGCAAGCACCGTTAGTTCGCTTGTATCCAACCATCAGCCTGCTCTCAACAATTCCTTGGTTCGTCCTCAGTTTAATCTTAATTTTCCGCCCAAAAACCCAACTCTGGGGAGATTTATTATTGGGATTTGCTGGATGTTGGCTGGCAGGTTCGATCTATTGGGGTTGGTTTAGATGGGAACCTATTTTACATCTACCTATAGAAGCAATTGGCTTGCCCTTTGCTATTTGGTGCTTGAACAAATCTTGGGGAAAAGTTGGCAGCTATTTTTACTTGGGTTCGCTATTTGGGACTGCGATCACTGATTTATATTTTTATTTGACTGGGTTGATGCCCTACTGGCGGCAAGTCATGCACGCGGAACCGGAATTAGCAATGCCGATTTTTCAAAGTGCGATCGGGCAAATCGAAACTTTTTGGGGCATAGGCTGTGCTCTACTTTTAATTGCTGTGTTGCTAACAGTCGGTTTGCTGAGTTTGCGCGATCGAGAACTGCACTGGCGCGCGTTTAGCGGAGCCGTGTTAAGCACGCTTTTGGTAGATGGTTTATTTTGGCTTGCTGCTTCTGCTGCTTAAGATTTATGATTAGTTTTTATGTTGGTGATTTTTGACCGCAGATGTGGACGGATTGACGCGGGTTAACGCAGATTTTTGGGATGGCTGTAGTCTTGAGATTCCTGACTTTTTTAAGAAGTCGGGAATTTGGGTATTTAGTGAACAATTATGAGTTAAAATCTAAAATCTAAAATCTCAGAATCTAAATCAATATTATGTCTTTCATTTCAATTCGCAGTGTGGAACATTATTACGAGTGGATAACGGCAGATAACAACGCCCAACCCACCGGCAAGCCAGTAATGGTATTTCTCCACGGCTGGGCCGGCTCGGCGCGCTACTGGGAAAGCACGGCACGGGCGATTGCTGACGATTTTGATTGTTTGTTGTACGATATGAGAGGATTTGGTCGATCGCCCTTGCCTCCATCACCTCCTAAATCTAGTTACGATCTCGAAACCTACGCCCGCGACTTAGCCGAATTATTAGAAGCTCTGAATTTACCCCGCGTCTTTCTCAACGCTCATTCTACAGGAGCATCTATTGCTACTTTATTTCTCAACCTTTACCCCGAAAAAGTAGAAAAAGCAATTCTTACTTGCAGCGGGATTTTTGCATACGATGAGAAATCGTTTACCACTTTTCACAAATTCGGTGGCTATGTGGTCAAATTCCGGCCGTCTTGGTTGGCTTCTATCCCGTTTGTCGATCGACTGTTTATGGCCCGGTTTTTGCGCCGCTCTCTACCGACAGAGGTAAGTCTGGCGTTTCTCAAGGATTTCTTAATGGCAGACGAGGAAGCTGCTATTGGTACAATGGTGACAGCAGTCAGCAAAAGAGCAGCCGAGGAAATGCCTCAAGAATTTGCACGGTTGAGCGTTCCCACGCTGCTGGTAGCCGGAGAATTCGATCAAATTATCCCCGCCATCATGGGAGAGCAAGCAGCCTCCCTCAGCAAAAAAGTAGAATTTGTTATAATTCCCAATACGGCTCACTTTCCGATGCTGGAGGATGCCCCAACATATTTGCAGCGCATCCGAGAGTTTTTGCCCGCAGCGGCGTAGTTGAGTTATTGTTCAATTAATGTACGATCGGACAAGCAAGCTTTTAAAGCTGTCTTTACTCCGATCTTAATTTTTAGTTCGTAATTTCTTAAAGCGAAAGGTGGTAATATGAACGACCTCGACCAATACTATAAAGTCCTGGATCTGCTGCCGGGAGCTTCCCGAGAAGAAATTACTCAAGCATACAAGGATTTGGCGTTCATTTGGCACCCCGATCGCATTCCCAAAGACAATCCCCGACTACTACAGAAAGCTGAAGAAAAGATTAAGGAAATTAATCAAGCTCGCGAACAATTGCGATCGATTCAGCCAAGAGGTCAGAATCAGAACGCTCAGCACAAAAACACTCAGCAAAAACACGCCCAGCAACAAAACACCCAGTACAAAAACACCCAGTACAAAAACACTCAGCAACAAAATCCTCAGCAACAAAACACCCAGTACAGAAACACTCAGCAACAAAATCCTCAGTACAGAAACACTCAGTACCAAAATCCTCAGCAACAAAATCCTCAGTACAGAAACACTCAGTACCAAAATCCTCAGCAACAAAATCCTCAGTACAGAAACACTCAGCAACAAAACACCCAGCAACAAAATCCTCAGTACAGAAACACTCAGTACCAAAACACCCAGCAACAAAACGCCCAGTCGCCACCGACAGCACCAAAAGAACCCCGCTACTCTTCCGAACCCTCTTCAGGAAATTATGCTGCACACTACGCTGCAAAGTATGCTCCGAGTCCGACGGGGCCCTATTCTGAGGCTTCCCGCTACCAATCGCCAAAGCCGGAACCATCTCAGTCTTACCGCCAAGCTGGGCCGCAAGCTCCTGATTTGAGCGGTTCTAACTTCAAAGGAGCTTCCTTAAAAGAAAAGGATTTTTCAGGGAGAAACTTGAGCAATGCAAACCTGAGTGAAGCCGACTTAAGCGATACTTTTCTGCACAACGTCAACCTCACAGGCGCGAATTTGCACAAAGCTAACTTGTTCAGAGCAAACCTGTTAGGGGCTTGTTTGATCAATGCCAATTTGACAGAAACAAATTTAATCGGAGCGGATTTGAGCGGTGCAGACTTGAGCGGTGCCGATTTAACAGGGGCTAAAATCGGTTATGGCGATCGAGTT
The DNA here is from genome assembly GCF_015207455.1 of Microcoleus sp. LEGE 07076. Lineage (GTDB taxonomy): Bacteria > Cyanobacteriota > Cyanobacteriia > Cyanobacteriales > Microcoleaceae > Microcoleus. The sequence continues at coordinate 46,309 of NZ_JADEWV010000021.1, forward strand.
ATGGTAAAACTCACAGGAGCTAGATTAACAGGTGTAATCTTACCCGACGGCAGTATTCACAGCTAAATGATTTGGTATCACACGCTTTCCCTCAAACCTCCTGCTTCCTGCTTCCTGTCCGAACCTAACGATAAATATTCGCGCCGACTTACTTAGGGTTTGTTGAATAATCGATCGCACAAACCTAGTTTTTTTGACCCGGTTTTTTGGCTTGAACGACTTGTTTTCGTGCAGATCGTTTCCGGCTGCACCGTCAGGTGATAAATTAGAGGGCAATTTATGAATGATTTTTACCAGTCGCCACCTATCTCGGCGCAATTTTCAGTTGTTCGATTCACAGTCAACACTCAACACTCAACATCATGAGGAGTGCAACCGGACATCATATAAAACCCCGTTTCTGGCTCCAACCCGATCGATCTAATTTAATACTAATTACTTGGGCCCGCGCAACTTTCGCCCAGCAGCCAGCATCGCGCCGCCCACCATCAAACCCGCCACAGTCATGGGTTCGGGAACTGGTTCAGCTTTTAGCGTCCCCACAGAACCGCCTTTAATAAATACAGCAGAATCTAAATTACCGTCACCAATATCTTTAATGCGGATGCTGAGAACATTCCTCTGATTTTGCTTGAGCAAACCCTCAAAACCTAAAACTTTAGTAAAACCGTCCAGCCTAATGATGTTAGCAGCAATACCTGTCAAACTTGGGTTATCAATATAGTCTGGGTGATCGGTAGAGCGATTATTTGGATCGGGAACAAGATGATTAATTGTAACTGTTTTCCCGTCGCTCAACTTTGCCAAATTAGTGCCGTTCAGCAGCAGTTCAAAATCATCATTAAATTCAGAGCAGCCGAACTCAGGAAACTCCTCAGAACCAAATACATATTCAAAAAACAACTTTTCAACCGTCGAATTAGCAAAAAAACTGAGATTGAGTTCAGTCAAATCCCCCTCTTCACCTTTGGGCCCAAAGTCGGTGTTTAAATCGCTGCCGTTGGTACTCATGTTATCTTTCCGATTCTGACCCGGTATATCCGTGACTTTTCCAGTGCTGAGAACAACACCCGATCGCAAACCAAAGGGGTCATTACTAAAAGTACCAAAAGCAGCCGCATTCCCCGTAATTGAAATAGAGAAATTACTCAATCCCGCTGTATTAGTTCCTAACAAATTATTTTTCAAATTCTCAGTGTTATTAGTTGCCCCTACCGAAAATGCCATTGCTGGCGCTGCCAAACAGCTCATAACACCAGTCAATGTAGCAGTTAAGGTAGCCATTTTGTGAAAGTTTATCATAATTTTTTTGTGATAATCACAAAGATGATTCAATGCACAACCTAATTCTTACATTGTATAACTGTCAATGTCCAGTGCCTTTACAAGGACTTTATATTTAGGTATATTTACGGTTTTTGTGGTTAATTGTGTGGAGTATTTTTTGGTAGTTAGTCAGTGAATAAACATGAGTACAAAAATATCGATACCAAAATACACGCAGACAGATTAATAATTTTATGATTTACGGAGTTCATACCAATAAAACCGGGTTTTTATACGGTTGGCGATCGCCACAATTACTAATGACAGATGACTGATGGCTAAAATCCTTTTGCAGATCCTTCCCCGCGCCGATCGGCAGATCCTTCCAACCAACCATCAGGCGTCAGGACGATCGCATTAGCATTTCCCCAGCCGTCGCGTTCGACAATTTGGTGTCCCCGGCGACGCAACTCCGATAGCGTGTTTGCATCAAAACCTCCCCTTTCCACCATCAGGCGATCGGGAAGCCACTGATGGTGAATTCTCGGTGCAGATACAGCCTCGCCGACATTCATGTCGTAAACCAACACATTCAGGACAATTTGCAAAACCGTGGTAATAATCGTGCTACCTCCGGGAGCACCGGCAGCGAGGCGAAATTGGCCATTTTCGGTGACAATCACCGGTGTCATGCTCGATAAAGGAGTCTTCCCCGGGGCGATCGAATTTGCCTCACCGCCCACCAAACCAAACAAATTCGGCACTCCCGCAGCCGCAGCAAAATCGTCCATCTCATTGTTGAGCAAAATTCCCGTACCCGCCGCCACCACCGCAGCCCCAAAACCGCCATTCACCGTAAACGTCAAACTCACCACATTCCGATCCGAGTCAACTACCGTCAGGTGAGTAGTTTCCGGCGACTCGTACACAAAGCGGCTCAAAGTTTCAGCGCTAACAGCTTTTACCTCCGTCGAGGGTTTGGCTGTTGTCATGTCGATTTGCGATCGGCGAAATTTGCCATAATTCCTGCTAGTCAAAGCTTTAACCGGTACGCTGACAAAATCCGGATCTCCCAAATATTCAGCCCGATCGGCATAAGCAATCCTCATCGATTCCGCCAGTAAATGTAGCGTATCTGGACTTTTCCTCCCCCACCTTTTGAGATCCGTATCATCTCCGAGAATATTTAAGATTTGCAACAAATGAACGCCGCCGGAAGAAGGAGGCGACATCGCGCAAATTTGGTAAGTGCGAAAGTTACCGCAAACCGGATTGCGCCAAATCGGCGTATAGTTTTTCAAATCTTCCAGAGTCATGATGCCGCCATTTTTAGCCATGTCGGCGGCGATCGCCCGCGCAATATCCCCGCCATAAAAACTTTGGGGATTTTGAGAAATTTGCCGCAAAGTCCGCGCCAAATCCTGCTGCACCAGCACTTCCCCTGGCTTGTACAAAATGCCGCCTCGAGTAAAAATATCCCGCGCCGCCCGATTCTTGGCGATCGCGCCCATTCTCCCCCCAACAGCCTTTGTGAAGCGCGAACTTACCGGAAAGCCATTTTCCGCCAGGGCGATCGCCGGAGCCACCACCTGCGCCCAAGGCAACCTCCCGTACTCGCGGTGCACCCTATAAAGTC
>NZ_JADEWV010000244.1 GCF_015207455.1 Microcoleus sp. LEGE 07076
CAATTATGTGTAAATTATTTAATTCGCGATCCTTAATTCCTGCACCAAAATTCAACAACTGACGAAAGTTTGTGCAGTGGCGGTTTCAACCGCCGTCTTATCTTGTAATTTGACAAAGAGTATCCGCGCGCTCAAAATGGAGTCGCCGCCTGTAAGTGCAGCCATTCTCCCGACTGCGGGTGTGCAAAAGAAAGTTCTCGCGCGTGCAAGTGCAATCGATTCGCAGCAGCCCGACATCCGTAAAGTCGATCGCCCAAAATCGGTATTCCCAACCCTCCGACATCCGCTGCATGAACCCGCAACTGATGCGTGCGCCCCGTCAGCGGCAAAAACTCGACGCGAGTATGATTTCCCTCCCTCGCCATTACCTCAAAGCCAGTAACGCTGGGCTTTCCGCACTCCCAACTAACTTGCTGGCAAGGGCGATTTTCCGGATCGCCCCAAAGTGGAAGTTCGATCGTCCCGGCATCAATTTTTACAGTCCCAGAAAGCACCGCTTCATAAACTTTGCGAACTTGTTTTTTAGCAAATTGACCGCTCAATTTGCTGTGGGTTTCTTTGTCGCGCGCCAGCAGCAAAATACCCGATGTTTCTAAATCCAATCGGTGAATATTCTTCAGATTTAAATCATCGTAAAAATAGTTTCGTAAGCGGCTTTCAACGCTATCTTGAGTATCGAGATATCGACCGGGAACTGATAGCAATCCGCAGGGCTTGTTGACAGCAATTAACCAGTCGTCTTGATAAATAATCGGTAATTTTGATTTATTTTGACCCAATCCAGAAAGTAAAAAACCCATCAACGGCTGACACCGATCGCCGCAAGCACCGTAAAATTCCCCTTGAATCTTATCTCCAGAACTTGGCCCCCACCAAAACTCTGCCATTGCTAAGGGTTTGAAATTATTTGCAGCAGCATAGTGCAGCAATTTGGGCGCGCAACAATCGCCCGTTCCCGTGGGAATAGAATTAGCTGGCATCAATTGCAAGATCGATCGCGATTTACCCAAAAAATTCACCAGCGTATAGGCCGCGTGCATCTGCGCCTGAAGTTCGCGGGAAAGCTCTTTTCGCTGCTTTTTCAGCGCCCGCATCCGCTCATCGGCAGCTTCAATTAAGAGTTTTAGTGGCTGCAATGTTTCATCCCGCTGCCGTTTCAATTGCCTGCGTTCAATTTTCTCCAAACGGCTGGCTTGATTCAATTGTTCGAGAGCAATTGACAGTGCTTCTGTTGCGAGATTTTGAGACAGTAATTGACGTTTTTGTTCTCGCTGTTGCTTGCAGTTTCGGTGCTGTTCGTTCAAAACTTGCAGTTGCAATTCAAACTCGCTCAATAAAGCTTGATACTCTTGTCGCTGCGGGAGTTGATTCAGTGCAATCAGTTCCTGTTTCATCGCCTCCAATTGAGTTAAGGCGCGCGCTTCCTCTCCTTGAACTCGATCTCGTCCCGGAATCGGCGGCACCCAGCCCTCAACAACGCTGCAACCGTTCAGCAGCCCGGAAAATGCTTTGAGTATCCCCTGTTCCCCCGAAGCCATCTCTACCAGCAATATGCCGTACATCTTGCCCTCGCGATCGAAGGAATCGTCCGCAGCCAGGTACTGCATCAAACCCCGGGCGAGTTCCTCAGACATTCGAGTGCGCGGGAGTCTCAGCAACTCCCCACTTTGAGGGCAATTACCTTGGTACCAATAATTGGCGGAAAAGTCGATCGAGCTTGAATTGCGATCGGTAAAGCAGTCCGCAAAATCTAAAAGCCTGTGTACAGTTAGCATATTAAATTTCTTTTAAAATCTGGATGACGAGATATTTGTTTGTATCCCGACCGCATTTTACAGGCGAATACTGAAAGCTGGAACTGTGCATAATTTTATACATATAGATTCAAGTTGCTCTCAAGTAAATATAATTTGTGGCCGAACACCTGATATGCTAAATTTGTTTCAAAACAGCAGCGAGTTAAAAACATCATAAGTTAATATATAAGACCGCAAGCTTGTCAACCCACTAAATTTTTTATATGTAAGGCGTATGCCAGACCTCTCGACTTCAGCCACAGAAAACTCCTCAAACCCCCAACCAGCTCTGCTGCCACCGATTTTAAGAATTTTTGCAGCATTTCCAGATTACGATCGGGGCAATAGATTGTACGCATCGGGAAGGTACGAAGCGGCGATCGTTTGCTACGGAAAAGCGGTTCAAATTAAGCCGGAGTGGGCGAAGGCTTGGCTGAATCTGGGCAAAGCTTACAAGCAACTGCACTCCTACTCCGAAACAGTGGCCTGTTGCGATCGAGCCATCGCAATTAATCCAGAAGAATATTGGGCTTGGATGCTGCGCGGAACAGCACTGTTAAATTTGCAGAATTACTCAGAAGCGATCGGGGCTTTTGACAAAGCAATTGAAATCAATCCAGAAAAGCACGAAGCTTGGTACCAGCAGGGCAGAGTTTTAGAAGAATTGCAGCAGTGGGATAAAGCAGCAACCTGTTACAAAAAAGCCACCCAAATTCACCCAAATTTGCCCGCGATGTGGTGCCGACAAGGCAACGTATTGCTGCAAGCAGAGCGCTACGCTGAAGCCGTAGCCGCCTACGAGCGCGCGCTAAAACTCGTCCCGACTAATTGGGAAGCTTGGCTGAACCGAGGTTTGGCTCTGATGAAGGCGGAACGCTACGCTGAAGCTGTAACTTCTTACGATCGCACCATTCAACTACAACCCCAAAATAGTCTGGCTTGGTTCAATCGCGGCATTGCTTCAGCAAAACTGCACAAATACGGAGAAGCAGTCACAGCTTACGATCGCGTATTGCAACTGCAACCCAACGATTGCGAAGCTTGGTTTTATAAAGGAATGGCCCTCAAACACCAGTGGCGCGATGGCGCAATTGCTTGTTTTGATCGCGCAATTAACATTAATGCTTTTTATCCAGAAGTATGGATCGGGCGCGGTCAAACCCTGTCAGAATCGAGAGATTATGAAGAGGCGATCGCTGCTTTTGACAGAGCAATTCAAATTAATCCAAACTTCCCCGAAGCTTGGCTGGGTAGAGGCATCGCCCTAGCAGAATTGGAACGCTACAAAGATGCGATAATCGCTTACAGCAATGCCCTACAAATAGAAGGAAATTTTCTAGAAGCTTGGAATTTGCGAGGCGAAGCTCTAGAAAAATTGCAACAGTACGAAGAAGCGATCGCCTGCTACGATAAAGTAATCTCTCTGAGTTCAGAAACAGAAATTACCTCAAAAGTAGGATTGCAGCAAGGCGCAGCCCTGGAAAAATTGCAGCGTTACGAAGAAGCCGTAGCAGCTTACAACCGCGTCATTAAAATCGTCCCCGACAATTTTGAAGCTTGGTTGAAACGTGGCAACACTCTATCAACTTTGCAGCAGTACGAACAAGCTCTAGCATCATACGATCGAGCAATTACTATCTGGCCCGACAGCTATCAAGGCTGGGTGCAGCGAGGTTTGGTGCTAGGAAAAATGCAGCGCTATTCCGAATCGCTCGTCGCTTTTGACCAAGTGATTCAACTCAAGCCGGACAACTGGGAAGCTTGGGCGCAGCGGGGCGACGTTTTGCAAAAATTGCAGCGGACTCAAGACGCCATGAACTCCTACGGAGTCGCCCTAGAAATTAAACCCGATTATTACGAAGCTCTAGTCAGTCGAGAAGAATTAAGGCTCAAGGACGCAATGACAGGAAAATGGTAATGGAGATGTGGAAACAAGCAGGAAAAAGCAAGAGAGAGGTGCAATTTTCTATGAAAACAAACTCAGTAATTTTTAACAGCAAAAGTATCTTTGTAGAAGTTTCAAAATGCTTTTTAAATCCATAAACATTGGCAAAAGTAAGTCAATTTTAGAGCCTTAGACTTCGCCCTAAAAGTTTTAAATTGACTGTGCAGATTAAGGCGCGCAGAATTAATTACACTTGCATTACTGCATAATATCATCTCCGGTCGATTACCCTAACAAAAACAGTTCGATCCTGTGGGCTGGAGTCCGCTCTTATGTTGCCGACTCCAGCCCGCACGCGCGATCGAATCTTATTGAAGTTATATCAAATCCGGTTGGATCGGAATGATTTAACCGATCGCACGCGAGAGCAAACTAATTCAAACAAAATAACTTGAGCTTTTACACATTATAGTTATTTTCACAAAAACCAAAAATTAAACCTAAAAAAATTAGGTGAGGAAAATTTTCATAGTTTTGATTGCTTAAAAATAACAGTAAGCTCAGCCACATCTGCCGAATGTGGGTTACAATAACGGCAAAAGTGATATTGCTCGCAAAAAAAAGAATCTTTAGTGAAAATTAGCCGATCGAATCAGCCAAACCAGCAAATGTATTGATTTTGCTTGAATAAAGATGTCTAACGTCTACAGCACGGCCCAACTCATTAAAATCCTCGAAGAAGAGCGCCAAGCCTGCTTGCACGGGCGGCGTCTCAACTTGACTGAAACTCCTGCTACAGGCAATCCCGTGATTGACCGCTTTCTCAAATCTGAGGGCGTTCAAAAGTTTACTGCTTATCAAAATTTTAAGGCTGCGGTGCACGAATACCAGCGGGAACATCAAGTTTCTGGGATTGTCTGGCGGGAAATGGCGGTTAAAGGCAATACTCTGCGCTATCCGGCGGTGGATGACGAGTTGATAGCTCTACCGGTTGATTTGATTACTCTGACAGCAGCTAAGATTGCGATGTTGGAATTTTGGCAGCAGGTAACTGCGGGGATGGATTTGTATTTGAGCATTAACAGCGGGAAGGATTTTCGATCGATCGAGCCTATTGATGTAGAGGCACTAGCTCAGCGCACAGAATGGGCCAGTCTTTCAAAGTGGGAAAAGTTGGATTTTCTGGAAATTTTGTTGCAGTTGGGCTGGGGGAAGCCGGAGGAAGCCTATTACAAGCGGGGATGGCCGACTTCGGGCAGCGAGTACATTCACGCCGTTAAACCCGGACAGCGGCCGATTTGTTAATTAGTCAGTTGTCAGTTGTCAGTTGTCAGTTGTCAGTTGATAGTTGATAGTTGATAGTTGATAGTTGTCAGTTGATAGTTGATAAGTAGCGGGCGTAGTAGACACAGCTTTAGTTTGTGGAACTCATACGTGAACCCTAAAGTAATAGTTCAGAAGTTAATGGATGCACTCACCATTTCAGAAACCGGGTTTCTTGCGATATTTCTCGTTCCTGTTGTCAAAAATCGTAGAAACCCGGTTTCTTTCCCTCGCACTAACTAATGACAACTGTCAACTGTCAACTGTCAACTGACAAAGCATCAAGCCAAACCACTGTTTTGGATCTGTCCAAACTTGCACCGACTTTAAACCGCGCTCCGAAAGTTCTTTCTTTACCTTGTTGAGATTAAACTTGCGAGAAATTTCGCTACGGATTGTTTCTCCGGCGGCAAATTCAACTGTTAAATTGAGAGCGCGCAAGTTCGCGGTTTGCGCTTTTTTACTTCTCAAGTGCATTTCAATTTGACATTCCTCTTGATTGTAAAAAGCCCAATGCTCGAACTGCGCCAAATCAAAATTTCCCTCATATTTTCGATTTAAATGTCGGAGCATATTCAAGTTAAATGCTGCCGTCACTCCTTGACTGTCATCGTAGGCAGGTTCTAAAATATCCTGAGATTTGTCTAAGTCAATTCCCAGCAAAAAATACTCTCCCGGCTGCAATGCACCGACAACTTGCGAAAAGAATAGATCGCATTCTTGAGGGTTGAGATTGCCGAGGGTGCTGCCGAGAAAGCAAATCATTCGGGTTGGCAACGGTGACGGGGCAATTTTAGCTAGGGCTAGTTCGTAAGTGCTGACAATTCCGTGAATCTGAAGCGATGGATAATCTGTCAAGAGTTGACAAGCGCTGCTTTCTAGGATAGTAGGGCTGATGTCGATCGGCAAATAGTGCAGGGGATATTTCAGTTGGTTGTAAGCATCCAGGAGAATCCGAGTTTTGGTGGAACTGCCGCTGCCGAGTTCGACGATTTCGCACGGGCCCGTCAAACGGGCGATCGCCCCTGCACATTCTTGCAAAATCGCTGTCTCCGTGCGTGTCACGTAGTATTCTGGCAACTGACAAATCAACTCGAACAGCTTCGATCCGCGATCGTCGTAAAAATACTTGGGAGGCAGGGTTTTGGGGTTTTGAGTCAACCCGCTAACTGCATCGCTGCCAGCATTGATTTCTGCGGGTGTGGGTGTTGCAGCGCTGACAAGACGCTCTAAGTACAGGCGGTTTTCCTTCGTTGAGGCTCGGTTTGTGGTTTCGGACAGTTTTGGGAATTTCATAGAGTAAAATTAGGATGCACCAATTGGTATAACACGAAGTCGCGCTGCCAAATATCAGGCTCAAGCGAGATTTTTTATCTCGATCTCCGTTGTATATTTTCGTTTTCTATTTTCTCACTAAATGGCGATCGATCCCCAAATTAAAACTTAAAATTTATCAACTATAATTAATTATAAATTATTTTATAAAAGTTTGTTGCTCGATCTTTTGAGATTTGAAAAAAATTGGGAGTTTAGCTCAAAAAATATCGTTTCTAATTCTGTCTCGCTCAATTTATATCTATCCGTAAAATAAGCCCCATCGGTTCGCAGTCAGGACTAAATTCCTTTGACTTCGATCGGGACTAAAGTCGTGACTGCGAATTTAGGATCGAAAACTTAATAACTTAAACACCTGCTACAATCCTCTCTCCTGTAAATTGCAAGAAAGAAGGAGGCAGAGCCTCCGGATCTGCATTAGCAGGCAGAGCCTGGTAACGAGCAAACTGTTAACTGTTAACTGTTAACATCATGTATGAGTGCAACCGGAATTGAGATCACTACGAACCTATTTGATTTCGGTTATAATTGCATAGCCCACTACTTAGCACAGCGAAATCCAGCGATAATTTGCCGCACGCCCGGATAGTACCAATTCCGAAAACTCGATCGCAGTGCTTGATGAAAAGTCGCCCAACTCCCGCCTTTCAAAACTCGGTGCTCTCCATCAAAATAAACTTCAGAGTATCCCCTGTAAGGATAACTTTCAAATCCTGGATAAGCGTCAAAGGTGGAAGCAGTCCACTCCCAAACATTGCCCAACATATCGCAGCAGCCTGTCGCACTCGATCCTTTTGGAAAAGCGTCAACTGGCGATGTGTTTGCCAGATTATTTTCGTGATTGCACAGGCTGGCATCTGGCGGTGCTTCTCCCCAAGGATAGGTGCGATTTGTTTGATTTGCTGCATCCCAACTCGCTGCTTTCTCCCATTCGGCTTCTGATGGCAAACGCTTGCCGATAAAGTTGCAGTAGGCTTCGGCTTCGTACCAACTTACGCCGCAAACTGGATGGTTGTTGAAAGCGGGATTTTCAGACCAGTAAAGCGGGCGATCGACTAAATGAACTTTGAGCCATTTCCACCCCTCTACTGACCACCAATCAGGGTTTTGATAGCCGCCGGATGCCATGAAATTTTGGTATTGACCGCAAGTGACGGGATAGCGATCGATCGCGTATGCTTCTAAATAACACAAGTGGCGCGATCGCTCGTTATCCAAAGCCTCAGCAGCATCGCTTCCCATATAAAATTCCCCGCCCGGAATTTCAATTTCTGAATTGGGCATCGGGCATCGGGCATCGGGCATTAATATTCCTTCTTCCCTCTGCCTTCTTCCCCCTTGCGGATCGTTAATCCGTGTATCCGCGTTCAAATCCGTGTCGCGCCTTCCTTGCTTCTCCTGCATCTGCAACACAAAAGCAACTGTTTCACAGTGCTGGCTTTCGTGCTGAATCATAAACCGCCAGAGACGTTCTTGCTCCTCAATCGGCGCTACTTCCAAATAATCTAACACCTTTTTTCTCACCGCATCCAGATACAATTTAACTTCTGGTAACGGCGGCAAAAAAACCCGCTGTTTTTTAGGCAAAATATCAGCAGCAAACAGTTGGTGATACTCAGAAAAAACAGGTTTCAACCCAGCACATCGCTGCAACAGCCACAAATCCTCAGTATAAGCAATGTGACCTAAATGCCAGCCAACCGGACTGAAATCTGGATGAGCAAGGCGGCAGAAAGTATCGCAATCGATGTCTGCAAATAATTTGAAAGTGCCGCGGCGACACTGCTGCAAATCTCGATAAATTGCCTCTCTACAAGATTGGATAGATTTGGATATCACCGTCTACTCCCGTACTGATAATGCTCTGGACTGGACACTCGTGCCA
>NZ_JADEWV010000479.1 GCF_015207455.1 Microcoleus sp. LEGE 07076
TCCACAAATGCCAAGGTAAGCGCCGTAAGTGGGAATCTTCAGTTTGAATGATGACCCGCACTTCTTCATCTGGCTTAACGTTTTTCAGCAAATCATCCTTCACAGGGGAAAACTCCGGTGATTTAAGCCAATCATTAAGCTGCTGCTTTAAAGCATTACTATCTGCTTCTAAATCACAACTAGAAAAATTTGTTACCTGTGGTGGCGGCGGGTCAAGTCGCCGCGTTATCCCCATCTGACGGTATCTTGACTGCCAAGTATTATATAGCTGCGGAATCTGCGGTGCCGGTGGCAATTTGCCAAAAGATGTCCCTAGCAAGCGCTGGTTATCTTCCCGAATTTCCAAGCTGACGTGCTGAAATCCTTGCTGGCAATCACCCGCTGTAAACTTCAATACAACTATTTTACCCATTCCCATTCCCCTATAGATTTTGACTTTAAATTAGATAGCAAAATGTTCAGTAATTTCGGTATCTTCCAGCGCTACCTTAATGCTGAAAGGCTCTCCTGCTTCACCGCTGAATTCCAATTGAATCCAATTATCGGCACTCCGCGCTTGAGCCTCCAAAAAAACATCTCCCGATTCACCATCAATTACAATCAGTTTTATCCCCACTGGCAGATAGGTTTGTGCAGCAGATAGCGGATACAATCTGATGAGAATATCGGTTTTTTCGGCGTTTTTTTGGCAATTGACAATCAATACAATAGGATTACCAGCCAAGGAGATTTCTCTCACCTTACTTGCGCTAAGGGTTGGCGATTCGGTGTCAGCAGTGCGGGAACGGGGGGCGCTGGCAAATCTAAAAATTAGGTTTCCTTCTTGCTTGCTTAAAAATGATTCCAGACTCTGCCAGTTGTATTGAGAATTACTTTCAGATTTTTGCAACCATTCATTTAAACTTATTAGACCGGCGGTAGTTGTGGATGGGGGAACTATTACAGGTTGTGAAATTTGCCCTGTGGCATCAGTGCTTTCATTAGTTGGAGTTCCGGGATTAACCGATTCATCTGAGTCATCACCACCCCAGATTTCATCCAACTTTTCTAGCAACTCTTCTGCTAAATCTTGCAACTCAGTTTGTTGTGAATCGTCAAACTCTTCTCTATCCACAATAGGTGCGCCACCTCTGAAGGCAAAACCAGGTTTTGCAGGCACGTAACTCGCTAA
>NZ_JADEWV010000480.1 GCF_015207455.1 Microcoleus sp. LEGE 07076
GTGGAAGTTTGAGTCGTTTAATAAAGGCATTATCTCACTGGTAATCCTTATTAAGGGGGGGAATGGATGTTGGTTGAGGTGGATGGTTTAGTCGTTTAGTCTCGGATTGATCCCCCCTAGCCCCCCTTAAGAAGGGGGGGACTGGATGTTGGTTGAAATTGTTGGTGAAGGGGCTATATTTAGGGAATAGTTTCAGAATTAGTTTATGTCAAATGATGTCTACTTGACCACTAGGTCGATCGCCCCTTTGGAATAAATCACAAAGGGCGATCGCCCTTTTGGAATAAGTCAAAAAGTGCGATCTCCCTTTTTCCACAAAGTGCGATCGCTACCAATTAATTACCGTTAAACTTGTTACCTTTGCAAACTCTCGATCGGCCGTCACCAAACTTGCTGAATTTTGGATTGCCATTGCTGCAATAACCGCATCCGGCAGTTTCAAGCGATGTTGCTGGCGAATTTCAATGATTTTGTCAATCAAAACAGCATCCATCGCCCCTAAACCAAGAACCTCCACTCGTTGCAGAAACTGCTCAAAAATCTGACGATCATCTTGAGTCAGCCCCGGAAACACCAGAAACTCAATTTGGCTAATTATTGAAACTCCCAGCCAATCGGCATCTTTAAGTAATTCAACGAGTTGAAGATTCCCTTGAAGCAAAGCTACGATCGCATTCGTATCCAACACATAGCGATTACCACTCATCGCGTAGATTCCTCTGCATTGTTACTGCATCTCCCCGCCAAGTTAATCGCCCTACCAAATCCGAAAAATCATAGCAGGCTTTATGCTTGCCTTCTGACGAAACCGGATTCAAAACAACTAAAATTTCCCGTTCTTTTAGCAATCGTAATCCAGCCAACACCACTTCAGAAGCTGATGAGTACCTACCGTTTTTGACTGTTGATTGAACAAACTGCTCTAGTTCAGGAGTTAAGGATATATTCATGATGTTGAGTCACCTATTTGAGTCAACTACTACCCTCCATAATAACAAAAATTATCCAATTTTGTTATTTAACATTTTTGTGTACGGGAAGATGGCGCGATTACCCCGATCTTGCTGCTAAAATATAAGTAAGCACAACGACTGAATTATGTTGCCTAATATTTTATCCGATCGAGGCGATCGCATCCAGCCGCCCATTCAAGTCCCCTCCCTTCATGTCC
>NZ_JADEWV010000245.1 GCF_015207455.1 Microcoleus sp. LEGE 07076
GAATTAGATCGCAATTTCTCTGTAAAATTCAAGAGATTGCCAGGGCGATCGCCGCAGCCACAGCTTTTGCCCGAAATATATATCAGCATTTAACGACAAAAATCAGCCGTTGGCGCTTGGGTAAAAGCCGAAAGAATTGCTAATTTTTAGTAGTAAGGTGGATAAGTGCTATCAGCGGTAAATCTATTAACAGATCGAGAGAGCCAGAGATTAGAGAAGTATCTAGCTTCCTGCTTTTTACCTCTTATTAATACCTATGCAGTATCGATCGGCTGTAGCTGTGCGGCCGCAACCACCTTTATGCCCCATGCTCGCTCGTAATTTATGTCTTCTTTAAATTCTCCCTCTTCTTGGCACACCGTAGCAATTGACAAAACCCTCAAGCAGCTAAACAGCAACAAAGATGCAGGCTTGAGCAGCCAACAGGTGTCAGAACGCTTGCAGCAATACGGCCCCAACGAGCTAGAAGAAACAGGAGGCCGCAGTGCTTGGTCGATTTTTGTCGATCAGTTCACCAACATTATGTTGGTAATGCTGATGTTTGTAGCCGTGGTTTCTGGATTCTTAGACATCAAGTCGAATAATTTTCCTAAAGATGCGATCGCCATTTTTGCGATCGTCATACTCAACGGCATTCTCGGCTATTTCCAAGAACAAAGTGCTGAAAAAGCCCTCGCAGCCCTCAAAAACCTCGCTTCCCCCCTAGTCAGAGTCCTGCGGAACGGCAAAACTTCGGAAATAGCAGCCAAAGAACTCGTACCCGGAGACGTGATGCTGTTGGAGGCTGGGGTAAAAATCGCAGCAGATGGCAGGTTGATCGAAGCATCAAATCTGCAAGTCAGAGAATCTGCCTTGACGGGAGAAGCAATGGCAGTTACCAAGCAAGCTGAGCTAGAACTTCCCGAAGACGCATCCTTGGGCGATCGGCTCAACCTGATTTTTCAGGGCACAGAAGTTGTTCAGGGACGGGCCAAGGCGATCGTCACCAACACCGGAATGCAGACTGAACTGGGCAAAATTGCCGCCATGCTTCAGTCAGTAGAAACCGAACCAACTCCCCTGCAACAGCGGATGGGACAGTTGGGGAACGTTTTAGTCTCCGGTGCCCTAGCCTTAGTCGTAGTTGTCGTCATCGGCGGCATGATTACCTTCAACAACGGTAGTATCGGGTTCGATACCAGCAGGTTTGAAGAATTATTAGAAGTTTCTCTCAGCATGGCAGTTGCTGTCGTTCCCGAAGGACTTGCGGCCGTCGTGACAGTTACTTTGGCACTCGGAACGAGGCGGATGGTGAAGCGAAACGCTCTAATTCGCAAACTTCCTGCTGTAGAAACTTTGGGTTCAGTTACTACTATTTGTTCCGACAAAACAGGTACTCTGACTCAAAATAAAATGGTAGTTCAGCGAGTGTCTACGGGCGACTGTACGATCGGCATTGGAGGCGATGGCTATGCGCCGATCGGAGATTTTACCGATCGCCATACCTCGACCCAAATTAATAATTTAGAAGAATATCCAGAACTCGAATCTTTATTAATTGCTTGTGCGGTTTGCAACGACGCAGTATTGCAGCACGAACAGCAAGAATGGAAGATTTTGGGCGACCCCACCGAAGGAGCTCTGCTATCTTTAGCTGCAAAAGCAGGCATTTATAAGGAAAAACAGTCTCAATTGCTGCCGCGCACGGCGGAATTTCCTTTTTCTTCCGAACGCAAGCGGATGAGCGTGATTTGCGAAGTGCCGGGTCGATCGGGACATTCAGGATTTCCAGCAGAAAACGGACAGCAGCAGAATTATTTGATGTTGACCAAAGGTTCTCCCGAGTTGACTTTGGAGCGCTCCCAAGGCATTATAGTCGGCGATCGAGTACAACCTTTAAACCAGCAAATTCGCGATCGCATCCTCGCCGAAAACAACAACATGGCAAGCGAGGGTTTGCGAGTCCTGGGATTTGCCTACAAAATCTGGGAAAACCTGCCGCCCGAAAATTCTGACGCAACCAGCGAACAAAACATGATTTGGCTGGGACTCGTCAGTATGCTAGACGCGCCGCGCCCGGAAGTGCGCGAAGCCGTGGCGAGATGCCGCGATGCAGGGATTCGGGTGGTGATGATTACAGGAGACCACCAGTTGACAGCAAAGGCAATTGCTAGTGATTTAGGTATTGCAGAAAAGGGCGATCGAGTTCTCACCGGTCAAGAATTAGAAAAGCTCAGCCAAGAACAACTCAAACAACAAGTCGAACAGATTAGCGTTTACGCCCGCGTTTCCCCCGAACACAAATTGCGTATCGTTCAAGCTTTGCAAAGTTGGGGCAAATTTGTCGCCATGACAGGCGACGGCGTTAACGACGCACCCGCCTTGAAACAAGCCGATATCGGCATCGCAATGGGAATTACCGGCACCGATGTCAGCAAAGAAGCTAGCGATATGGTGCTCCTCGACGACAACTTCGCCACAATTGTCGCCGCCGCCGAAGAAGGGCGAGTTGTTTATACCAACATTCGCCGCTTTATCAAGTACATTTTGGGAAGCAACATCGGCGAAGTTTTGACAATTGCGGCCGCACCATTAATTGGTTTGGGAGGAGTGCCGCTGACCCCGCTGCAAATTTTGTGGATGAACTTAGTCACAGACGGCGTTCCCGCTTTAGCTTTGGCCGTGGAACCGGCCGAACCGAACGTAATGAACAAGCCTCCTTTCAGCCCGCGAGAAAGTATTTTTGCGCGGGGTTTGGGTTCTTACATAATTCGGATCGGGATTATTTTTGCAATTTTGACGATCGGCATGATGAAATGGGCTTATGACTATACTCACGCTCCCGGACACGGCAATCCAGAGGCTTGGAAAACAATGGTGTTTACAACTCTTTGTTTGGCGCAAATGGGTCACGCGATCGCCATTAGGTCTAACACTCGGCTAACTATCGAGTTAAATCCCTTCACTAATCTTTTTGTTTGGGGAGCTGTGATTGTGACTACGGTTTTGCAATTAATGCTGATTTACGTTCCACCGCTGAGAGCATTTTTCGGCACACACTATTTGTCGCCCTTTGAATTGATGGTTTGCTTCGGTTTCAGCGCCCTAATGTTTGTCTGGATTGAAATGGAAAAACTGTTCGTGCGCTTGTACAACAAAACTCGTAAATAGTGTTAACGACTGACGGATAATGAGCGATGTTTCATTATTCGTTAGACCCTTCACATTTGGCGCGAGTATAAACACTATACATTGCGAACACAACGCTCCGCAAAAAAGCAATTGCAGAAATTCGCCCTTGAATAGGTAAGGTGCTCTTCGGGGCACCCTACGATGACTGTATTACCAATAACCAATAACCAATAACTAATAACTAATTACCAATATTATGTATTTGAAAACGCTGCACCTACGGCAGTTTCGGAACTACTTCGATCAAAAGGTAGCGTTTGACGCTCCCAAAACCATTTTATTAGGAAATAACGCTCAAGGAAAATCTAACTTGTTAGAAGCCGTAGAGTTGCTTTCCACCTTAAAAAGCCACAGAGTATCGCGCGATCGCGATTTAATCCTCGACTCCAAGCCGATCGCCCAAATTGATGCTACGCTAGAACGTCAAACCGGAGCGATCGACTTATCTTTAACACTCCGCTCAGGGGCGCGCCGCACCCTCAAGCTCAACGGCGAACCCCTGCGCCGCCATTTAGACTTTTTGAGCGTCTTAAATGTAGTACAATTTTCCTGTTTGGATTTGGAGTTAGTGCGCGGCGGGCCAGAAGGAAGGCGCAATTGGATCGATCGCCTAGTCATCCAATTAGAACCGATTTACGCTCACATTTTGCACCAGTACAACCAAATTTTGCGCCAGCGAAACTCTCTACTAAAACGCTCTAAAGAAGCCAGAAAAGCCGAATTTTCCGAAAGTTTTGACAAAAACCGATTTTTTGCACCCGAAAGTCCCGACCCGGAAAATACAGAAGACTTCCCCATTCCCGACTCCCAATCGCCAATTCCCACTTCAGAATTAGCGTTGTGGGATGCACAGTTAGCGACAGCGGGGGCTCGCGTGATCCGCAGGCGCGATCGAATTTTGGAGCGTTTGATGCCATTAGCTCGCGATTGGCACCGTTCAATTAGCGGTTCAGCAGAAGTTTTAGATGTGAAATACGATGCTAATATTGAAGTAAGCTCGGAATTAATTGGTAAAGACAATCTCGAAGGAGTGCGACAAGCATTTTTAGAAAAAATTCAAAAAAGGGCGATCGCAGAACAGTTTCAAGGAACCACATTAGTCGGCCCGCACCGAGACGACATTACATTTACAATTAACAGCACCCCAGCTCGTCAATACGCCTCCCAAGGTCAACAGCGAACCCTCGTATTAGCATTAAAATTAGCCGAATTGCAGCTGATTGAAGAAGTCGTCGGCGAAGCACCATTACTGTTGCTCGACGACGTACTTGCAGAACTCGATCTAAGCCGCCAAAATCAACTTTTAGAAACAATTCAAGAACGATTTCAAACTCTGATTACTACAACTCACTTAGGCGCTTTTGACACTCAGTGGCTGCGCCAAACCCAAATTCTCTCCGTCGCGGCCGGACAAATCAATCGATTTGAGATTTAAAATTTGATGAATTTAGGTTGACAAGTATTCTCTTTAATGGTATAAGTATAAAATTTTTCAATAATTGAGATTATTAGCTCAATTTGAGATAGGATAAAGGTTAAATTTGATGGCCGATTTCGCTTCCATTTTTTCTAACCCTTATGAAGCATTACATTTCCCGTCTCTTAGCCCTGGTATTAGTTGTTGTCATCGGCGTAGCGGGCTGTACCAATGTTCCCGCCACTCTGAGTGGAGACTACGGCCAAGACACATTAGCATTAGTCAACAGCTTGAGAACAGCGCTCACTTTGCCAGAGGCTGCGCCGGAAAAAGCAGCCGCTCAAGCCGCTGCTCGTACAAGTATCAACGATTTTTTTGCTGCGTACCGCCGCGATCCCGCTCTTACCAAGCTGACATCTTTCACGACAATGCGTACCGCATTAAACTCTTTAGCAGGACATTATAATTCCTATCCGAACCGTCCGGTTCCTGAAAAGTTGAAAAAGCGTCTAGAGTTAGAATTTCAGCAGGTAGAATCTGCTCTAAATAGAGGATCTTAATCTCAAAATTCGGG
This sequence comes from Microcoleus sp. LEGE 07076, assembly GCF_015207455.1. GTDB lineage: Bacteria > Cyanobacteriota > Cyanobacteriia > Cyanobacteriales > Microcoleaceae > Microcoleus. The sequence goes on from NZ_JADEWV010000245.1 coordinate 5,163, forward strand.
ATGAAAGATAAATTATTAAAATTTATCTTTCATCCTTGATGTTTGAGTGTTAACAATTTGGGCGTTGCTGAACTTTTGGCGATCGGTTAATCTAATGTCTGGCAATAGGTAATGGGTAATGGGTAATGGGTAATAGGTCCCGAATCGATCGCCAATTACCCAGCAGCCAAATATACATTTTCCCCCAAATATCTGCAAGAGCCGGGTGATTCCTTAACGCTTCACCGAGATGTGGTGCTAGGTACTCTTACAGTCTCTCCACCTTCGTTTAGAGTTTCCCAATGCCCGGTAGTTGAATGTCGATATTCTACACAGAAAGCCCTCAAGTTTTTAAGGTGATTGTAAACTGAGATGTTGCATCATTCGTGTGGAAGCCTTTTACCGACGGGCTTTCGGGCCCATCCCACAAGAAATTCACTCTTTGACAGAACAGGCCCGACAGCCTGTTCTTGACAATGGTGCAATATCTCAGTTGAAACCCAATTTTTCGAGATATCCCGACTTAATTTGTGTCAAGATCGAATTCTCCAGCACCACCTCAAAGCAATGAACTCTCTTTCTGCACTTTCTTTCGGCACTATACCTCAATCCCACGCATCAGACAGCTTCGCCATTACCATAGCGCCGTTGTGTGTAGAGGAAATCTACGCTTTGGCAGATGACCGGGCGAACGGAGCCGTGGTAATGATGAGCGGTACTGTCCGCAACCAAACTGACGGTCAAGCTGTAGTTTCCCTAGAATATCAAGCCTACGAACCGATGGCCGTGCGAGTATTCCAGCAAATAGCTACTGAAATCCGCCGTCAGTGGGCCGATGTGAATCGGGTCGCTATTCACCACCGCGTGGGACACTTGCAGGTGGGCGAAATCAGCGTACTGGTGGCTGTTGGCTGTCCCCACCGGGACTCGGCTTTTGCAGCTTGCCAATACGCCATAGATACGCTCAAACACAACGTACCGATTTGGAAAAAGGAACATTGGGCTGACGGTTCTAGCAGTTGGGTTAGTATTGGAGCGTGCGAGGTCAGTCATTAGTCATCAGTCATCAGTGATTGGTGATTGGTGATTGGTTGTTTGTTGCCAAGGCTTTTCGGGATCGTGTCCCATGCCCGTGTCTCCGTCTCTTCCCCTGTTTGGGAACTTATGACGATCGGGTAGCGTCAAAAATGGTGGAATGTTCGATGAGCCAATTCCACCCATGAGCGACTTTATTTCCGTGTCCTGGTCTGCGGTTGTGGCGACCGTTCAAAGAGTGCAATTGCCAGCCGAAAAACTCTCTAATTATGACTTGGTGTTGCGGTGTCAGGAAGGAAATCGACCTGAGACCACTGCCTTTTCAGAACTGTTGAAGCGTTATCAGTCCCACGTAGACAGGGTTCTCTATCACTTGGCCCCTGACTGGCAAGACCGAGCAGACTTGGCTCAGGAAGTGTGGATTCGGGTCTACCGCAATATTAACCGCTTGCAAGAGCCTGTTAAATTTCGGGGCTGGCTGAGCCGCATCGCCACTAATTTGTTTTACGACGAGTTGCGGAAGCGCAAGCGGGTGCGGACTCCGCTGTCGCTGGACGTACCCCGTGCGCTGGAAGATGGGGAGGTTGATTGGGAAATTCCGGCCGACAGTCCGGGGCCTGATGATGATTTGACGACTAGAGAATTTTACGACGAGTTGCGGGTGGCGATCGCCGATTTGCCAGAAGTCTTCCGCACGACAATTGTTTTGAGAGAAATTGAAGGTTTAGCCTATGAGGAAATAGCGGAAATGACCGGAGTTTCTCTGGGAACTGTCAAGTCGAGAATTGCTAGAGCTCGCCAAAGGTTGCAGTTGCAATTGCAAAAATATCTCGACGGTAATTAGCAACGGTGATTTTCGAGGCGGGTTAAGAAGATTTGATGAAGTTTGCTGTGACATCAAAGCTTCTATTTTAAAGTATAAATAAGCAGTAAATCATCCTAATAGTGAGCGCGTGCTTCCCCCAATTTGAGCAAGTGGTGTGAAATATGAATTATAACTTTGAATCAGCTAAAAATCAGAATGAGCAAGATATTGGGGATTCACTCGGTGAAACTCCGGCTAACAACAATTATCGCCAGGGGAATGTAACTACTATGATGCGCGATCGCTTTGAATTGCTGAGTGCCTACCTCGACGGCGAAGTGACGGCGGCAGAACGCCGACAAGTCGAGGACTGGCTGACAAATGACCCCGCGACGAAGCGTTTGTACTCGCGACTTTTGAGTATGCAGCGGGGTTTTCAGGCAATGTCGGTGCCGACTGCGGAACAATCTGCACAGGATTTAGCGACGAAGGTTTTGCAGCGGGTGGAACGCAAGTCGAAACGAAATTTGGTTTTGGGTGGAGGGGCGATCGCAGCTTTGTTGATTGCGGCGGTGTCTGCTGTCGGTGGGGGCCGCCAATTGTTTGCTCCCCAGTTTGCTACATCCCCCGTTCCTGTTGAATCTGAGGGTTTGGTTGTGGCTTTGAACGAGCCGGTGGTGGAGATTGTTAATCCTAACGATTTGATGCTTGGGGTGAATGCGCCGATCGTGGATATCCCGAAAGTTGGTGCAGCAACACCTCAAAAGTCACTGCCAAAGGTGCAGTAAAATTTCTGTTTCGAGCAATAACGAAAGTTGCTAAGCTCCCTAAAAAAGGGGGCTTTTTGCTGTTTTTCCCAGTTTTTCAAGGTGGATAGATTCTTTGACGCTTCCTCGGCTTATAATCGCGAATTTTGGGGCGATCGCATCTTGATATCCGAGTAGGTAGCGAGGGGAATTAGAGCGGGCGATTCCCTACGGGATAGCTTCGCCGCGCGTACTTATTACTGGTTTTTTGGATATGGG
>NZ_JADEWV010000481.1 GCF_015207455.1 Microcoleus sp. LEGE 07076
GGCAAAAACTCATCGACCAACAAATTGGATTTATCACTCGAATCAAGAAGGGTGCATCTTATCAAGTAAAACGGGTATTAACAAATACCTATGATGTTAAAGACCAGATAATTCAGATAGGCGCAGGCACAAAAAAAACACCAGTTTTAACTATAAGATTAGTACAAATTCGCTCCAAAAATTCCTGGCGTTCTTATCTGACAAGTGTCCAAGAACCCAAAATACTGCCGCCTTATGTAGTGGCAGATTTATATCAAAGACGCTGGCGAATTGAAGAGGCATTTTGTACAGTAAAGAGACTCCTAAATTTAAGTTATTTATGGACAGGTTCGGTCAATGGAATCCAGCTACAAATCTGGGGTACTTGGCTATTTTATGCGGTTTTAGTAGACTTGGGAGATGCCGTTGCGGATGAATTAGGAGTGCCCATTGAACGTGTTTCATTAGAAATGATTTATCGGGGGATGTATCATTTTTCTGTGGCCTATCAAAAAGGATTAGCTTCTGACCTAGTTAGGGCTTGCTGGATAAGTGCAGAAAGGTTACACGGCGCGGTTATACGATCGCGCGATCGAGAGTTTAGTGCAAGATAAACAGGTAAAATAGGTCAAAACCCGTGCATCACCACCTGCGATCATGTACAGAAAAGCTGAGCTTGCTCCAAGCCCCTCATCCGAGTTTGAACTGCCCGTCGGAGGAAGGTTGTCTGTTGACAACCGTTGGGTAAAAATGGCTCAACTAATCCCGTGGTCAGAATTTGAGTCAGAATATGCCCAAAACTTCCCCACCGAAAAGGGGGCACCAGCCAAATCATTTCGGATGGCATTGGGGGCATTAATTATTAAGGAAAAACTGGGAATCAGCTCCGCGTGAAACAGTCGAACAGATCCGCGAAAACCCCTATCTGCAATACTTCATCGGTCAATCAAGCTACAGCAACGAACTACCATTTGACCCATCTTTATTAGTGCACTTTCGCCAAAGAATTAGTCCCAACCTAATTAATAAAGTGAACGAACGCATGGTCGAAAAAATGCGGGAAATTACCCCAATCCAACCCGAAAAAAAAAAGGATTCGGACGCCAAAAATGAGTCAACCAATCGCGGTAAACTAATCGTAGATGCAACCTGCGCTCCCGCCGACATTACCTATCCCACCGACTTAGGAC
>NZ_JADEWV010000246.1 GCF_015207455.1 Microcoleus sp. LEGE 07076
GCAACGCCAACTTGAAGCAACAAATAACAAATAACAAATAACAAATAACAAAGCTTATGTTTCGCAAAACACCCCTTGCTTGGTTGCAAGTAACCAGAGAAAAAACTCGTCTTGCTGTTGCTATCGCCGGAATTGCCTTTGCAGATATTCTGATTTTTGTGCAACTCGGCTTTCAAGATGCACTTTTTGACTCAGCAGTTAAGCCCCACGAAAGTTTACAGACAGATTTAGTGTTAATCAATCCCCAATTTGAAACTTTTGCTGCGGTAAAACAGTTCAAAAGAGAGCGACTTTATCAAGCACAAGGAATCGCAGGAGTCAAGTCTGTCACTTCTTTATATATTGGGATGGGACAGTGGCGAAATCCCACAAACCGCACTACGCGAGCAATTTTGATTTTTGGCATAGATCCTGGCAACACAACATTTATTTTGCCAGATGTCAATCAGAATTTGGCTCAACTTCAAATGTTCAATCATGTGTTATTTGACCAAGCTTCTCGACCTGAGTATGGGGACATTGCAAATATTGTTAATACACAATCTACCCTCGAAACTGAACTTAATAAACGCAATATTCAAGTAGGAGGAGTATTTACTATGGGTACTTCTTTCGTAGCTGATGGCAATGTTATTGCTAGCGATTCTACCTTCATGAATTTATTTCCAGAACGCAAACCAGATGAAGTTGATGTGGGTTTAATTCAGTTGGAACCGGGGGCTGAAATCCTAAAAGTTCAGTCAATGTTGAAAGCTATTTTGCCGGATGATGTTAAGGTTCTGACTTTAGCAGAATTTGCGGAAATTGAAAAGGCTTATTGGGGAAATGCTACTCCGATCGGTTTTATTTTTGGATTTGGTACAATTATCGGATTTGTGGTTGGTTTGATTATTGTTTACCAAATTCTTTACTCTGATGTTTCGGATCACTTGGCTGAGTACGCGACTTTAAAAGCAATGGGATATAGCGATCGCTATTTAGTCGGAGTTTTAGTTCAGGAAGCTTTGTTATTAGCTGTTTTGGGTTTTATGCCGGGAATTGTTTTGGCTAATGGGCTGTATTCTTTGGCTCAATCTGCTACATTGCTGCCAATTGCGATGACGGTAAATCGAGCGACTACTGTATTGGGTTTGACGATTGTGATGTGTACTGGTTCTGGGGCGCTGGCTTTGCGGAAATTGCGATCGGCAGACCCCGCAGACATTTTCTAGAAGATAACAACTCGGCGGTTGAAACCGCGTCTACACAAACAAAGTCGGCCTCCGCCGACTGAAGAATAAGCGGTAAAAAAATCACCAACAATTACCATGCAAACCCTAAATTCTCCCGCAAACTTCGACAAAACTATCACAAATCAAGCTGTAATTTCAGTCAAAAATCTCAACCATTACTTCGGCAAAGGCTCACTCAAAAAACAAGCTTTATTTGATATTAATCTAGATATCAACTCTGGGGAAATAGTAATTATGACGGGGCCTTCTGGTTCGGGTAAAACAACTTTACTGACGATGTTAGGCGGCCTGCGTTCGGCTCAAGAAGGGAGTCTCAATATTCTGGGCGAAGAAATACGCGGCGCTAGTAAGAATCAGTTAACTAAGTTGAGAAAGCAAATTGGTTATATTTTTCAAGCGCATAACTTGATGACGTTTTTGACGGCTAAGCAAAATGTGCGGATGTCTTTGGAATTGCACAAGGAAATGCTGAATCAGAATATGGATGCTTTGTCAATATCCATGTTGGAGGCTGTGGGTTTGGGCGATCGCGTCAATTATTACCCTGAAAATTTATCGGGAGGACAAAAACAAAGGGTGGCGATCGCCCGGGCGTTAGTCAGTCGGCCTAAAATAGTGTTAGCGGACGAACCTACGGCGGCTTTGGACAAACAATCCGGGCGAGATGTGGTAGAAATTATGCAGAAACTAGCAAAGGAACAAGGCTGCACGATTTTGCTCGTAACGCACGACAATCGGATTCTCGATATTGCCGATCGCATTATCTACATGGAAGACGGACGTTTAGTGACAAATTTAGCCGATCGGGCAATTAGTCATTAGTCATTAGTCATTAGTCGTAGAGTGCGTCGCCACAAAGAATCTCTCAAAAAATAAACAATCGATGAGCGACGCACCAAACCAAGAATCATTAGTCATTTGTACAAGATGTGAGTTAAAATTAATGGTGAATACTCCCTCTAATAAATAGTACAAAGTAACCGCAATGGCTTACAGTGAATTTAATTTAGAAATGGTCAAAAAAGACTTTAACCTAACTACTTTGGAAAGGTTAAATATTTTTGCGGACGCACCTGAAGTAGAAAGCAGTCAATGGCTGAAAGATACTTTGCAATACTATCAGCCGATCGTCCGCGGCAGCAACAGCGAAAAAGCTCGATCGGAACTGATCATAGCTCCAATTTTGGTAGAATTGAAAAGACAAAAGAATGAGTCAGTAAATTTATTTTCTGGAGTTGATTTCACCGTTGACGAAGCTAAAGGGTTAAAAGGAATTTGTGATTTTATTGTTACCAAATCGCCAGAAGTTTTTATAATTACTGCCCCAGTAATTACGATTGTCGAAGCCAAAAAAGAAAATATTAATGCTGGTTTGGGGCAGTGCGCTGCTGAAATGGTTGCTGCTAAAATATTTAACGAGCGATCGGGTAATGAAGTTGAGGCAATTTACGGAGTTGTAACAACGGGAAGTATTTGGCAATTCCTGAAACTGCAAGGGCAAGAAATAGAAATAGATTTAAGCGAGTATTATCTCAAAGACGTGAATAAAATTTTAGGCATTTTGGCGATCGGCATAACTTGATCGAGACTTAATACCATTTTTTTAAAGTTATGACAGATTTTCGTCAGAAGGTAAATGAGATTACAATGCCCGGTCGTCCTCGATCTCTATCGCATCTTTAGAAAAATGGTATAAGGTATGGGCGGGGGCGGGTTTATGAATTTGTTGGCTTTGAGTTCGATAATTATGGGTGAACCCGCCCATACAAGATATTGGATTGTATGACTTACTTAGCTGGCCCTACAGCCTCGATCGCAGCTTCTAGGGCGATCGATATATGAGTCCAATGAGTCCCCCCCTGACAAAAAGCCACGTAAGGCTCGCGCAGAGGTCCATCAGCCGAAAACTCCGACGTGCTCCCATCAATAAAAGTACCACCAGCCATCACCAACTGACTCTCGTACCCGTGCATCGGAGCCGGCACCGGATCTAAATACGAACCCACAGGGGAATTTTGCTGAACCGCCCTACAAAAAGCAATTAACTTATTAGCAGAACCGAATTCGATCGCCTGAATTACATCCCTGCGCCTCGCCAAAGGAATCGGATTCACCCGATAACCCAACTTAGAAAAAACATAAGCTGTCAAATGATTGCCCTTGAGCGCTTCCCCCACAAACCCCGGGGCCAAAAATAAACCCTGAAAAAGCAAGCGATTCAAATCAAAAGTTGCGCCTCCGCTGCTGCCGATGCCGGGGGCTGTCAAGCGACAAGTTGCAGCTTCCACCAGATCGGCCCTCCCGGCCACGTAACCGCCTGCTGGGACGATCGTACCCCCCGGATTTTTGATTAAAGAACCAGCCATCAGATCCGCACCCACAGCAGTAGGTTCACAATCCTCAACAAACTCCCCGTAACAATTATCAACAAAGCAAATTGTGCTAGGATTCTGATGTTTGACTATGGCGACGATTTTTTCAATCTCAGAAATAGACAAACTCGATCGCCAAGAATAACCGCAAGAGCGCTGGATCAAAACCAGGCGAGTCTTTCCTGAAATAGCAGAGCTCAGTGCCTGCCAATCCACACTTCCTTCGGGAGTTAGAGGCAACTCACGGTAAAGGATGCCAAACTCAATCAGTGAACCTTGACCTTGCCCGCGCAAGCCGATCACTTCTTCTAAAGTATCGTAGGGAGAACCAGCCACTGCCAACATTTCGTCACCAGGACGCAAAACGCCAAAAAGAGCACAGGCGATCGCGTGAGTACCCGAAACAAACTGTACCCGCACAGCCGCCGCCTCTGCCCCTACCACCGCGGCAAACACCGCGTCCAGAGTTTCCCGACCCAAATCGTCGTGGCCGTAACCCGTAACCCCTGCAAAATGCTGGACTCCAACCCGGTGGCTGCGAAAAGCTTTTAAGACTCGTTGAAGATTTTGCTTGACTGTGGCGTCAATACCAGAAAAAATCTGAAAGAGTGCCTGTTCTGCTTCCTGTAGCCGTGAAACGCTATTCATCTATAACCTCGCTCACCATTTGCGTGCGCGCAGTTGATTATCGCGTAGATGCGGCCTCTAGTTTGTAAACATAATATATTCATGACGATTGCAACTTCCAAAAAAACTTCTCCTGATTGGCCTGTCGTAGGCTTTATGGCCTTTCTGCACATCGGCGCTTTATTTGCTTTGCTGCCGAGTAATTTTAGCTGGTCTGCTGTCGGCTTAGCAGTATTCCTGCACTGGGTAACAGGTGGTTTAGGAATTACTCTCGGATTTCACCGTCTGGTTACGCACCGCAGTTTTCAAACACCAAAATGGCTAGAGTATTTTCTAGTTATTTGTGGCACGCTGTCCTGTGAAGGCGGTCCGATCGACTGGGTAGGAATGCACCGATTGCACCACGTACATTCAGACACCGAAACAGACCCCCACGATTCCAATCAAGGTTTCTGGTGGAGCCACATGGGCTGGATGCTCTCGGATCTGCCGATCCGAGTTGAAATCCCGCGCTTTACCAAAGACATCGGCGACGACCCAGTATACAAGTTTCTCCAAGCATATTTTATCCCCATCCAAGTTGTCTTCGGTGTGTTGCTTTATTTATTAGGCGGCTGGTCTTTCGTGGTTTGGGGTGTATTTATGCGGATCGTAGTGGTGTTCCACTGCACTTGGCTGGTGAACAGCGCTACCCACAAATTTGGCTACCGCACCTACGAGTCGGGCGATGGCTCCACAAACTGCTGGTGGGTGGCTGTACTCACCTACGGCGAAGGCTGGCACAACAACCACCACGCCTTTCAATACTCCGCTCGCCACGGACTTCAATGGTGGGAAATAGACATAACCTGGATGACAATTCAACTGCTGCAAGCACTGGGTTTGGCAACCAAAGTGAAATTAGCAGAAAAATAGTAATTTGGTAATTGGTAATTGGTAATTGGGCATTCGGCATTGTTGACTGCCAACTAAGAAGGGCCAGCTCTCACAGGCACCGCCCCTACCAACTGCCAACTGCCAACTGACTAATTAGCCAGTTTTTACGCTCGGTAAGGTTGGGTTGAACTGAAAATGAATCGTCTGGCGCGATCGACCCAACCACAACCACAATCAGTTATAATAGATTTAGAAAAAAAATTTTTTGTTTCGCAGCCAAAATTTTTAATTTCACGACTCAATCCAAACTCCTATGCGTAAATCCCGAGCTGCATCTCATCAAAAATAAAAAAAAGAATGACAATCGCAACACAAGACAAACTCCAATACAATTGGAAACATATTATTAGTTTAGTAGGACTTCATATCGGCGCTTTGTTCGCATTGCTTCCGAGTAACTTCAACTGGACAGCAGTTGGTTTAACAGTATTCATGCACTGGATAACAGGTGGTTTGGGAATAACTCTCGGATGGCATCGCCTGCTCACCCACCGCAGTTTTCAGACACCAAAATTCGTAGAATACTTTCTAGCTTTTTGTGGAGCCCTTGCGTGCCAAGGAGGAATAATTGATTGGATTGGGCTGCACCGATTGCACCACACCCACTCCGACCAAAATGACCTCGACCCTCATAATGCCCAGCAGGGTTTTTGGTGGAGTCACCTCGGCTGGATGCTGTATAAAGGCCCCGCTCACGCTGAAATTCCCCGCTGCACAAAAGACATTTCGAGCGACCCATTTTACCAATTTTTGCAAGACTACTTTCTGCCAATGCAAATCGCCTTTGGCGTGTTGCTCTACTTAGTAGCAGGCTGGCCCTTTGTAGTTTGGGTAATATTTGTGCGCTTAGTGTTCGTGTATCACTGCACCTGGTTTGTGAACAGTGCAACTCACAAATTTGGCTACCGCACTTACGAAACCGAAGATAGCTCTACTAACTGTTGGTGGGTTGCTGTTTTGACTTACGGCGAAGGCTGGCACAACAACCACCACGCTTATCAATACTCGGCGCGTCACGGTATGAAATGGTGGGAAATAGACTTTACTTGGATGACAATTCAAGTTTTGGAAGCGCTAGGTTTAGCTACTAAGGTGAAATTACCACCTTCCCGAGCGGAAGGTTAGTTATTGTAGGGTGCGTCAGGTCTGAATGTGACATCGCAGATTAAGAATTTTTCCCCTGACGCACCTTACGGTTAGTTAGCACCGCCCTGAGTAACCTCGTTGCTGGCGATCGTCATATCATGTCTGGTGGATTCACTCCAATAAATAGGTTCGGTTCGTAGTGCGGAGTTCAGTCCGCTTGCTTGGCTGCAGACTGAAGTCCGGACTACGAACTAACTGTTTTTGTTATGGTAATAGACGGGACTTGACATCAATCGGCGGGCGTTATCAACCCTTAAAAAGCATAGGGAAATCGCTTCTTAATGCGGATTAAGACAGATATTTTCTCAATCCGATCGGGTGCGTCCCTCGATCGATTGTCGATATTGAGTGAGAAATTTTTTGTGGCGACACACCCTACGACTTATAGGGAAATCGCTTCTTAATGCGGATTAAGGCAGATATTTTCTCAATCCTATTGGGTGCGTCGCTCGATCGATTGTCGATATTGAGTGAGAAATTTTTTGTGGCGACACACCCTACGACTTATAGGGAAATCGCTTCTTAATGCGGATTAAGACAGATATTTTCTCAATCCGATTGGGTGCGTCACTCGATCGATTGTCGATATTGAGTGAGAAATTTTTTGTGGCGACACACCCTACGACTTATAGGGAAATCGCTTCTTAATGCGGATTAAGACAGATATTTTCTCAATCCGATTGGGTGCGTCGCTCGATCGATTGTCGATATTGAGTTGAAATTTTTTGTGGCGACACACCCTACGACTAATGACTAACGAGCCCGTTTTTGGTCGCTGCGGCCGCGCAAATATTCCGCTAAAAATGCCAATCCTCCCGAACCGACTATCAACAGCACGCTCAGAGCATTAATATCAGGTTTCACCCCAGTCCGAATCCGGCTAAAAATTTCCATGGGAAGAGTTGTAGTGCCGCTACCTGCGGTGAAACTCGCAATCAAAAAATCATCCATGCTGAGGACAAAAGATAGCAGACAACCCGAAACAATTCCAGGTATTAATTGAGGTAGCAAAACCTGAATAAAAGCTTCCACAGGCGTTGCACCCAAATCCAAGGCAGCTTCTTCTAAATACGGGTTTAAATCTGCTAATCTAGTAGAAACAGCTAGAGCGATGTAAGCCAGACAAAATACAACGTGGGCGGCGACAATTGTCCACAAACTCAGAGGAATAGAGAGCGCTGCTAAAAATACTAGAGTAGCAACCGCGCTGGCAATATCTGGAATAATAATCGGCAAGTAGGAAACTCCCTGATATAAACTTTTGCCGGGAAAGCGGTAGCGGGCTAAACCAACGGCCATTAAAGTGCCGAGTACCGCAGAAATTGCAACTGCAAAAACAGCCACTGTTAAACTGTTTCTCAGGGCAATTAAAATCCGCGTATCGCTAAATAATTTAACGTACCAATCTAAAGTAAATCCTTCCCAGCCTGCGCTAAAACGCGATTTGTTAAAGCTGTAAAATGTGAGGACTAAAATGGGCAGGTACATATAAAAAAACATTAAAACGGCAAATATTACCTGCCAAGAAAGCTTAAATTTAGGTTTTAAGTACATATCGGCTTGCATTTCCTCCTGTGGATTGTCGGCGATATTTTCCATGTTTCGTTAATGGGGGATTGGGAATTGGGAATTGGGAATTGGGGATTGGGAATTGGGAATTGGGGA
>NZ_JADEWV010000247.1 GCF_015207455.1 Microcoleus sp. LEGE 07076
CCCCTATGGCGCTGGGTGGCTGCTGAAAGTGCGCGTTGACAATCTTAGCGAAGCCGACGACGCTTTATCTGCCGAGAAGTATCGCCAAATGGTGGAAGGGGAATAGGGAATAGGGAATGGGGAATGGGGCTGGTTGATAATTCCACAATCCGCCAGGGGTTGAAATCCCGGGCTAATAGCACAAGTCGTCTCAAGACGACTGATACCAAATCCGAGTTTGCTATCCCCTTTATCTTGTGATATCATGTCAGGCCGATTATCCATAAGAAAAAAGGTTCGTAGTGAGGAATGAAAGTCCTTATAATCGAAGGACTTGCATTCCGAACGATCAAACGGTCGGACTTTGAGAGACAGAGAAAATCTCCCCTCTTCTTTTGCAAAATGTTACAAACAAAGAAGCAAAAGTTAACTCAGGAGAATCCGCCTTGGTACTCTACAGCCCTCAAGTTGAACCCAGCCAGCAGCAAAACCTTTCGCCGATTAATGGTTTTGCGGGGCGGCACATTGGCCCGACACCCAGCGAAATCCAGCAAATGCTGAATGTTTTGGGTATTTCCAGTCTTGATGAGTTGATTGATAAAACGGTGCCGGCGGCGATTCGGATTTCTGCACCCTTACAGCTTCCCGAAGCACAAAGCGAGTACGCTGCTTTGGCACAATTGAAAGAAATTTCTGCAAAAAATCAGGTATTTCGATCGTACATCGGGACAGGATATCACGACTGCATCACACCCCCGGTCATCGGGCGCAATATTCTGGAAAATCCCGGTTGGTATACAGCTTACACTCCCTACCAAGCTGAAATTGCCCAAGGGCGATTAGAAGCTTTGCTGAACTTCCAAACCATGATAATTGACCTCACGGGTTTGGAAATTGCTAACGCTTCTTTGCTGGATGAAGGGACTGCGGCGGCGGAAGCGATGGCGGTAAGTTACGGCGCCTGCAAAAATAAGGGAAAAGCGTTTTTTGTGGCTCAAGATTGCCACCCTCAAACGATTCAAGTTGTGCAAACTCGCGCTAAGCCGTTGGGAATTGAAGTGCTTGTCGGCGACCATCAAAGCTTTGAGTTCGATCGTACAATCTTCGGCGCACTCCTGCAATACCCAGCAACAAACGGCGCAATTTACGACTATACCGATTTTATTCGATCGGCACACAAAGTCGGCGCCTTAGTCACAGTTGCCGCCGACATTTTGAGCCTTTGCCTGCTCACACCCCCCGGCGAATTCGGCGCTGACATAGCCGTAGGAAGCACCCAGCGCTTCGGAGTGCCGCTCGGATTCGGAGGGCCCCACGCAGCCTATTTCGCCACCCGAGAAGAGTTTAAACGGCAAGTTCCTGGGCGAATTGTGGGAGTTTCCAAAGATGCTAACGGCAAGTCAGCACTGCGTTTGGCATTGCAAACTCGCGAACAACACATCCGTCGCGAAAAAGCAACTAGCAATATTTGTACTGCTCAAGTTTTGCTGGCAGTGATGGCGAGTATGTATGCTGTTTATCACGGCCCGTCAGGACTCAGAGACATTGCCGAGAAAGTATGGAGTTTAACAGCACTTTTGGCATCCGGTTTAACAAGTTTCGGATACAAAATTGGTTCTCAACCTTTCTTCGATACTTTGCGAGTAGAATTGGGAGACAAACCGCTGTCAGAACTTCTAGCAACTGCTAAAATTCGCCAAATTAATCTCCGAGTTTTTGATGATGCGACAGTGGGAATCACTTTAGATGAAACTGTCACAGTTGAAGACGTGCAAGAATTGTGGGAAATTTTTTCACAAAATAAGGATTATGTCAGGGCCCCAGGGCTGAGCGCTCTCAACATTCCGCTGGATGCAGACGCATTGAATTCTTATTTAACTTTACCAGATTTTTGCGATCGTACCAGCAGCTATCTCACCCATCCAGTTTTCAACAGCCACCACTCAGAAACCGAACTTTTGCGGTATATGCACCGCTTGGAAGCTAAAGATTTATCGCTGAATACATCGATGATTCCCTTGGGTTCCTGTACAATGAAATTGAATGCAACTGCGGAAATGCTGCCAGTGAGTTGGCCGGAATTTAGCAAGATTCACCCCTTCGCACCCAGCCATCAAACTCGCGGCTATCAAATGATGTTCGTGCAACTCGAACAGTGGCTGGCAGAAATCACCGGTTTTGCCGGAATTTCCTTGCAACCAAACGCTGGTTCCCAAGGTGAATATGCGGGTTTGTTAGTAATTCGCCAATACCATGAATCTCGCGGGGAATCTCACCGGAATATTTGTTTGATTCCCCAGTCAGCCCACGGCACAAATCCAGCTAGCGCCGTCATGGCGGGGATGAAAGTAGTTGCTGTTGATTGCGACTCTCAGGGAAACATTGATGTTTCTGACTTGCACAAAAAAGCTGAAAAGCACAAAAATGAACTAGCTGCTTTGATGGTAACATATCCATCTACCCACGGCGTATTTGAGTCAGAAATCAAAGAGATTTGCGAGATTGTTCACAACTGCGGCGGACAAGTTTATATGGACGGCGCAAATATGAATGCTCAAGTGGGTTTGTGTCGCCCCGGTGATTTTGGTGCTGATGTTTGTCACTTGAATTTGCACAAAACTTTCTGCATTCCTCACGGCGGCGGCGGCCCTGGTATGGGGCCGATTGGAGTAATGTCTCATTTGGGAGAATTTTTGCCCAGTCATTCTCTTCTTAACAGTCAACAGTCAACAGTCAACAGTCAACAGTCAACTGTTGGCGCTGTTTCGGCCGCGCCTTGGGGAAGTGCCAGCATTTTGACTATTTCTTGGATGTACATTCGGATGATGGGAGGAGTTGGTTTAACTGAGGCGACAAAAGTTGCAATTCTAAATGCGAATTACATGGCAAAACGGTTAGAATCTTATTATCCAGTTTTGTATAAAGGGAAATCTGGTTTAGTCGCCCATGAGTGCATTTTGGATTTGCGACTTCTCAAGAAAACCGCAGGTATTGAAGTCGAAGATATTGCTAAACGGTTGATGGATTACGGCTATCACGCACCGACGGTTTCTTGGCCGGTTGCGGGTACGGTGATGGTGGAACCGACGGAAAGCGAATCGAAGCAGGAATTAGACCGTTTCTGCGATGCGATGATTGCGATTCGTGGCGAAATTGCGGAAATTGAAAAAGGCAATGTTGACGCGCAAAATAATGTGTTGAAAAATGCACCTCACACCGCAGAATCTCTGATGGTTGATGAGTGGAATTGTCCTTATACTCGCGCCGAAGCGGCTTATCCGACAGCTTGGACTCGCGAACATAAGTTTTGGCCTGCGGTGGGCCGGATAGATAATGCGTTTGGCGATCGTAATTTTGTCTGTTCTTGTTTGCCAATGGAGGCTTATACTCAAGGTTGAAATCCCTGAGTCTAAATCCTCTCCCATCCCCCACATCTGCATCTAGAGAGATAAAATTTGCACAAAAATTGGTAATTTAGGAGATTTTTTCTCCTAAATACCAGTTTGAGGCTACCATAGTGGCTGACAGTAGTGTAATCCTATGCGTTCTGATGGGTAAAAATAATGTTAATTCAATTTACTATACAAAATTTCTTATCCTTCAGGGATGAAGTCACTTTTAGTATGGTGGGAATTAATAGCGATGCACAGCATATAGGCCCGCGGCATCAAAAAACGCCCGCTATTTGGATGGGGATTTGACGGTCTGGGCATTGCCTATCCCTACATCCGAAATCCTCAAGTAACTCCGATTGTTGTAAATCTCGATGAGTTTACTTACAATTATATTAACATAAAAGGTACAATCAGCACTAGAGAAATTTCTATTTACAAAGCTCACAATTGGATTCTGGATACTACTTTATCTGTTGGCATTTTGGGGCTGCTGGCTGGCACGGCACTTTGGGGATATTATGTATGTTTAGCGGTGAAATCATCGGTGTACGGCATTGAATCAGTTGCTATTGCTTATCTGATTTTTACTTTAACTTGGTTTGAGGGCGCTCAATACGCACATATTCCCTGGTGGATTCTAAGTTTAGCCCCAGTTAAATCTACTTCTTTTACTCGTTTGCGATCAAAGTCCGGGCAATTACCAATTACCAATTAGCAATTACCCATTCCCGATTCCCCAATCTTACATTTCCTGCATCAACCGCAAATAATTTTGCCGCATCTGCGTCATATTTTCCATCATTCTATTGGCCATATCTTTCTCGACATCACTCATTTGCTGCCAAAATAAAGCCGATCGTCTGGCCATGATTGCTTCTTCCCACAGCATCTCCAAAAGTTGCGCGGCCATTGGGTTTTCAGCATCGATAATCCCGCACAATTGCTCGAAGGCTCGGTTCGCTTCGGCGTGAGTGTTAACATCCTGAACCAGGCTGAGGCATTTTTTGAGTTGTACGATCGGGTTTTCAGAAGAGTAAGCCATAATTTCACTAAGATCAGCGACAAAATTTACAGTGATACCTTTGAGATTACTAGAGTTGTGACACAGCCGTAGAGTTCCCTACATACCAGCGCCAAGGTAAATCAATTCCTTGAGAAATCCCGATCCGCGTAGTTTGCACAAAATTTATTGTGCCCTCCTCGACAGCTTGCTGAAAGTCCTCGCTGCGGTGTTCCAACCGCAGCGGGTGATTTGCATCTAAGGGAAAACCGCTGAAAGTTCGATCGATCTCCAGCACCTTACACAGTTTCCCTGGCCCGGCGGCGAGGCGCGATCGCTTTTTTTCGGGAATTCCAGCGAACCCCTTGGGAAGCGCATCTAGCTGCAAAGCTCGAATCAGCACACCGCTAGCAACCCCCTCTACATCCGTCACCACGTTAAAACAGTGATACATCCCGTAGATTAAGTAAACGTAGCAGATACCCGCAGGCCCGAACATCGCTTGATTGCGAGGAGTGCGCTGGCGGTAAGCGTGACAAGCCGGATCTCCGGGGCTGTAAGCTTCTGTTTCAACAATAATTCCCCGAATCGTCTCACCGTCAGGAAACTGCCGCACCAGAGTACAGCCCAGCAAATCTGGCGCTACGCTGGTAGACGGCCGCGCCAGCCAAAAAGATTCTACAATCTGAGTATTTGCACTCACTCAATCGGAGACCGTAAATTATGGACGTTAAGTTAGTTTTAGCAGTTTTGACGGCAGTTTTCACCGTTTGCTGTCTGTTCTTCGGCACAAAAAACGGATTCTATGATAGTGACAAGTATCACGGTAACGGTTCTGCTCACTAATTTTAGGTGACTGTTAGTTGCTTAAAAAAAACCGCCGCCTGTCACTCTGGCGGCGGTTTTTTTTTTGATGAACCACAGAGGCCGCAGAGGACGCAGAGATTGAGCAAACAGAGAACTCAATGATTGACAAGAATTTCACAAATGATTGTGGCGCTGATGTCTGTTATTGAGATGCCTGTTTTTTTTGATGAACCACAGAGGCCGCAGAGCACGCAGAGATTGAGCAAACAGAGAACTCAATGATTGACAAGAATTTCACAAATGATTGTGGCGCTGATGTCTGTTATTGAGATGCCTGTTTTTTTTTGATGAACCACAGAGGCCGCAGAGGACGCAGAGATTGAGCAAACAGAGAACTCAATGATTGACAAGAATTTCACAAATGATTGTGGCGCTGATTGCTATAGCGGTTCGATCGCGTTGTGAGGTATGCCGGCGGAGGCCTATGCCCGCCTTGGCCAGCGGCATCTCATATGAGAACTCGAAATGCTATATATTTGCTGCAATTAAGGGTGAATCTGGCCATCTGGCATTTTAGTTTGCTGCATTGTAGCATTCTCGAAATCCGCGCATCCCGGAAGATTAAAACGCATTGTGGTTCCTCGGTCTGTTGATTTAATCTTAAAACCAACTACTGCATTTTCTGGGTCATTCTTTTCCGGTACAGCACTGACTTTAAAATCCATATTTTTGGCTTGACCGTTAGTATCAACATTGAAACTTATTCCGCTACATCCCAAATCAGAACCTGTCAGGTTGGCTTTATTCAAGTTAGCATTTTTTAGGTTGGCATTCGCCAGTTTTGTTCCTGATAAGTTAGCATTTTCTAGGTTTGCTCCCTGCAAGTTAAATCCTTGCAAGTCCATTCCCTTTAAGTTGACATTGCTGAGATTGCATTCGGGACACTGTTTAGTTTCGAGCAATTGCTTGACTTGGTTTTGCTGGTTTAAATCAGGTATGTATTTGGTGGCAGCGAATAAAAGTGCGATCGACAATCCTGCGGTAACTATATTTTTGATTTTCATAAAAACTCATAAAAGCTGCGGCGGCTTTCTTTGGCGGTTAATTATTAATACAGGAGTGCGATCGACTTCTCCTGAATTTCTACAAAAAAATTGCCTACATATCAGACTAGCAGGAATACGCAATTAAACAGGGCCGAACTTATAAATCCCGCTTGCTTTCCCTTGCCGCCAGTGCTGCTTTGAGTTTCAAGAGTGCGCCCGCCTGCTTCACTCCGCTCGCTTTCTGTCCGCAAACGGAATTTATTTTGAGCCCAGGGGGCGCATTTGCATATACCTGCGGACTGAAATAAAAGAAACTTTGTTTATATCCCTGGAGTGAGCCAATCTTAGAGAAACTTGAGGATGATTAAATCGAAAGGAAATACTTTACCTGCCCTACGTTGTAAGTTATCGGCAACTAATTTTTTAATTGGTGCGATCGATTAATTTGCTTGCAAAACAGTTGGCAGCAGCTCAGGTATCCCAACTTCGCCAAAACACACCCTATCTGCAATCCGGACGCTTTGGAGTGGCAATGAACACAATCAAACCCGAACCCAGAAGATCGCGCTTCATGGCTTTGCTGCTGACGACGCTGCTCACATTTCCGTTTTTGACGACTGCTTGCGGTTCTAGCCAGCAAGCTTCCGCTCCCCCGCCTCCTGTTGATGACACTCGCGCCGGAGGGGTGCAAACTAATGGTGTCCCCACTCCTTCGCCGCAAGCAAAAAAAGGATTGAGCAATGCTCAAAAAGTAGGGATTACTTTAGTCGGAGCAGCCGCCCTTTATTATCTCTACCGCCAGCACCAAAACAAGCAAGAACAGGGGCCGCAGGGAAAATATTACCTTTCTAAAAATGGTCGCGTTTATTACCGCGATGCCCAGAATCGTGCTCACTGGGTAACGCCCCCGCCTGAAGGAATTAAAGTTCCCGAGGCCGAGGCAGAGCGTTACCGCGAATTTCAAGGGTACAACAACCAAACTACGGGCCGAGACCTCAAAAGCTTGCCGGAAGCTACAAGTCCTGTTCCGGCACAGTAGCCTTACTATTTGAGATTTTAGATTGTCGCTGCCTTGATTTTTAATGAAATCTGGTATTCCCAATCTAAAACAGCGGTTTTTCCACACATAAAACAGAGGAATTTTATCATGGTAGACGGATTTTTCCGCAAGTTAAAAGATGCGATCGTCGGGCCAGACAGCGAGCAAGTCGATCCTGACGGCAATTATGACGCTCGCCCAAATCCCGGACAATTCGGGAACGCGCGTCCGGCCAGCGAAGACCCCTACGGCGACCCGGCCGACTACGGACAATTCGGTAACGTGCGTCCGGCCAGCGAAGACCCCTACGGCGACCCGGCCGACTACGGACAATTCGGTAACGTGCGTCCGGCCAGCGAAGACCCCTACGGCGACCCGGCCGACTACGTAGCTGATGCTGGAATGTTCGGCAATGTGCGTCCGGCTAGCGAAGACCCCTACGGCGACCCGGCGGATCAGGAAGTTATTTGAGTTGAATCAGTTGGCTAGAAAAATTAGTTGCTAAGCAACACCACTCCTGCGGGGGTGTTTTTTTTGTTGGGAAATACCAATAGTGAGCCAAAGATCAGCGGAAAACGGAAATCTTGAGGGGGTAGCGAGTCTGAAACCCTTAACTAAGTAAGGATCGCGAATTAAATAATTTACACATAATTGTGGGATGGGCTCTATAGCCCGTCCTGGACGGGCTATAGAGCC
>NZ_JADEWV010000482.1 GCF_015207455.1 Microcoleus sp. LEGE 07076
CTACAAGATTTATGGTGATACAATTGGGAATTAAACTAATTTTGATATGACAACCCCCGCCGAAGTTCGCCAACACCTAATCGACGCTTTACAACTCGACCTGATCGGCCCTACGCCCGACGACGAAGCCCACGCCGCAGAAATCATCAACCAACCCCCTTCCCGCTGGTATCTCAGCGGTTTTCTCGTACCCTACGGGGCCGGCCTCGAACAGCGCAGCGACAACACCAGCAATGACGAACTCGACGAACTCAGTCGCCCCAGTCCCGGCGACGACGAAAACCCCCCGGAAAAATCCTCCGCCCGCAGAGCATTTTTTCCCTCTTCAATGGGGCTGAGTTTTCTGGTTCCCAAAGAAGCAACTCACTTCCGGGCGATCGCATCTTGGGGCGACTACTCGCCCATTCCCACAGAAGAGGAAAAAGCAGAAACCAAACTGCAAAGTCTCGTCTCCGGTGATTGGCTGCGGAAACCTCAACAGGTAGAAGTAGATGTTCCCATCAAAAGCAGCACCGCGCCCTACACCTTGGACATTCCCGACAGCGGCGGCTTAAAACTTGTCATTTCCGTTCGCCCCGTCTTGTCCCAGATTAAGTTACCCCCCGGTACCCGTTCCGTCTCCGCTTTCCTTGTCAACTACCGCACCCCCACCACCGACGACTCCTTGCGAGATACCACTTACATCTTCCAAGCAACTTTAACTATTCACACCCCCTACTCCCTCGTCCCCCGCCCGAATTTGCGGGGACAAACCGATGATGATTGGGATGAAAAGGTGGCAGACTTGCAGTATCGGGAAGACTGCGAATTTGCTGTTGGCCACAACATTTCGGCGATCGCCCTCGTCCACTCGGACTCGATTTGCAAGGAAATTCGCACCGCCTGGATACCCACCGCTGACGTAGAAAAAGTCATCGCGGCCGTTGTACCCGGAACTGAACTAGAAATGGAAGCGATCGCTGCTGCACCCAGTCCCGCAGCTTTGCGGTCAATGCTAGAGCCAATGGTAACAGCTTACGGCGATTGGATTGCAGACCAGGAGCACAAATTCCCCCTCGATCTCAACCGAGCTCAAATTGCCCAAAAGTTGCTCAACCGCGCCCAAGTCGCGCGCGATCGCATCGCTGCGGGCCTCGACGCTGTGAATGACCCCGAAGTGTT
>NZ_JADEWV010000483.1 GCF_015207455.1 Microcoleus sp. LEGE 07076
GGGAAAAATGGTTCTAGCCAATTTCGGCGATCGGGTAAACTGGGAGTTACCGCAGATAGCAGGTTAATAATTCCTACCAATCCAGTTAAAAATGATGCAGTCCAGAGTCCAATTCTAGTTTTTTGGGGTAACACAGTTCACCTTTCTACTTTTTCTGTGCGGCCAGTGATATCTTAAACTTTTTTCCAACATAACTCAACGAATCGGCTAAATGCTTGTGCCAATAATTCCAACCGACATCAGGGCCAACAATCCCGTGTCCGCCCGGAAATTTGTGAAACTCGTTAGCAATCCCCAAACGGTTTAACTGTTCGTGAAACTGTTGCGTAGAAGTCAGAAATTCCTTGTCTTCTTCCCCCGCATCCAAATAAGCGCGCAACCGCTGTTTATCTTGAACAGGAAGTTTTTCCACTAAATATTTAGGACTATTAGCCTTGCCGCTTCCATCTGTAAAATAACCGCTGTGGCTGAACAGAATATTAAAATTATTCAAGTAGCGCAAACCGATATTAAAAGCTCCCCAACCCCCCGAAGATTGTCCTCCCATTGCCCAGAATTTGGAGTCTTCCAGGGTTCTATACCGCGATTTTACGATTTGAACCAATTCGGAGCCGATCGCAGTTCCCACCCGACCGTTGGGCCCGTCAAAATACTGCGGGTCCCACAAAGGACTCGTACCCCGCTTGTCGTTCCCGTCAGGAGTAATTACAATTGACGGTGGCAATCTTTTGCTTTTATATAAATCGTGAAGCACAGAAGTAACAGCAGCTTTGTCTTGATAAGCGCGCGCGTCTCCGTGCCCGCCGTGGAGCAAAAAAATCACTGGATAGCGCTGTTTGGGATTTTTTGTGTAGCCTGGTGGCAAAATCAAGCCGTAAGTGCGCTCTGAATTCATAGCCGCACTTTTATATGTTTTGAGTTGAAAATTTAAGTCGGCATCGACTACTACTTTCGGAGGGTCTAACTGAGGAGCTCCCGCAATAAAAACGTACCAGTATCCACTTGCACCTAATAGCAAGATTGTACCAGCACCGATACCTAAAACTTTTCCGGGCCACTTAGGCATAATGTTTGTTGGTTATTTGTTATTTGTTATTGGTTATTGGTTATTTGTTATTGGTTATTTGTTATTGGTTATTGGTTATTGGTTATT
>NZ_JADEWV010000248.1 GCF_015207455.1 Microcoleus sp. LEGE 07076
CCCCAGAAACCCCCAACTCCCATCATTGGTATAAACTATGTCGATCGCCAGCCAACAACCCACCAAAAACACCTTTAACATCCGGCAATTAATCTTGCCCCTATCAGCGATATTAATTGTCGCATATTTCCTCGCACCCATCATCTGGCAGGTGCTGACTTCCTTCAAAGTAAATGCAGATATTTCAGCAATTCCCAACGTCTACATTCCAACCCGAATTACCTTCGATCATTACCTGTCTTTATTCCAGCGCCGTCCGTTTGCACTTTACATTTTGAATAGCGCTTTTGTTTCCATTACTTCCACAGTGCTGTGTTTAGCAGTAGGAGCTCCCGCAGCTTACGCATTGGCGAGGTTGCGGCTGTGGGGCGAGAGAATTATTCTGGCAACTGTGACTATTGTGACGCTATTTCCGGCGGTGTTGTTATTTTTGGGTTTGTTAGAAATTGTCAAAGCTTTGAATTTAGGAAATAATTATTTAGCCTTAATTATTCCTTACACCGCCATCAATCTGCCGCTGACGATTTTGGTCATGCGGAGTTTCTTTCAACAACTGCCAAAAGATTTAGAAGATGCGGCAAAAGTTGACGGCTACAACACTTTTCAAATGCTGTGGCAAATCGTGCTGCCGATGACATTTCCGGCTTTAGTCACAACCGGAATTTTGACATTTATTTCAGCTTGGAACGAGTTTATATTTGCGCTGACATTTATCACTCGCGAATCCATGAAAACTATTCCAGTTGCAACTGCTCAACTCAGCGGTGCATCAGTCTTTGAGATTCCCTACGGCCCGATCGCCGCAGCCACCGTTTTGGGAACCTTACCCTTAGTTTTGCTGGTTTTGGTGTTCCAGCGGCGCATTGTTCAGGGTTTAACTGCCGGGGCAGTAAAAGGATAGTAAGAGAGTTTTGAGTGGTGAATTTGTCAATAAAACAGTCAAATAGTTAAGTTGATTCTTAGTGACGAATTACTAATAACCAATAACCAATAACCAATAACCAATAACCAATCATGGCAAAACTACAACTAAAAAACCTCAATAAAACCTACAGCCCCAAAGTTGTTCCTGTAAAAGACATTAGCTTAGATGTCAGCGAGGGCGAATTTCTCACCTTGCTGGGGCCCTCGGGATGCGGCAAATCTACAACGCTGCGGTTGATTGCAGGATTGGAACAGCCGACTAGAGGCGAGATTAGAATTGGCGATCGCAACGTGACATCTCTGAGACCGGGCGATCGGGATATAGCAATGGTTTTTCAAAGTTACGCGCTTTACCCGCACATGACAGTATACGAGAATATGGCATCGGGCCTCAAACTCCGCAAAATCTCCTCCCACGAAATCAATCGGTTAGTGATGGAAGTTGCAGCATCCCTGGGATTGACTGAATTAGTCGATCGCAAGCCCGGTAAACTATCAGGCGGACAGCGGCAGAGAGTAGCCCTCGGACGCGCTTTAGTGCGCCAACCAGAAGTATTTTTGCTCGACGAACCTTTGAGCAATCTAGACGCATTGTTGCGAGAAAAAGTCAGGGCCGAACTCAAACAATTATTTTCCTCCCAAAAAGCTCCTGTAGTATACGTCACTCACGACCAAACCGAAGCAATGACGCTTTCAACAAAAGTCGCAGTTCTCAACAGCGGCAACGTGCAGCAGCTAGACCCGCCGCACTTAATTTATAACCGTCCGGCAAATCTATTTGTAGCGGGTTTTGTGGGCAGTCCGCAAATGAATTTATTGGAGCTTAAATGCCAGGGAAATTCGGCGATGTTGGGCAATTTTAAAGTTCTCTTGCCAAATCTGACGACCGTGCCGCCTGAGATTGTCTTGGGAATTCGCCCGGAACACGTCTGTTTTGCAGGTGAAGATGCGGGGAATATGCAGGCCCGACCAACAATTCAAGATGTAGGGACTCGTAAATTACCCGCGCCAGAGGCAATTCAAGGTGAGGTTTATTTAGTGGAAAACTTGGGAATGCAAAACTTAGTTAGCGTCCGAGTTAAAGGTTTGGAATCGGTAACAGTGCGACTTTTGCTGCCAAATGACCGCCTGTGGAATTCAGAAATTGTAGAGCTGGTTTTTTGGCCTCAGTTCCTGCACTGGTTTGATGTCAAAACGGGCGATCGCCTGCAATAAAAATCTGCCTTGTATAGCACGATCGAGCCAAAACTGTCTAACTCTGTGCTGAACTTTTGTTTTTCTGCTTCTAACTAACTTATGACTTTAGTAAGAGGTAGAAGCATTTTGCTGCTGTTAACGTAATATTTGTGTGTAAAAAACCTAGTTGACTGACACATTGGTTGAGTGTTTACCAGATGCGATCGCTCAGGCTAATTGCAAGCGGCAGCTAAGTTAGGCTTGTCCTCGCTTTGGCTGCGGATTTTGGAGCCTGTCGATTAGCTAAAAAAATGTAGAAAATTATCATCCCCAATTAACTGACGGAGTATTACCGAGATGAATTTGATTTCCACTGCGATCGATCGCATCAGTTCTCTGTTTAAAGGCTTTCAAATCAAGAGTTTTTTAAGTGTTGTCCTAGTAGGTTTTCTGCTGCTGACCACCAATGTTGATGCGGGCAGCAGCAACAAAGCTTACGGCACACAATTCGGTGCAAATGCGGATTTAAACAATCCCGAAAGACCCCAAACTACTCGGGAATGGAGGCAAGAAGCTCGCGAAACTTCTGATTCTCCGGTCGAACGAATCCAGAAAATCGGGCAAGAAGCAGGAGCAGCGGTGAAAGAATTCGGGGAAATGTACCAAGATACTGCTAACAGAAGCATCCGCGAATTAAAAGATAACACATCAGATGCCAGCTAGTAGGCGAGTCTCAATAACAAGACTGATGCTATTAGACTCTAAACAACGGGATTATTTAATCTTTTTTAGGGTTGGAACTAAAAATCTTAGTAAAAATACTCAGTTTCTGACTCTCCCTGCGTCCCAGACTAAATAAACTAGCACTGACGCTCCCAAACCCAGTTTCTCATGAGAAACTGGGTTTTTAAGTTGGCAGCATTTTATGTTAAATTATATCGCAAACTGTGGCATCGGTATTATTCATAATGCTTGGGGAAGTGCTCGAACCTCTTTAATTGCGGATAATTGACCTGGATTATTACCTAAAAACGATCGCATGAACAAACATCTTCACAGTCTTGGCTTGACAGGTATGCTGTTAGTGCTGCCTGTTTTTCCGGCGACAATTGCCCGCGCTCAAATGCCCGCTATTTCCGATTCTCAGACCCAGCCTACAAATTTCCTCAAAGATGAACTGTATTTTGGCTTGACCAAACCGGGCGGGGAGATTGTTTCTGAAGCAGAATGGCAGGAGTTTGTCAAGACAATTATTACCCCTCGGTTTCGGGAAGGACTAACTGTATTAGATGGCTCCGGGCAGTTTCTTAACAGTTCGGGAATTCTGATTCGAGAAAAATCTAAAATAGTTCTTTTGATTTATGAAAAAAACTCTGAGAAAAATCGATATATTCAGGAAATTATCGAAACTTACAAGCGCACTTTCCAGCAGGAGTCTGTGCTGCGGACAACCAGTGAAGTCAAGGTTTCTTTCTGATGCGACCAGGGAATTAGCGTATTTATGATATTATTTACGGTGGTAGAGGTCATACCCTCAAAGATAAGTAGGGTGCGGGTGCAAGAAAAATGATAACTTGTGGGTATCGATCGCACATAGCCTTTGATTCGCTAGAAAAACCAGCCCGGGAGAAAACAAAAATATGACGGACGACGGCAACCAAAAAGTACAAGGGCCCGAAAGCGAGGATTCAAAAAATGTAACAAGGATGGCAAAAGCTTTTCTTGTGAGCGTAGCTTGGTCTTACGCAGAGGCCTTGGAGCGAACGAAACGCTCGCCAACTCCACAGGAACCCGCGCTGGAATCTGAGACAAAATCTGAGACAAAATCTCAGACAGAACCAGTCGATCGCGATTCTGAAAGCAATCAATGAAAG
The DNA here is from genome assembly GCF_015207455.1 of Microcoleus sp. LEGE 07076. Taxonomy (GTDB): domain Bacteria; phylum Cyanobacteriota; class Cyanobacteriia; order Cyanobacteriales; family Microcoleaceae; genus Microcoleus. Next base: position 3,975 of record NZ_JADEWV010000248.1, read on the forward strand.
ACGATTAATCAGAGAAGGGCAAAATTCTCTTGAAGCGCGATCGAACACAATAGTCAGTTAGCTGTTTTGAGTTCAGAACAGTCAACTCAAAACAGCGAACTGTGCCACTAAACGCGGATTTGTATTCGATTTTACAACAAAAAAAATTTGAAAGCCCGTGACCCTTCAACAAGCTCAGGACAAGCTTTAATCCAAGGGTGAGAACTGCGTTGCCGGTTTGAACCTCAACCTATGTCTATCTCTAAAAGAAATTAAAACTAAACAATTTACGCTTTTACAGCTAGAGTGTACAAAAGAATCACCAATTTTGATATCGGTCTCATGTCTAATTCAAAAATGATTGGTAAAGCGATCGCAGGTAGCCTTTGTTTCGGCATCCTCGCCAGCTTCATGGCCACGCCAGGCCCGGCATCAGCAGCAGCGCCCACAATTGCTGCTGAAACTACAGCCCCGGCCGCTAGCAACATCGACACCCAACTCCTAGGTCAATGGCAAGGCACGGTTCCCTCGGGTCAGTCTTTCACCTTCGTCTTTGCCCCTGAAGGTAAATTGTTCCTCATGGCAAAAGGCCCCGACGGAGCGGCCCGCGCCAAAGAAATGAGGTACAAAGTCAATCTCGGTGAAAAACCGATGCACCTGGATGTTGGCCTCAGCAGCACAGAAACCGTTGAGACTGTTTTTGAGCTGACTCCCGAAGGGCAAATGCGCCTTCAGTTGCAAGGCACCAATCCCGGACAGCCGAGACCTAATTCCTTAAACGAGCAAGCAACAGTGTTCAAAAAGGTCTCAGAGGCCACTGCACTGCCTGCTGACACTCAAGTCATCGGTTTTTGAGAATTAATTAATTGCAAAGCAGGCAGAAGGCGCTTAATTAGTTGTGAGTTTTCAGTTTTGAGTTTTATAGCAGTTTTCAATTCTCTGAAATACGTTAGAGAAACGGCAGTGCCTTGTGCGGCGCCGGATATCTGTATTTTACTCAGGGTCAAAACCGCCATAAGTTAAAGAATTTAAAATTTAAAACTTAAAAATTTAAAACTTTCCCAGTGCCTTCTGCCTTCAACGAGCCCTGCTACAATCCACTTAATCTCTATTTAACTTTGGCCAGACCTCCATGAGTGAAACCGTCCTAGAAGTTCGCAACCTGCGGGTTGAATTTCCATCTGCGGCCCTGGCCGATGCGTCTGCAACAGTCAAAGCTGTTGACGGCGTTTCGTTTGAGGTCAAGCGAGGGCAAACTCTGGGAATTGTGGGAGAGTCGGGGTCGGGAAAATCGGTAACATCCCTGGCCGTGATGGGTTTGCTGTCAAGTTCCTCAACGAATATCGAGGGCGAAATTTGGTTTTCTCCGACCAAAGACGGCGCTAGCAACAAGCCTGTGAATCTGCTGGAAATGCCGGATCGGGAAAAACAAACTTTCCGGGGCAGCCAGATTGCGACGATTTTTCAAGAGCCGATGAGTTCGCTCAATCCGGTTTATACGATCGGATTTCAACTCACAGAAGCCATTTGTCTCCACCAAAAGATATCCCAGACAGCAGCGCGGCGCAAAGCTGCTTCTCTGCTGCAAGAGGTGAATCTGCTACCGGGGGACGAGGAACTGCAGCAGCGCTGTTTGGCTTTGCGGCAAGAAGGAGGTGGCGAGGACGATCGCGATTTGATGCCACAAGTCAACGGCCAAAAACAAGCTATGCTCGATCGCTATCCCCACGAACTCTCAGGCGGTCAAATCCAGCGCGTGATGATTGCAATGGCTATTTCTTGCAATCCAACTTTATTAATTGCTGACGAACCGACGACGGCTTTGGACGTAACTGTGCAAGCCACAATCTTAGCTTTGCTGCGCGAGTTGCGCGACTCTAGAGGCATGGCAATGATTTTTATTACCCACGATTTAGGGGTGATTGCTGAAATTGCCGATACGGTGGCGGTGATGTATCGAGGCAAGATTGTTGAATGCGGTGCGATCGAACAAATTTTCAGCAATCCCCAACATCCTTACACAAAAGGTCTGCTAGCTTGCCGCCCAACTCTCGATCGGCAAATGCGCCGCTTGCCGACAGTTTCCGATTTTATGGATGTCACCACAAATGCCAGCGGCGAATTAATAATTGTCGAGAAAAATGTCGATTTAGACGGCGACAGCAGCGGCGGACTTTCTGCTTCTGCAACCGGAAAACCGCCTCGGTTGCCGAATATTTCCGAGCCTTTGCTAGCTGTTAATAACTTGCGAGTCGGTTTTCCGGTACAGGGAATGTTTGGCGGAACCAAACGCTTGTTTATGGCGGTAAACGATATTTCTTTTGAGGTTTACCCCGGCGAGACTTTGGGTTTGGTGGGCGAGTCGGGCTGCGGCAAATCAACTTTGGCGAGGGCATTGCTGCAATTAATTCCGATCGCCAGCGGTAAAGTGTTTTTTGAAGGTCAAGAAATTACCCCTCCGGCGAAAAGTAATTCGCGATCGCAGTGGATGGCTAATTATCAAAGAAAAAAAGAGTACGATCGCAAATTGCGCTGGCTGCGACGCGATTTGCAAATTATTTTTCAAGATCCTTTTAGTTCTCTCGATCCGCGCCTGAGTGTTGGGGCGGCGGTGATGGAACCGATGGTGATTCACCGCTTTGGCAAGAACCAGAAAGAACAGCGCGATCGCGCGGCTTATTTGTTGGATAGAGTGGGTTTGAATCCGGATTTTATGCGGCGCTACCCTCACGAGTTTTCGGGCGGCCAGCGGCAGCGAATTTGTATTGCTAGAGCTTTGGCTTTGAATCCGAAGTTTATTATTTGCGATGAGTCGGTTTCGGCATTAGATGTGTCGGTGCAGGCGCAAGTTTTAAATTTGCTCAAGGAGTTGCAAACAGAGTTTGGACTGACTTATATTTTTATTTCTCACGATTTGAGCGTGGTCAAGTTTATGAGCGATCGGGCGATCGTCATGAACAAAGGTAAAATCGAAGAAATTGGCACCGCCGATCGCATTTACCGCCAACCGCAGCAAGCTTACACCAAGCAACTTATAGCTGCTATTCCAGCCGGGAATTTAGAACGAATTCGGCAACAGCAATTAGGGCGCGAAGCTGCTTTGTCAACAGCGCATTTGCCCCAATCTCCTGCGGATGAATCCAAACAGGTTTGATCGCCTCTTCTGCCTTTAAACTGTATATTCGGGGCAAGGATCCAAGCTTAACCCACAATAAGCTGGCGTGGATCTAAATTTATATTGAAAGTCAGATTGTTCTTAAGTCAACCCTATTTCGCTATATAGGGCTTGCTGATTTAACCAAAAACCTAGATAACTCAATGGATTGAGATAGATCACAAGTTTAGGAGGTGCCAGGAATAAGCTTTTAAACCATCAAAAGTCAATCACTTTCAACTTTGATTACTGACTATTCTTACCTCTTCTAATTCCGACTTCAGACTCCTGACTCCTACCCTTAACGAAAAGACTTTTTCAGCAAGCCCTATATAGCGGTTCGATCGCATTGTGAGGTATACCCAGTTTGCCTATGCCCAGTTTTGCCTATACGGAGGCCAGTTTGGCCGCTAGGGCAC
>NZ_JADEWV010000022.1 GCF_015207455.1 Microcoleus sp. LEGE 07076
CCCCCGAACAGTGGAAAGCGAGTTTCAATCGCAACGACATGGAATTTATGAAAGCGTTTAACATCCAAGCAGGAGTGGCGCTGCAAAACGCTAAACTTTTTGCCGAAGTCAAACAGCAAGAACAAAGACAAAAAGATATGCTGCACGCCCTGACTAACGGCGTCATATCTACAGATAAAAAAGGCAATATAGTAGCGACAAATCCTAGTGCCCAAAAACTCCTGGGCGTTAGCTATGCAGCATTAGCCGAAGGTCAATGTTTGCGCGAGTTAATTAAGTTAGAAAAAGGGGATTTTGCCAAGTGGTTCGATGCGTCTTTGATGCCAGAAGACGAAAAGGATCGCCAGCAGTATTACCCGGATCAAGTTTTGGTCTCCGGCGATGGACAATCCCAGAGTATCAATCTCTCGATCAACTCAATGACCGACGCTACCGACCCCAACAAAGTCAACGGCGCGTTAGTCGTCATGGAAGATATTAGCAGCGCCAAACAAGTCAAAAACTTGATGTACCGTTACATGACTCCAGAAGTAGCCGAAGCGCTATTAGCTTCAGGAGATACAGGATTGGGCGGCAAGCGCAAAAAAGTTTCGGTGCTGTTCTCAGACATTCGCAGCTATACCACACTTACGGAAAAATTGCAAGCCGAAGAAGTGGTAGTCATGCTCAACAAATATTTTGAAGTCATGGTAGATGTCGTATTCGAGTACGGAGGCACTCTCGACAAATACATCGGCGACGCTCTGATGGCAGTTTTCGGCTCTCCAGCGCCCCTGGAGAATCATGCTTGGTGCGCGATGCAAACCGCCGTGAAAATGCGGGCAAAACTCGACGAGTTCAATGCCGATCGCACGGCACAGGGTGAATTGCCCATCAGTATCGGTATGGGCGTGCACTCCGATGAAGTTGTCAGCGGCAACATCGGTTCGAGCAAACGCATGGAATTGACTTCGATCGGAGACGGCGTAAACCTCGCCTCTCGCCTAGAAGGCGCCAGCAAGCAGTACGGCACCGACTTAATTATCAGCGACAATACTTACAAAGATTATAAAGATCGGCTCTACGTGCGAGAACTCGACTTTATTACTGTCAAAGGCAAAAGCGAACCCGTAATCGTTTACGAACTTGTCGGCATCCGCGAAGGATGCTCCCCCGTTGGCAAACCCCTGACAGAACAACAGGAAAAAATTGTAGAACACTACAACAATGCCCGCGAATATTACAAGACACCAGTCACTCAAACACTCTCAGAAAATGAGGTGAAAAACATCTTAGATAATGTCGCGCAAATGCCGGAGACAGAGATTAAGAAACTGTCCTACAATGTCGAGCAACAGTTGGAACACGAACTGAAGCAACTGTTATATCAAGTCAAAAAAATGTCAGAGTACGACCCAAAAAATCTGTCGGAAGCAGACAAACTGATCGTGCTGTTGCAGCCAGAAATCCAACTGCTGAAATTGGAGGGGATCAAAAACCTTTCCGAAGACGAAGCAAAAATGCTGCTGCAAGCAAAAATCAGGCCTCTATCAGCACAGGAAATTCAATCCTTGCAAGAGGGTGAAGTCAAAAAACTCTTGGAAGCAGACATCCTAGAACCGTCAAATCCCAAAATCAAGAGACTGAAACCCGCACAAATCAGGCAGCTATTGCAGGCAAAAATCAAAAGTCGGGCGGCCCAGACAGTTGCAGAAATGTTAGAGGAGGAATTTGAAAATCTCGGACTAGATCGGGTGAAAAAACTGCTGAGCGAGTTTAAGAAAGCCTTGGAACCCAAAGCCAAACAAGCTTTTAGAGACGCGGAACGCGAGTTTAACCTCGTTCTGGAAGTAGACCCCAAAAACAAGGCAGCTAAATTGCACGTCGATCGCTGTAAGTTATTTCAGCACAGGTTTTCTGACGTACTAAACTGGGACGGCGTGTGGAATCTCACCGAAAAATAACAGCAGCACTCGGGTTCGCACAGCGACTGAGTTCGATCGGCGCTGCGCCCGCCCTCCAACCAATTAACCTGAATATCCTGTTGGGGCAATTTTAAATCAGCTCCAACAGGTATGATTGTTAGATAAGCGGACTTGAACTCGCTTGCCTCGATCGAACCCGATGCCCGCTTGCGGCGCTACCTGCGGCAACAAACAAAGCACTTCTACCGTCAGAAGAGCTTAAAAAATACTTAGGACTTGCGCCGGATTGCCCAGTTTCTGAGAACAACTTGGGCCGGAGGCGACAAAACATCCGCTCAGCAACCGGGTTTTTGACTGGGGGCGCGAAAGTCTTAATAGCGTTGGCAGCTCCTAAAAGCAGCTTGCTTTGATCAGACAGTCAACGTTCTAGTCTTACATATAGAAAACTACTAGCATCAGTTATGGATAATTGGAATTCGCAACCGGGAGATATTGAGTGGGTAGATCAAATTTACCAACTATTGCTAGAGATTGCTCGCAGCTCGCTGTCAGATATCCCCAGAATCCCCGAAAACATCACTCTCAAGTCTCTTCCCCTGATCCAGAAATTACAAAGCGTTCAGCAAAGACAGCAGGGACAAGCGTTGAAATCCGACTCGTTTTCAGTAAACGATTTTGGATGGGTGGCTCAAGTCCGCCAACTGCTCGAAGAACTGACCGGCGAGTCTTTGTCGGAACGGCCAAAAATGCCGGAAAACATGGCGGGCAGAGCTTTGAACCTCGCAGATAGGGCACAAACTATCAAAGAAACAATCGAAGAAAAGGCAGCCCGCGGCCCAATAGATGAAGATGAGAGTTCCTCGGAGTCTCCAGACGCGCTGCTGGATCTGTTGCACCAAAGTTTAAAAACTCAGCGCGCCAAAAGCTACAATCCTGACGCTCCCCAATGGCAACAAATCTTTACTCTGCTCGATGTAGTGCAGTCAACTTACAAGCAAATTCAACGTTAAATTCAAGTTTAAATCAGGGGCGTTTTCGGCAGTGCGCGATCGCATTAAATAGGTCAGCATAAAAAACTATCATATCCGATCGGTAGAGGCGGGTTTTACCAACAATCTGGGCCTAAACCAATCATCTCGCTTTCCCCGCCCCACGAACACGATAAATCGCTCAAACAACAACCACAGACAATTAGAGTTTTGTCGGCTAAGCTAGGTTTAATCGCTTAAGCGGCAGGTGAACATGAGCGGACAAAAAATCGGCGATTTGTTAGGAGAAATATTAGCAAATCGTTACAAGTGCGATCGGCTGCTCGGCAAGCAAGCTGGACGGCAAACTTTACTCGCCCGCGACTTAAAGACGCAACAGCAAGTAGTCGTCAAACTGCTATCATTCAGTAGCGACTTTAACTGGGAAGACTTAAAACTGTTCCAGCGAGAAGTCGAAACCTTAAAATCTCTATCCCATCCCGCAATTCCCCAATATCTAGACTCCTTTGAAATCGACACTCCCAGCCGCAAAGGATTCGCCTTAGTTCAGACTTACATCGCAGCCAAATCCCTACAAGAATATCTTTCAGACGGGCGCACCTTCAGCGAAAGCGAAGTCAAACAATTAGCCACAGCATTACTAAACATCCTCGCCTACCTGCACCAGCGACAGCCTCCGGTGATTCACCGCGACATTAAACCCAGCAATATCTTGCTCAAAAATCGATCGGGAAACAGCGTCGGCGAAGTTTACCTAGTCGATTTCGGTGCAGTTCAAACCCTAGCCACGCAACAGGGAAAAACAGTCACCGTTGTCGGAACCTACGGCTATATGCCGCCAGAACAATTTGGCGGCAGGGCGGTTCCCGCTTCCGATTTGTACAGCTTGGGAGCAACATTAATCGCCTTAATTACCAAGCAGCATCCTGCCGATTTGCCGCAACAAGATTTGCAGATTGAATTCGAGCAATTGGGCCAACTGAGTCCAGGTTTTACCAATTGGCTGAAGTGGATGACGCATCCGAGTTTAGATCGCCGTCCCGCCTCAGTTCAGATTGCCAAAGAAGTTCTAGAAAAACCGCAGCAAATCGATCGATATTCCCTGCCTTTGAAACAGGGAAAAACTGTGAGTACCGGCAAATTGTTCGGGAATGCGATCGAGCGCAGCACTGAGATGGGAACCCTAGCTGTAGGAGTTTGTGCCGCAATTTACAGCGCCTTTATTATTCCGGTACTGGGGACAATTTTCGGAGTATTTATCGGTCTTTTTCTCGGCTTGCTGCTGGGGTTGGGGAACGGAATAATCGTAGGAATCGTCACGCGCTTGTGGTTTTTTCCCCTAACTAATCCCAAACTTCACCGACAGGTTTTAACTGCAATTAGTATCGTACTCTGTACCTGGACAAGCATCGTCTTCTTTTTGATCGGGAATGCGATTATAGAGGGGATAATCAATGTTTCGCCGAGCCCCAATATTCATAGGGATATTATCTTCCTGTTTGCACCGTCGCTGATTGCAGGACTGTCAATGGGGGCAAGTAGCAAGTCTATTGCCCGGTGGTATCAAATAGAAAGCGGACTGTAATCTAAAATTTATATAAAGTAGGTTGGGTTTCGCTATCGCTCAACCCAACATTTTATTTTAGATTAAAAGTTGGGTTGAGGTTAAGATTAAGGTCAAAAAATATGAGTACGAAAGTATTAGCAGAACGCTACGAAGTGCAGCGACAACTAGGAAAACAAACTGGTCGCCAAACGCTGCTGGCTCGTGATTTGCAAACTCAAGAATTAGTTGTCATCAAACAGCTATTCCTCGGCAGCGATTTTGAATGGCAAGACCTGAAGCTATTTGAACGGGAAGCGGAAACTTTAAAAGCACTTTCTCACCCAGCAATTGCTCGCTACCTCGATTACCTGGAAATTGACGAACTAAACAGTAAAAGCTTTGCGCTGGTACAGACTTATGTAGAGGGAAAACTTTGCAAGAGCATTTGCGATCGGGGCGTACTTTTAGCGAAAGCGAGGTGAAAGAATTAGCTAAATCGCTGTTAGAAATTTTGAGTTATTTGCACGAGCAAAATCCGCCTGTTATTCACCGCGACATTAAACCCAGTAATATTTTACTGCACAGCAGATCGGGCAACTCGGTGGGACAAGTTTATTTAGTTGATTTCGGTTCGGTGCAGAACCAAGCTGCCAAATTTGGAGGCACAATTACAGTAGTGGGAACCTACGGATATATGGCGCCGGAACAATTTGGCGGGCGATCCGTTCCGGCTTCTGACTTGTACGGTTTAGGTGCAACTTTAATTTATTTGGTAACGGGTTTGCATCCTACTGAACTGTCGCAGCAGGATTTGAAAATTCAATTTGCCGATCGCGCAGCGCATCTCAATCCTAATTTAATCGATTGGCTGGAGTGGATGACAGAACCGAGTCTGGACAAACGTTTATCTTCGGCTGGGGAAGCATTGCGATCGCTCAAAAATCCCCGCCCTATCCACAAAAGTCCTATGGTGGTGCAGCCGCCACCAGGCAGCGATATTAAACTAACAAAAAATTCGGAGTTTATAGAAATTGTAATTCCGCCACAAGGAATCGGTTTGGGTTTAATTGCCCTGCTTTCTGCCGCAGTACCTGCGAGTATTGTCTTATTGCCTGGTGTTTTTTCCATATATATTTCCACATATAATTCAGAGATAAATGACCAATTTACTCTCAGATCAGGAAGTTTTTTTTTAGGTGCGGTAGGAGTCATTTTTCTGTTTGCAATATTCCGGAAATTGCGTCTGAGAATCGATCGCCAGCAAATCTCCTATACCAGCCATCTGCTAGGGTTAAAATGGAATTATTCCATACCAGTCCCCAGACAGGAAATTTGCCAATTGGAAATTGAAGAAATTGGAGACAAAGTTTCTCAGATGATTATTCAAGCTGGCAATCAAAAATATCGACTAGGATTGAAGCAGGGACTAAGTGAATCAGAAATCAAATGGTTAGCAGCAGAACTTAGGGAATGGTTGGGATTGAAAATGAAAAGAACTTTGACAGACGGTAAACAGAATATATCGATTTGAAAATATCTGCCGATCGCCCAAACCAACCATTCCCCTGTCAAACTGTGGGATGGGCGTCGGGCCCGTCCGCTATATCTTCAGTGGGATGGGCGTCGGGCCCGTCCCGGCCTTGTCTCAATCTCATGCAGCATCGATCCCGATCGCCCGTAAAATGCTATCAAAGGGATGAGTGCAAATAGCCGTCATCCCCGATCGTCTGTTAACTTGGAGATATTATTGTGGATCTATCGCTAATTCCGGCACAGCCAAAACCAGGACTGCTCAACGTCCTGATCGAAATCACAGCCGGTAGCAAAAACAAGTACGAATTTGATAAAGAGTTGCAAGCCTTTGCACTCGATCGGGTGCTCTCTTCCTCAGTCCAGTATCCCTGCGACTACGGCTTCATACCCAACACCTTAGCCGACGACGGCGACCCCCTCGACGGCATGGTGATGATGGACGAACCTACATTTCCAGGGTGCATTATTGCCGCTCGTCCGATCGGAATGCTGGAAATGATCGACGGCGGCGACAGGGACGAAAAACTGCTTTGCGTTCCCGACAAAGACCCCCGCTACGCTCACTATAAGTCCCTCAAAGACGTAGCCCCCCACCGCTTGGACGAAATAGCCGAATTTTTTAAGACCTACAAAAATTTGGAGAAAAAAGTCACAGAAATTCTGGGTTGGCAAGATGTAGAGCTCGTAATGCCGTTAGTCGAAAAGTGCATCGCAGCCGATCGTAAATAAGCAGCATCCTCCGCGCCAGTAAAAAGCATTTTTTTGTTTGAGTGCTCTCTCGGCTCGCCTATTCTACAAGCAAGCGACCGGGGAAAGCACGCATTAAAGCTTTCTCCTTCGGTGCTCCGGGCAAATAAACCCCTAGCCCCCACTCCTCGACTGCAAGCAGACTCAAAATTCAGCAAGCCGAACTTAAGGCGACGGCTGCACGTCTAAGTAATGCAGTAGAGGAACGGTTGGCTAGAACATCAAACAGTCGGGAATTCCGAGCAGGCAGGGGATTCCCCAAAAACCCCCGCCTGCTACAATGTTGAAAAAATTACTACTCATAGAGTAAGATCGATAGCAAATTCTAAGCAAGCGGGCGAGCGCATTCTACGTTGTTTGAGGAAATTTTACTCGGCTGGTTTCGGTATCGAGCTTTTCATACTACAGATAGCGAAAAACTAAAAACTAAAAACTAAAAACTAAAATCTCAATTGCCAAGTTCCTGCGCTCAAACCTAAAAAAGATGTCAGATTCCCCACCCTCTCAAGCAAATTCACAGTCTTCAGATAGCAAAGCCACTAGCTCAAACAGTCCTTTGACCGAGTTTGTCGTTCAGTTTTGGGGCGTGCGGGGCAGCATCGCCACCCCCGGCACCAAAACAATTCGCTACGGAGGCAATACCTCTTGCGTAGAAATGCGCTTGGGCAAAAAACACCTGATTTTTGACGGCGGCACCGGTCTGCGAGTTCTGGGCCTGAATCTGCTGCGAAAAATGCCGGTCGAAGCTTATATGTTTTTCAGTCACACTCACTGGGATCACATTCAAGGCTTCCCGTTTTTTACTCCAGCTTTTATTCCGGGGAACTGCTTTCACATTTACGGGGCGATCGCCCCCAACGGCACTACAATCAAACAGCGTCTTGCCGACCAAATGCACCACCCCAATTTTCCAGTTCCCATCCAGGTGATGCAGTCAGACCTCAAATTTAACGATTTGACGCCAGGGGATACGATCGAACTCGACGACGATGTGAAAATAGAAACAGCACTGCTCAATCACCCCAATACTGCGATCGGATATCGAGTTACTTGGCAGGGACACACGGCTGTCTACTGCACCGATACAGAGCATTTTCCCGATCGGCTCGACGAGAATGTAGTACACCTAGCTCGCGACGCCGACGTGCTGATTTACGATGCCAACTACACCAACGAAGAGTATTACGACTTCAAAAACCCTAAAGTCGGCTGGGGACACTCGACTTGGCAAGCCGGAGTAGAAATAGCAAAAGCTGCGCGAGTCAAAAAGATCGTGATGTTTCACCACGATCCGAGTCACGACGACAATTTTCTCGATCGTGTCGAAGCAGAGGTACAATCAGTTTTCAGCGATAGCTGCTTGGCCCGCGAAGGCATCACCATACCCGTAGTTTAGGCAAAAAATTGAGTCCGTGCGGGCCGCGAAAAAACCGCCTCCAGACCGCAAAAAGTAGCAGCCTGAAGCCATAAAACACAATGAACCACAAAATTCGCCCCAAGCGTCGCTCTCGTGGCTGGCGGAGGCTTTACTCAACGTTGCTGTTGTTGATAATTGTCTGTTGTACCGGAGGTGGATGGGTTGCAGCACAGACTGTCAGCTCTCCCACTCCAGCGCTCCTAGCTCAAATTTCTACAGCGGAAGATATCGGCACTGTCGATCGCATTCCCGATCGCTACCAACTCGGACAGCAACTCTACCTCGAAAACTGCGCCACCTGTCACATCGGTTTACCGCCCCAAGTATTGCCAACAGAAACCTGGCGCCGCTTGCTACAAGACCCCGAACACTACGGACAAACCCTCAAACTGCTAGTAGACCCGCCCCGCCTCCTAGTGTGGAACTACCTGCAAACTTTTTCGCGTCCCCAACCCAAAGACGAAGACCTCCCGTACAGAGCCGCCAACTCTCGCTATTTCAAAGCTTTGCACCCCAAAGTCAAGCTGCCGCAACCAGCAAATATCAGCAGTTGCGTTACTTGTCATCCCGGTGCATCTAAATACAATTTCCGCAAGCTTACCGCCGAGTGGGAAAACTCCCCGTAAGGAACATAGGAGTTATCCACCATACCTTGCTCAATAACTCCAGCACTAAGGCTCAGGAACACCAAAACTCCTTAACTCATTCGTCCTCAACCGTCTTTTCCATAATCTCAAAACTACACAAATGTTCAAGATCGAGAGATCCTCCCAACTTCTGCTCTATCTTTGCTCTCAAAAGAGCAAACAAAGCATTTCTCGCTTCCGGCTCCAGCGCTATATAAGGAGAAAGCGTACTCAGAAGCATGAGATAATCATCAGTATTGTAAGTTATATTATACACCAACTCATCAGAAATTACTTTGTGAAAACGACCAGAATCAATGACTGTTTGGTGAATTGCTTGTATATTTAATTTATCCTGTTCTATACTTTGATAATTTGCCATAGATATAACACAATTTCTATACACTTCCTCTAATACTTGAAACACCTCATACCTCGGCGCAGGCACTACATTCCACAACAAAATTAAAGGGCAATTGTCTCGCAAAGCATCAGCCGCTTTTGGGCAAGCAATCTCCGCAGGTATCCAGTGAAATGAAGTTGCTGCTAAAACTACATCAAAACTGTTAGCTTGCAAATCCCATTCTTCAAAGCTAGTATTTTGAATTTCAACATTTGAATACTCAGCGCAATTTTGCTGCGCCAAGTGACACATTTCTAAGTTCGGTTCAACACAAACCATTGAAAAGCCTCGCCTAGCAAATTCTACAGTAGCAATTCCCGGGCCGCATCCTATTTCCAGAATCTTTGCTTTGGGCCCAAGCTGAGCTAATGCGATCGCACTTTCAATCAAATCCACCGGATACCGAGGTCTAACTCGATTGTAAGCTGCCGCCGCCGCAGAATACCAACTTCTTCTTGCTTCCAAATCTTTATCTGCGTTCATCGGCGCTTATCTGCTTCCATCAGCGGTTAAATTTAAAACAAAAACTAAACAGGCAAAAACAGTTCTGAAAAATTTATTTCAATCTCAGGAAAAGCTAGCATTCTCATCACAGCATTATCTGCAACAACTATCTCAGATTCATAGCCTCCCGGTGCAGGATTTCGATAAATATATGCTTGGCGCGCCCCTACATCTAAAATCCAATATTCAGCAATATTTGCTCTAGCGTAAATCAGGGCTTTTTCCCGGCGGTCAATTTGTAATGTTGAGTAGGAAACCTCAATTAACAGCAAGATTTCTGCTTGATTTGGGTGATGGTCGCCATAACCGCCCGGATCGATACAAACAACAGCTATATCTGGTTCCGGTTCCGAAGTTGCCAAAGTAATTGGCAACTGCACGCGAATTTCTGCTAAATCTCTTAGCAGGTGTTGTAGATATCGATCGCTGCGCTGGGTTGTACCAGCATGGATTGGTGTTTGAGGACTCATTTCAACAATTCTCCCATCTAGCAGTTCAATGTTATCATCCTCATTGAGAATGCCAGCTTCAATCATGCGGTGATATTCTTCTACTGTCCAGATTTTTTCTCTTGTTGCTGTCATAATCTTTACCTGCAAAAGCTGATGTCATATTATAGCAATTGGGAATTCAATCGAAAAATACTGATTTGTCGGGCGTTGGTCGAGATACCTTTTGAAAGCGTTCCCAAGATTGTTTTAATGTTGCAGGAGCCGGGTATTCCTTATCGTAAATCACCAGCACATTCGTCAAATTCCGTCCAGCAGGCAATAAAATCTGTCCTTGATGAGCCAAACCCACCGAAGCGCCCCCGTCCAAATTCATCGCTTCAAAACAGCCGATCGCCAACATAACTTTAGCTTCTGCTTCCAAAGACAAACTGTCAAGAAAAGTTACCAAAAATAACTTATCTCTCGAAGCCGGAAATCCGATCGCCGTTCTCGAACCCACGCCCAAAACATGAGAATCCTTAAAACCTTCCGACAAAGGAGACAACCAAACTTTCCCCCCTTTCACCAATCTCGGCCCGCAAGTCAAAGAAAACCAATGTTGACTCCAATCCGGCTTACCTTCGATTCTAGCCGTCACCATTTCCAATTGATTTCCCGCTTTAATTCCCAAAGTCGTGCCGTAATTTTCCCAGCGACTGTATTTGAGAAACTTACCCGCCGACACCATATTTCCCAACACAGATTTCTGCTCATCTTTACCAAAAAAAGTACCGTTAGCAACAACAGCAGCTTGGTAACGCTCCACCATATTTTCAAAAGGTTCGTCACCCGCAGTTAATTTAGAATTATTTGCTAAAGCAGCATTATTAGCCAACCCAATTGTAATATAAATTTCGGGGTCTGCTAGGTCAATAGTTGTGAGATAAAAACTTGCGTCAGCTACAGTTTGACTTTTGACTTCTACGGGTTTTGCTTGCTTTGCAGAACGTCTGATAATTGGATTTTGAGACTGGACAACCGGAGAATTTGTGACGTTTGGTTGAGGAGTTTTAGGGGATTTTACGATGGGATTGTTTGGCAGAAGTTGAGGAGTTTTTCCTGATTTTACTAATGGATTATTTGGCAGAGGTTGAGGAGTTCCATCGGATTGTTTTTTTGATAAAAAAGCGAGGGACTTTTGCCACAGTTTACCCGCGAGAGTCAAGAAACTATCTCGGTTTTGGGCGATCGCAAAATAGTCAGCCAACACCCGCGCCAAAGCTATGCCCGTTAAAAATAAAAAAGTGCGGCGCAGCATCGGGCGACAGCCTTGAGACTGTTGGCGTTTAGACATAAAAAAATCTCAGCTAGTAGGATAGCGAACGGTTTTCTCTGGCTGTGACTACAACGGGCGATCGCGCGAATTCAGAAACTACCAGTAGCAGGGTGTACAATGCACACCCTGCTACTAATTCAAAACTCCCAATATTTCCCTAGCCCGTATTCCGCATCCCCGCAGCAATACCGTTAATTGTCAGCAGAGCTCCCCGCAACAGTTCACCCTTGCTGTAACGCGAGTGAATCACCCCCGGAACCCTGCCAGTACCGTGCTGCCGCAAGCGTTTTAGCAGCGAAACCTGCAACAAACCCAAAGGCACAATCGTCGCATTTCGCAACTGCACCGATCGCTGCAACGACGGATCTCCGTCCAACAAACGCTGGTGTCCGGTAATAGTTAAAACCAAATCCCGAATCAAGTGAAATTCCGCAGCAATTTGCTCGTATAAAGCCTTGAAACGCTCCTTGTCCGCCGGCAAAGCCAACTCCCGCACGTAGTGTTCTGCAATCTGCAAATCCACCTTAGATAAAGTCATTTCCACCTTAGAAATTACCGTTCTAAAAAACGGCCATTTCAAGTAGAAATACTGCAATAGTTTTAAATGTTCTTCCGGTTCTTCCAGTAAAAACTCTTGCAAAGCTGTGCCGACACCGTACCAAGAAGGCAGCAAAAATCGGCTTTGAGTCCAGCTAAACACCCAAGGAATTGCCCGCAAACCGCTGATGTCTTTTTTGCCACCGCGGCGGGCCGGGCGAGAACTAATTTGCAACTGACTGATTTCTTGAATCGGGGTAACGTGGTGGAAAAAATCGACTAAATCCGGCTGTTCGTAGATTAAATGGCGGTAGTGCGATCGCGATTTCACCGACAACTCCTCCATAATCTCATTCCAAGGGTCGATGCCATCGAAACCGGTGTGCAGCAAACTAGCTTGAATTACCGCCGCCGCCACAGTTTCCAAATTGTACAGCGCCAACTCCGGCAAAGAATATTTTGAAGCCAAAACCTCGCCTTGTTCGGTAATCTTGATTCGCCCATTGATACTCTTTCCGGGCTGAGCCAAAATCGCCTTGTAAGCAGGCCCGCCGCCGCGCCCTACGGAGCCGCCCCTGCCGTGAAAAATTCGCAACTCTACATTGTACTTTTCCGCAACCATTTGCAAAGCCTTTTGAGCTTTGTGAATTTCCCAATTGCTGCTGAGGAAACCGGAATCTTTATTGCTGTCGGAATAGCCCAGCATTACCTCTTGCAATTTGACGTTTTGGATGGTTCTTTCCAGCTTTTCTTCGCTTTTTTCTGCTACTTCCTGCGCGTATCCTCCTGTTAGCAAAGCCTGATAAAGCGGTAGTTCAAATACTTGCTGCATTACTTCCGGCGCTTTTTTCAAATCTTCCACTGTTTCAAACAGGGGAACTACTTGAATGCTGCTAACTCCTGTCGCCGGATCGTACAGTCCCGATTCTTTTGCTAACAGCAAAACCGCCAGCAAATCGCTGACATCGTGGCTCATGCTGATGATGTAAGTTTCGCAAATTTCCGAACCAAACTCCTGCTGCATTTGCCGCAATACTCGGAAGGTATTAATCGTCTCGCAAGTTTTGGGAGAAAAGGGCAATTCTGCTGGAATTAAGGGGCGGCGGGTTTGCAGTTCGGTGGCGAGCCAAATAGTTCGCTCGGATTCCGACAGTTGGTTGTAAGGTTTGGGCAAGATTTGCAAGTATTCTGCTATTTCGCTCAAAGCGTCGGAGTGTACTGTTGACTCTTGGCGGATATCTAGGTAAGCCAAGTTAAATCCGTAAATTTCTACTTGACAGAGTAGATTTTCTAAGTCCCGACAGCTCAAGCCTGTTTCGACTAAATTGCGCTCGATCAGCTGCAATTCTGCCAAAAACTCACCGCCCGATCGATAAAGGCCGGTCATTCCGGGATGTTCTGACAAAGCTTCGCGTTCCCGTTGCAACTCGTCTCCTTTGTAGAGACGCCAATTGCGATCGCGCGTATTTTCCAGCCGCTGGAGCACGTAGGCGAGTTTCAACCGATAAGGTTCTTGGCGGTAGCGGATCGCCCACTGTTCGTAAACATCGGGAAATTCCGATTTGTCGCGATCGAGAGATTCGAGCAATTCTGGCAATACGTCGCTCCAGTGCAGCGACAAACTCAAAAGCTCGTTTAACCGCTTCACCGCATTGATGTACTTGCACAGCACTAAATGGCGTTGATAGCAAGCAGTTTGCCAAGTAACTTTCGGGGTGACAGAAGGATTGCCATCCCTGTCGGAACCCACCCAAGAACCGAACTTGCAAAAATTGTAACTAGGCGGTTTCAGGTAAGGATAAGAAGCGTGCAGCGCTTGCTTTAAGCGGTGGTATAGTTCGGGAATCGCATCAAACAATACTTCGTCGAAGTAGTGGAGAGTGTACTCCACCTCGTCGAGTACAGTCGGTTTGAATTGGTGCAGCTCGTCAGTGCGCCACCAGAGGCGAATTTCTTCCATCAGTTGCTCTTGGAGAGCCGCCGCTTCCCAGCAAGAAACCGGATAGGGGCTTTGAGAGTCGGTATCGAGTGCCTGAAATTTCTCGTCAAGTTGGTCGAGTTGTTGGAGAATTTTCGCCATTCGCCGCTGCTTGGTGCGGATCGTGTTGCGGACAATTTCCGTCGGGTGAGCGGTAAATACCAAGCGGATGTCTAACTGATCGATCAAGCGCTGGATTTGCTGGCTCGGCACGTTCAAGCGCTGTAGCATCGGGAACAATTGGTGAAATGTTCCGGCGTCTTGTGATACCGCCTCGCTGCTGTCTGCACTGCGAGGAGCGGTTTGGGCGGGGCCTTCCCTGTGCTGCGGACGATCGGGCGCATCCTTGGCTTTTCCCGGCAGCTTAGAAAACATCCGCCCCCCAGACTCGTTGCTGCTAGAGTAAGCTAGCTGTTGGTCTCGCTGTTCGTAATGCTGTTCGACAATGTTGATCAACTGAAAATACAGCGCAAAAGCCCGAGCGGCGCGGATGGCGGCGTTGAGGTCAAGCTTTTCGATTAGCTGTAAGACATTTGACTCGCGAAAGTGAGCGGCTTGCCCCTCGGCGGAATTGACCGATCGCATTTGTTGGAGCAAATCGACCAATTCCTGCCCGCACTCCTGTCGCAGCACCGATTCCCACAAGTCCTCTACTACTTTGAGGCGATTTCGCAGAAACAGGTCGGATTTTGAGTAAGGGGCTGAATGGGGAATAGATGTTGCATCAATAGCCTGTTCTGAAGACTGGAGGACTGAACTCATCGGGCTGTTCCTCAATTTCTGCGGGTGTTTAGAAAATTGTATGGTTTAGTTTCGCCTAAAATATTTTTATTTGCAGTCAAATCTGAGACAACTTATACAATTTGCCATTTGCAATTGCCGATCATGTCTGGCGATCGGGGTTTGGATCGCCGGCAAGGCCTTCCCTGATGTTTTGAAACTAATCTGGTGTCGAGGTACTGATCCAGAAGGCACTAAGACACTAGCGTTTGTCGTTAACGTCAGGTGCTCTTCTTCGATCGGGCGATGGCGATCTGGCAAGGGACACGGGACGCTTGTGCGTACTTCACAGCGCTGGAGAACCGCTATATAAGATACAAGGAAAAACAAATCTATTAACCACAAGTTTGACCGATTGTCAAGGCTTTTGGGAAAAATTTAGCTGCCAGCTACCCTCGGGCTTTCTAGTCCTGCTTTCGGGGAAAGTTCAGCACCGGGAGGCGCGAACCCCGAAAGAGTTCTTCGCTTTCAATGCCGACAGACGCCACAAACTCAGCAGCAGCAGAGGCAGCGAGCAAACCGCCCAGCATGGGTAAGGCGACTAAGCTCAATAAAATATCTGAGGGAATTGGTAACTTTGGACTGTTGGGTGTTTGAGTCTTGGGCAAGTCTTGGTTTCCCGAGGGCATAAATTTCTCCTGCATGATTTACTATCCCAAGTTTACAGCAGAAGCAAAGAGCCGATCGCACGAAGGAAGAATAAGCAAGGGTTTGAGCAATTAAGAACGTCCCGGTGGTCGTCTGGTGCAGTTGCCAGAAGGCCGAAATAATCATCTTGACTAAATGACTAATACCTGATTGCTTGGTTTAACTTGGTCTAATCGTGCCAAAATACATTCGAGGTATTGAAATCGAAACAGTGTTTCCCGATCGCAGGCCTGGGGATACAGGAGCCGGCATTAAGTCCAGTCAGAGTTAAACTCGCGAAACGGTTTAGACCAGGCAAATAAAATACTTGTATGTAAAACTTGTAAACTGTGCTATCTGTAGAAAACACAACCAGCTTTGACAAAATTTAAAGTCCCATGTTGAATGCGAACGGGAGCATATTGGCAGAGAATCGATCGGCCGCGTCGCAGTGGGCGCAAGAAGCTTTAGGGCTTCCCGAAGTGCAGGTACAAGCTCGTTTGCGCGGAAATCACCTGCATATTCTGTGCGAAGCAGCGCAGTGCCCGTCTCAGGAATTGGTGACGGCGAGATTTAAGGGCGCGATCGAACAAACAGATTTAACGCGACTGTTGTTCGATCGATCTCAAATTTACCAGTTGTTTCTGTGCGGCCGCAAACTCGGTTCCAGACAAAATGATTGGACAGTCCGGCTCGATTGCAGCAGTATCAAAGAGCGACAGCAGCAGCAACAGCAGCAACCAAAAGTTTCCCAAGTACCGCCGACAACTCCCCCCGACAGCGAACCGCCAGCAAATCGTAAAAAAGGCGGATTCTTCGGCAAATTCAAAAATGAAAACCGCCAACTCAAACAGAAAGCAGCACCGGTAGAAACCCCGGCCCCGCCGCCACAGGTGCGGGAAGAACTCGATTTTGACGCCGAAAGTCTGCCCATCGCCTCCGGCATTCAATACGCAGAAGTTTTTGAAACTTCTGGGGTGACGATCGACACTTCGGCAGCGCGGGAAGCTTTCAGTCCCCCTGTTCCCCCGCAGCATCCGGAAACATCCTCGCAAATGCAAGGAAGCCGAGGCGGGGTGGCTTTGATTCAATCCCCCGAAACCGATGGCGGCGGCACGTTGACGGTTTCGCCGGAAACTTTGGCGCGGCTAGGGTATCCAGATGCGATCGCCAGCTATCTCAGCGAAATCCTCGGGCCGATGGGAGTTTCGGTGAAAGTCAGCATTCGCGAAAAAGAACTCAAAATCAGCCGGGAAACCCTGCACTCGAATCCACAGGAAAATGTCAAGTCCAAGGAGCGCAGGCTGCTGGTGCTGTGCGAGTCAGCTTACAGCCCCGACCCCTCCTTGCTAGCAGAACCGATCGCCAGCAGGTTGCGGAAACTGAAATTAGAAGATTTCGTCGAAGCAGTAATCGGCAGCCAAGTCAGCGGCGAAGCGAAGCCGGACTGGTTGCTGCGGGTGGATTTGACGCCACCGGACACAATTCTTAAGGAATGGGCCCGCTGGGGAGACGTGCAGTCGATCGCGAAACTGCTAAACCAACACTTGGCGGCATCGAGAGTTGAAGTGCGCGCAACCCTCAAAGAAGCAACCCTCCACCTGTTGTGCAGTAAAACTGCCAAAAAAGGACAAAAACCCAAACGCCAAGAATACCCAGACAAGCAGCAAACCACCGAGGCGATCGCCCCAATGCTTGCCTCCTTCGCGCCCCAAGGCATCCGCGCCGCTACCATCTACGGCGTAGAACCAGCCAGCGACCCCCAGGCCGAACCCGAGTCGCCCGTGTGGATCGAATGGGTGGACTTGCCGGCGGCCCACCACCCGGACTTAGCGGCGAGCCCCAGAATATTGGCAGCCGAAGGCGACCAATTAGCCTTAACTTTTTTGCTCAATAGGTTTCTCAATCCCAATCTCAACCGCAAGCTCGAAACCGGAGGGATTCGGGCTGTGGCACTCCACAAAGCCAACGTGCTGCACGTCATGACTGAAGCTCTGACTTGCCCTTCTCAGTCGAAGGTAGGGCCGCCGGTGGTTAAATTCTTGCGGCATTTACAAATTCCAGGAGTGGCACGGGTGCGAGTCTACGGGCGCCGCGCTGGCCAGAAACTGCCTCTGTGGCGCTACGGAATCGACCTCGGGGCGGCGGTTGACGGGGAATCAGCGCAGGCCGAAGCACCGGTTCCCTCACAACTGGCTGTCTTGGAAAAGGAACCGGTGCCGGAGTTTGCTACAGCGGAGGATCGGAGTCTTTCGGGTTTGGGCGACCATTTGGTGTTTGATGCTCCGGCTACCGATTCCAAACGGCTCGGGTTCAAAATCACCCTCCCGGGCTACAAGCTGGGCGAGCAGCTTGTTCAAGCTGCGGTGCAACCGCTTGTTGCTTCGGGTTTGTTTGTTCCCAACGACGGTTTGTCAACTTCGGAGGCAGCGCAGGGGGGCGTGAGAGCCGATCGCGCGACCCGAATGGCTCTGATTTGGGCGATCGCCGGTTGTCTGCTAACTTTCAATACCGATTGGTTGCTGGGTATGTTTCTGCAATCTGCGACGGTTAGTCAAGCTCCTAGCGCCTCGGAAGTTTGTAGCGGTCAAAATTGTCAAAATTCATACCCCAAGCCTTTGAGCGATGCTCAAACCCCACTAGCGAGTCCCGAGTCCCCCAACCCGGATCGCCCTCCTGTGGAGGTAAATTTGCCTCAAATTCCCGATCGGCCATCGCCGTTGGCAGATCGCGAACAGGCTTTCAACGGTTCTGGGTTTACAAAACCCGGGAACAATAGCGTTCCTGTAGCTGATGTTTCTACTGTTCCGGTGTTCCCGACTTTGAGGAGCGAGCAGCTTGACGCACAAATAGCGCGCTATCAAGAGTACATCCGCCAACACAACAAACCGCCGGATATCTTAATTGTCGGAAGTTCGAGGGCTCTGCGGGGCATTGATCCGGCGGCTTTGGAAACTGCTTTGGCGGATGGAGGTTATCCGGGACTCAAGGCCTACAATTTTGGAGTGAACGGGGCTACTCTCCAGGTTGTAGATTCGATCGTCCGTCGGATTTTGCCACCGCAACAATTGCCGAAATTGATTGTGTTGGCGGACGGGGCGAGGGCTCTCAACAGCGGGCGGCCTGATTTGACTTTTAGTGCGATCACTTCTTCCGAAGGTTACAGACAATTGACCAGGGGCAGTTTTCTGATCCGCACCAATCAATTAGAATCCCCAACATCGCCAGAAACCGCCAACAATCCGGTGGCGACTGCGGGTGAATTGTGGCACAATTTGGAACAAAGTCAAGCTCAGGTTCAGCAACTGTTGAATCAAAAGTTGGTAGAGAGTTCTGCAACTTACAAAAAGCGCGATCGGCTTAAGGAGTTTTTGCGATCGATCATCGCCAATCCCTCAGCCCCAGCAGTAATCGCCAACCCCCAAACCGCCGGAGACCAACAAACAACCGAAAACCCCCAGCCTGCTGTTGCGGGTAAAGCACCGAGCGATTTTCAACCAAACGGCTTTTTGCCGATCGACATACGCTTCAATCCCGATACTTACTTTCAAAAGCACCCGAAAGTATCTGGCTATTACGACTCCGACTATCAAGATTTTAAATTGTCAGGCGAACAAACTGTAGCGCTCAAAAATCTGATCCAATTTAGTAAGGTTCGCAACATCAATCTCGTGTTTGTGAATATGCCTCTAACGGTCGATTATTTAGACCCAGTGCGGGCAGGTTACGAACAAGAATTCCGGGAATATATGCAACAATTAGCAGCTCAAAGCGGACTAATTTTCCGAGATAATAGTTTATTGTGGCCCCAGACGCGGGAATCTTTTTCCGACCCCAGCCACCTCAACCGTTATGGTGCTGTTGCAGTTTCTAAACAGTTGGCTCGAGATCCGATGATTCCCTGGCCGGCAAACAGGTAGTTTTGAGTTTTGAGTTATTTTAGAAGTGATATCATCTCGTCGGCCGTCACTACCAATCTAAGATTAGTTCGCGCGTGCGGACTTGAGTCCGCTTTCATGGAGCGGACTCAAGTCCGCACTACGAACCGTTTTTCTAGCAATCGACCAAACTCGATCTTAAATTTTATTAGAAAGGCGGGTTCAGCAAGAATTATGATTTTTATTAAACTCATAACTCCTGCGATGGTATCATCTCAAAACTATCATTTCCTGCAGCGGAATACTAAATATGAAAAGATTGAAATTTCCTAAGATTAGCAAAAATATACAGATAAAAAATCGCCGACAAAACCTGCCTTTAATATTTTTTATATTATCCCTAGCATTTTTCCTGTTTAGTTTGTATAAAAGCTTATTTTTACCATTGGCTTTATCAGCGCCGTCGCCGGGAAGCGAACCAAGTAAAGAACAGCCAACTCTGCAACCTTTTGAACAAGTTGTCAAAGATTACAAAAAGTTAGAGGGATTGTTTACCCTTTACCGCAATGAATCAACAAATAAAGTTTATCTGGAAATTACACCCCAACAACTCGACAAAAAGTTCCTGTGTTTTGTGACATTGGCGTCGGGTTTGGGGGAAGGCGGCATTTTTAGCGGATTGCCGATCGGCGATTTCTTGTTTCAACTGCGGCGAGTCCAAAATAACGTGCAGTTTGTGATACCGAATATCAATTTTCGCACCCGTCCGGGCGACCCGCAAGCGGGCTCGGTGGAAAGGGCATTTAGCGAGTCTATCCTCTATTCTTTGCCGCTCCAAAGCATTCATCCGCAAAGGCAAACTCTGCTGATCGACTTAGGCGACTTGCTGATGAGCCAAAAGCGCGATTTACCGGGGATAAAAGCGATTTTACCGATGATTTTGGGCGCTTCTTACTCGATCGATGAAGACAAATCTTATTTTAAAGATGTGAAAGCGTTTCCGCTGAATGTAGAAATTGCTTCAATTTACGGTTTTTCCAGCGATAATGACAGTGCGGTTAACTATTTACCTTCGGTTCCTGACAGTCGGGCTTTTAACCTCCGCATTCACTACAGTTTCTCGGAAGTACCGATCAATAATGGCTACCGCCCCAGACTTGCAGACGAGCGAGTCGGGTATTTTCTCACAGCATATAAAGACTTTTCAGACAAGAGCGGCCGGGAGCCTTTTGTGCGCTATATTAATCGCTGGCATTTGCAAAAGCAAATCCCCACCGCACCGATGTCGCCTCCGGTGGTGCCGATCGTTTTTTGGATTGAAAACAATGTGCCTGTGGAATACCGAAACGCGATTCGCGACGGAATTTTGGAGTGGAACAAAGCTTTTGAAAAGGCTGGTTTTACAGAGGCAATTCAGGTAAAACAAATGCCGGAAAATGCTAAATGGAACCCGGCTGATGTCCGTTACAATACTGTTAGGTGGTCGAGTTCTTTTGAGTCGGATTTTGCAGGCATTGGGCCGTCTCGCACTAACCCGCTGACTGGGGAAATTTTGGATGCTGATATTTTGTTGGATGCTGATATTGTCCGGCAAATTAAACAGGGCTATAGGTCTTTGGTGGAACAAAATCGATCGCTGGCGAGGAGTTTTCAAGCGCGAAACGGCTCTAATACGAATCCCTGTCAGTTCGGGATGTATTCGCGTTATTTGAATGTTCTAGAAAATGGGGATTTGGCGAAAAGCAGCGGTGGAAATTCTCAAGGTGGAATTGCTGATGATTTGCCGACTTTGGTGGAAAGATATCAAGAGCAAAAACGAGATCCTTTGTCACAGTTGATGTCGAGTTCGGATATGTGTTTTGGGTTGGAATCGAGCCGGCAATTTGCGATCGGCGCAATGTCGGTGGATATATTGGAAAATGCAGCGCCTAGCGCTACGGCGATTGACAGTTACGTGAATCAATACATCCAATATTTGACTGCCCACGAAGTGGGTCACACTCTCGGTTTGAGGCACAATTTTCACGGCAGTACGATGCTGGAACCGGAGGAGTTGAACAATATTTCGATCGCCCGCAGCAAGGGTTTAACCGCGTCGGTGATGGATTACCTGCCGGTTAATTTGGCACCGCCGGGAACTGTTCAGGGCGACTATTATCCAACGATTGTAGGGCCTTATGACGATTGGGCGATCGAGTACGGTTACAAAGTTCTTGGCGGCCCCAAACCCAACAGCGATTTACCAGCGCTGGAACAAATTGCCAGCCGCGCTGCTCAATTGCAATTAGCCTACGCGCCGGATGAGGATACTGTTGACAATCTCGATCCGGCTGCGAATACTTTCGATCTCAGCAGTAATATGCTGACGTATTCGCAATGGCAAATGGATAATGCTAGGGCGATGTGGAAGCGTTTGTCGAAGCGAATTCCGCTTGGGGAAGAGGGTTATAACGAACTGCGGGTGATGTTTGATTCGGTGTTTGGATATTATGTCAATCAGGTGATGAATGCGACTTTGTATGTGGGGGGACAGTCGTTTAACCGGATTCGCCCGGGAGATGCGAATGCGAAATTGCCGTTTGTGCCGATCGAACTTTCGCAGCAGCGAGAAGCTTTAGCAACATTAGATAAGTACGTTTTTGCCCCGGATGCCTTTAGTTTCGATCCGGATTTGCTGAATAAATTAGCACCGGCGCGCTGGCAGCATTGGGGAAGTCCGGCTTTGGTATTTCCTCTAGATTACCCGATCGGCGATCGAATTACTTTTTTGCAGCGATTTGTGCTGCGGGTTTTGCTATCTCCGGTGCGCTTGACGAGACTGCGGGATGCCGAGTTAAAATCAGCACCGGAAACTGTTTTGAGGTTGCCGGAATTGTTCGATACATTGCAAAAAGATATTTGGAAAGAGGTTTTGCAGCCGGAAAAGAAGATGCAAATTTCAACTTTTCGGCGTTCTTTGCAGCGGGAACATTTGGCAATTTTGATGGGAATGGTGCTGCGAAAAACCAGTGCTCCTGAAGATGCGCGGACTCTGGCTTGGTACGAGTTGCGGCAGTTGCGGGAGGGTTTGAGCAAGAGTATTCGGAATTTGGATCGGAATGCGGATGCTTATACGCGGGCTCATTTGGAGGAAACGCGCGATCGAATTTCTAAGGTTTTGAATTCGCAGATTCAGTCGAATTAATTTGGGGGTTCAGAAACCTGGTTTTTAGGATAATATTTCGTTGTAGCCATATATTTGGTCAAAAACCCGGTTTCTGAGAATCTCAGTCAAGCGAAAACAATACGGAGGAGATTATCCAATGGCAACCGCAAATCAACCCGTACACCAATGGCGTGAAACATTGGAGAAAATTCTCCAATACTATGCGAATCTTCCTTATACTTATGGAGATGTGATTACCTATCTGATAGTTAGTCGCGATCGCAATCATTTTATGCTGATACATGAAGGTTGGGAAAATCATCTGCGAGTTCATGGTACTGTGGTTCACGCCGAAATCCGCAACGACAAAATCTGGATTCACTATGATGGCATTGAAGACGGCATCACGGTTGAACTCGTCGCCGCTGGCGTGCCCAAAGACTGCATTGTTCTGGCTTTCCATCCACCGGAAGTTCGAGAACATACTGGATATGCGATCGCGTAACCTCTGCGGAACTTGTGTCGTATACGATAAATAAACATAACAGCCCTTATGCCTGCCAAAGACTTTTATCACGATACTGTCTGCACAGCCCTCATCAAAGACGGTTGGACAATTACTAACGATCCTTTCAAGCTCAAAGTTGGCGGACGTTCAGTCTACGTTGATTTGGGCGCAAAAAAGCTCTTCGCAGCCGAGAAGCAAGGGCGCAAAATTGCCGTTGAAATCAAAAGCTTCCTCGACCCATCACTTGTCAGCGAGTTAGAAAAGGCACTCGGTCAATACGATTTGTACTCTCTGATTATGGAGGATGAAGATCCAGAACGAGTCCTTTACCTAGCGATCGCCCAAACCGTATTTGCAGGTTTTTTCTCAGAATAAATATGTCAAATGGTACTTCGTAAAAAAAGCATTAACCTGATTATTTTTGATTCAGAAACAGAGGAGATTGTTCAATGGATACACTAAAATTTTATCAAGATACAGTTGAGAAAATTCTCAAAGATCATGCTGCTATTTCTTATAGTCATGGCGACATTCAACAATATGTCATCATTGATGCCGATCGAACTCATTTTTTACTCTTCAATGAAGGTTGGGATCGTAAAAAGCGAGTTCACGGTTGTGTCACCCATGTCCAAATTATCGGAGACAAAATCTGGATTCATTATGATGGGATTGAGGACGGTATCACGGTTGAACTCGTCGCCGCTGGCGTGCCCAAAGACCACATTGTTCTGGCTTTCCATCCACCGGAAGTGCGAGAGTATACTGGATATGCGATCGCGTAGCTTTTAGCCTTGACCAAGATTTTAGATAACATCAGCAGTCAATTGAGGAAATTAAGTTTGTTAATTGATTTTATATTTCTTGATGCGTGTTGTAGAGATTGACCAAATAATTGCGGTTTTGGCAAAGGTTTACCCTCATCTAGCATCGATTCAGTTAAAAGTTCTAAAACCTCGCGGGCATTTTTTAATGCGTCTTCGTAAGTATCACCGTGGGTATGACAATAGTCTCCCCATTCTGGAAAACTAACGACATAGCAGCTATCCTCATCTGACCACTGAATAATAATAGTATAATGACTGTTCATCCGTTTTCCTCCTCAATTGCAGCTAGTTGCTTGATAGCATTTTCAACATCTTTTTTCTGATAGAGCTTAGCATCACCGCCGTCTTTTCCTGAGAGAGTCAGTTGTCCTGGTAGCAGAGGATGTGACCATTTGGTGTGGCTACCTTTAGCAGACTCACAAACAAATCCTGCTTTCAATAATAGGCTTTTCAAATCCCTGATTTTTCTGGGCATCCGTTATTTACCTAGTTGCTGCTGTGTGAGGCGGGATTCAGACATAATCAACGATATTGGGATGAGGATTGATGCCAAGGGTTTGCATCAAGTCCGTCAGAGGTTGGTTGCGGAAGGTTGCAAGTTGAATTAAGGCTTGAATGCGGGTAACGTTGAGTTGTTCAAGGCGCGAACTCATTTGGATCAGTTGCTTGTGTTCTTCGGGAGTCAGGGTTTCGGCATGACGCTTGGCGATGAGGGCATGGTATTCTTCCCAGGTTTGTGCACTAAAGCCGATGTTAATTTGTTGCAGCAAGTCGGCTTCAGTAGGTTGGGTGGTTGGAAGTTTAGGCTGGAGGCGTTCTTGCAGGGCGTTGAGGATGTAGCGATCGGGTTCAACGCCCTGTCGAGATGCTTCAATGCGGATCTGGTGTTCGAGTTCGGGAGAGAGGTTGAGGGTAATCATAGTTATCTTAGCAGCAACATCTATTCATCATTTTAGCGATCGGGCTTTCACCTTATCTGGAACTTCATCGCCTGGGACTTCTCGATTTTACTGCCCGCGTCCTGGTTTGCAATCTACGAAACCTAATGCTTCTGTGTCGAGAAAATTGGCGATCGAAATGGCGATCGTTGGTGCGATCGGATATTCAATTTCCGCAGCACGCGCGATCGAAGCCACTTTAATTCGTTCTGGCAAACGTCCCAAAATAACTTCGGCATCAGCAGGAGAAAGTTGTTCTTGAAGTTTGGCTTGCATGGTATTCACCTTTGGGTTGGAATTTGACAGATACATTCCAGCCACTACGGAACTCAGATTTAGCGGTATAACGATCC
The DNA here is from genome assembly GCF_015207455.1 of Microcoleus sp. LEGE 07076. Lineage (GTDB taxonomy): Bacteria > Cyanobacteriota > Cyanobacteriia > Cyanobacteriales > Microcoleaceae > Microcoleus. The sequence goes on from NZ_JADEWV010000022.1 coordinate 25,008, forward strand.
CGTTCACCCGCCGCCTCTGCATCACAATAATAAACTTATGGCGGTCGGTGTGCAACGGGCTTGTTATGCGACTGATTAGATCCTTTCACTTGTATTTCTCCATAAACACGAACGACAAATTTTTGTTTATCTCCGTATTCTTGAATATCTTATATCCAAGCCGCTCATAAAGATGAATGTTGCGATCGCTCTTGTTTCCCGTGAACAGTTCAAATCGTTGCACTTGACCGAAACATGACTCAAACGACTCCATTAACACTGTACCGATGCCTTGTCCTTGATGATTAGGATGAACAATTAACCGCTCAATATAGCAAGTATTTCCTGATTGATAACCTCTGACTGAACCAATAATCTTGCTCTCAACTTGAATCTTCAAGAAAACTTTACTATTGAAATCCACCTCTAGTTCTTCCATCGTTTGAATCAGCGGTGGAATACTGAAGTCATTGTACAGCTTTGCCTCGCTCTGATATGCCAACTTTTGCAGTTCAAGAATGGCTACCGCATCTTCAGTTGAAGCATATGTGATATTTTTTATCATCTAACAGCCTCGCTTTCTGCAACATCAGGCGCAATCAGCATAACGTAGAGCTAACCGGAGTCATATCTGGTTAGTCCATTGAGCTTTCTTCCAACGGGAACAAATTGCCAGCCAAGCGCCTTTGCGGCGGCGGCATCCCAATGCCCATCTCCATAGTAAGTAACGCTGGCAAAGACACCATTGAGTTGTCGCAGGGCGTGAAGCATTATTTCCTGCCTCTCGAAATGATCGTCGGACGTAGCCAATGGAACGCCTGCTACGGGAAAGCCAGAGACTGATAGTTTCAGTAGCGCCGATCCGCGCCAGCCTCCTGTAGCGTACGCTACTCTATGCATGGGTGAAAGGTTGAGGCTTTCCACAAAAGCCTTAGCACCTGGTATCTCGGCAAACGATCCGTGGTCAGAAACATAACGACGAATATTGGCAACAAATCGGTCTCGAACAGCCGATACCGTGTCTATCGTTGCGGCTATAGCGTTGTCATTCAGAATCTCGGTCAATATCCCGGAAGCGGTGAATTGGGTGTACGTGCTCCAAGCCGGACGCAATTTGACATTGCCAAGTACGTCGCGGACTGTCGCCAAGTACAACGCATCGTCATTCGCGTCGGATTGCAGAAGCGTACCGTCAATGTCAAAGATGACTGCATTCATTATTCATTGTTGTGCGGCATAACTTATAATTGTATCGCAGTTGCGGTACAATACCCAATACAATAGAAAAATACCGCCGATCGCTAATGTATTTCACCAAAGGTGGCAGTAATCCACACAGCAATTGCTGGCGATCGACAAGCATTTAACCAAATAGTCATGCTGCTAAAACGGGACGATCGAGTTTGCGGACTGCATAGAGAAGCGCAGCTTTAATATCGTCAAGTTCCAAGTCTGGCAATTCTTCGAGAAACTCAAAAATTTGCTCACCCGCAGCTAGCAATTCTAGGATATCGATGACTCGAATCCGCATTCCCCGGATGCAGGGACGACCGCCACATTGTCTTGGGTTCACTGTGATTCTGTCAAACAGATAAGCAACGGATGCTGGCATTAGTTAAAATTGTTTGAAACCTTTGTCTCTAGCTTACTTCATTTACCGCCCAAAACTCACACCGCGATCTAATTCTGCGATGCCACCTCGATCAAGCGCATCAACTAGGTTGCGATCGTTAGTATGAGTTCTTGAGGATTAAACAGTTGACGTTTGGAGGCATTTAGAAATTCGATAGTAACAGGTTCGTCAGTTTCGTCATAACTGACAATCACGCCTCCAGGTTCAGAGATAGCATTAGCTGGAAACGCATCACGGAAGATAAAAATCAGAATGTCTGCTTCTGCATCGTATTTAACTTTCATTATTAACTTGCCTCAGCAAATAGCAAAGGCGTGTAAAATACATCTTCTTTAAGGCACTCCGCCGCGAAAGCAAACACTGCTTGGATAGATTCAGGATTAAGCGTTGGGTAGTTTTCGATAATTTGTTGCTCCGTCCAACCTTCTGAAAATAGTCCTAAAACGGACTCCACGGATATTCGTGTTCCCTTAATTACAGGTTTACCAAGCAGAATTTTAGGATGTGAGTGAATGTGTGCTTTCCAGTTCATAACCAGTTTGCCTCTATGGAGTTTTCATCTCTTTTGAAACCTTTGTCTCTAGCTTACTTCATTTACCGCCTGAAACTCACACCGCGATATAATTCTGCGCTCGCAACTTCCAGCTCAATACTCTGTAACATCACCCGATCGCCCGCGCCATAAACCACAGTTTCCCAACGTTCCCCACTCCCATCTTTCACCCGACGGCGACACTCCACTCGCATCTCATCCTGCGAGATTAAAACATACTCTTCCAAGGATTCCAACTGTCGATAATCCTCAAACTTATCAGTGCAATCGAACTTTTTAGTCGAAGGAGACAGCACCTCAGCAATTAACTTAGGATAGCGCTTCACATAGCGATCGCTCCGATCGCGCGGATCGCACGTCACAAAGGCATCGGGATAATAGAAAAACTCATCCGCATAATTCACTTTCACATTACCCGAGCGCACAGAGCAACCACTATCTCGAACCTTCTCGCGCAAAAGTTCAATGAGATTCAACGACAGTTCATCATGATCGTCGCTACCTCCTGCCATTGCGTAGACTAAGCCACGCTGATATTCATGGCGGACTGTATTGTCATGTTCCAGGGAAAGGTACTCTTCGGGGCTAAATCCAGAGGGGATGGCAATCATAGTATTGGAGGCGAATTTAATAGCTTAATTGTAGCGATTTTCGAGCGTTCTTTTTTTAGCCGCAGATTAAAGCAAATTAACGCAGATTAACGCAGATGGCAGAATAACTACTGCTATTTTACCATAAACAAAACCCGCAAGGTGCGGGCTTCATTTTAATAATGGCAATTTAACAGAAGACTACATCACAACCGCACTAATTAAACCGTGCACATTTTGGACAACAGCAGTCGTAAAGTTGTGAGTTGCAGGCAAACTATCAACCACAATTCCAGCGCACAATAGCATCAGGTACAGAATAGAGTATTTAAAGAGCGATCGCGCAACGTTCTTATCTTCTGGAGTCTGCAACAGCAACCAAGCTTTTTGAGCAAAAATAGCACCGAGGAAAATCGCCGTACCAGCATACACCGGGCCCGCCAAATTCAGCGGATAGACTAGCAGCAAAGTTGCTGGAAGCATCAATAGCGTGTAAATCCAAATTTGGCGGGCTGTCTCTTCGTCGCCTTCAATTACTGGCAACATCGGTACCCCTACTCCCTCGTATTCGTCGCGAATCATCATTGCTAAGGCCCAAAAATGTGGCGGTGTCCATAGGAAGATAATCCCAAATAGCAGCCACGCACCCCAACTTAAATCTCCCGTCACCGCAGCCCAGCCAACTAGCGGCGGAATCGCCCCGGCTGCACCGCCGATGACGATGTTTTGCACGCTGTGGCGCTTCAGCCAGTGGGTGTAAATTAGGACGTAAAAAACGATGCCGGACATTGCTAGCAATGCTGCTAATAAGTTGGCAACAACTGTCAGTAATGTAAAGGATATTGTGGCTAGGGCGATCGCAAAAATCAAAGCATCGCGTTTCTTGACACGCCCCGAAGGAATCGGCCGCCAGCGGGTGCGCTCCATAATATAATCGATGTCGCTATCGTAAACACAATTGATCGTATTCGCCGACGCGGAAGCTAAAGCGCCTCCGGTGATAGTTGATACCAGCAATAGCGGATCGACTTCTCCTTTAGCGGCCATCCACATTCCTGCTGATGTGGTGATTAGCAACAGTAAAATAATTCTGGGTTTTGTCAGTTGATAGTAACTTTTCACGACTTGCGAAAAGTTTTCGTGGAGGCGGGGGCTATTGTTTGTAAGAACTTCTTGCATTTGTGATTAATTGTTAGTTGTTAGTTGTCATTTGTCATTCAGTCCGCGGAGGCGGACTTCGTTTGACAAGAAGCGGTTTCAACCGCCGATTAATCCGCTGATAAAACCCGATCGCGCCACGACAAAATGCTAAAAGCAACCAGGGTTCCCAGCAAGGCTGCGCCGACTGCTTGGTGGGCGACTGTTAGCTGTTCTACTTGAAGGTGCAGCCGGAAAGTTGCCAATCCCAAAACTAATTGAGCAATCAGACAAATACTGGCCCAATTCCCTAATTTTCGCAAGTTTGAATTCAGTGCTGGTTGCCGCCAAGCCATTACTGATACTGCTAAAGTTGCTGCGGTAGCGGGTACGATACCGGCGATGTGGCTGTTCATTACCGAACACAATTCTGAGGAACCAAAACATTGGTGCAGCGCCCATCTAGAGCCGACTAATGCTCCTAGCAAACTTTGCAGGTAAACTAACAGTGCTGCGATCGAACTTACCCATGCTAATTTGCCTGTATTGCCTGTTGCTTCGTAGGGAGTCAGCATAAAACCGATCGCCAGCAGGCTGCAAAAAAACAGTAAAGCGGTTCCCAAGTGAGCGGTAACGATGTCAAATCTGAGCAGTTGTGTTACTGTCAAGCCGCCCAATACGCCTTGAAAAACGATTAAAAATACCGCCCCAGCGCTCGCCCAAGGGAGCCATTTTGGGACGCGGCTGCGGTAAAATAAAGATAGTCCTAAAAGGGCGATCGCGCTTAAACCGATCGCTGCTGCGTCCAACCTGTGAAACCACTCTAAAAATACCTGCAAATTCATTTGCGCTGCAGGTATTAATTGACCGTAGCACAGTGGCCAGTCCGGGCAAGCAAGCCCCGCATTCATGACGCGCGTGGCACTGCCTACGGCCATCAACAGCCAGGTTGCGATCGCCATTTTCCACACTATACCGCGAATCACATCTTTTGGCTGCCACTGGACTTCTGCTGCTGCGTTTGGCTTATTTAAAACTGAATTTGCCATGAACTTTACCTTAGCCTTTGCTATCGATCGAGGTTAATTAAATATTGCGGTTTTGCGATTGCCCAGCTTAGCCGAGCTTAACACTTTTTTTCTCTGACCATCTGTCATATTTACTACCTTAGCGACTCTTTTATCTAATTAGTTTCTCTTTAGATATTTTTCAACTTTCCTGTTTATATTACAAAACATTTCACTATTTTTGCTAAACTTCAAAAAACTTTAATCTTTCACCTCCAGCCTCGATCGCTGACAACTCCCCCGCTGTGTGAGTTTCGGACAAAAGTAAAGATATAATTAAGAAAAACACAAGACGAAATAATTGTGATAAAAGCCGTTTAAAAGTGTTTACAAAATACTAAACAGCATAAAAAAATTATAAAATATCATTTGTATCCTGCTTTCTGCCTTCTTGCTGAGCGGTTGAATCTAAAACCAAAAATATAACACTGTGCAGCCATGTCCAAAAAAAACGAAACCGCCGTTCTGGTATTATCGCTGTTAATTACGATCGGGCTAGCCGGTACAGGTATTTGGTGGCTGACAAGCCGCAGCGGCATCAATCTCGGAGGTTCATCACCCCAAAATCAGACATTTTCCAAGTCTCCGGCGGGGAATTTCCCGCAGTCAGAGCAAGCAATGGGGCAGCGTCTCAGTGCAGGAAAAAAACTGTTGATTCCCGAAAAAGCAACCACAAACAAACAAGCAGCAGTACAGGCGATCGCCTCCAGCAACTACGGCGCAGCTATTTCCGACTTACAAGCCTCGCTCAAAACCAATAGCAACGATCCCGAAGCACTAATTTACCTCAATAACGCCCGCACCGGCGATCAAAAATCCTACACAATTGCCGCAGCGGTTCCCATTGGCACCGATGTCAATGCTGCTTTAGAAATTCTGCGGGGCGTGGCTCAAGCTCAAAATGAAATTAACCAAAACGGCGGGATTAACGGTACTCCATTAAAAGTGCTAATTGCTAACGACGACAACAACCCAGAAATTGCCTCGCAAATTGCGACTGCTTTAGCAAATAACTCGGAAATTTTAGGAGTAATCGGGCATTTTGGTTCGGATACAACCCTAGCAGCCAGCAAGATTTACGAGCAAAATCAATTAGTAGCGATTTCTCCGACAAGTACGTCTGTGCAGCTTTCTGGAGTTGGGATTAATATATTTAGGACTGTTCCGAGCGATCGGTTTGCAGCTAATGCTCTGTCGCGCTATATGCTGACAAAATTGCAGAAGCAAAAAGCTGTGGTTTTTTTCAATTCTGCCAGCAGTTATAGCAAATCCTTAAAAAGTGAATTTACCACGGCTGTCTACGGAGATGGAGGACAAATAGTATCGGAATTTGACTTGGCTAACGGCAATTTTAATGCTACTGAGAGTGTTAAAAGCGCGATTTCCCAAGGAGCAGAAGTCATCATGTTAGCACCCAATTCATCCACCCTCGACCAAGCTTTGCAAGTAGTACAAGTCAACGCCAAACGGCTGCCACTATTAGCAGGAGACAGCGCTTATACTGCTAAAACACTGCAAATCGGTGCCGCCGGAGCAACAGGTATGGTGTTGGCTGTTCCTTGGCACATTCTGGCAGATCCGCAGTCAAACTTTCCTCAAACTTCCAAACAACTTTGGAATGCAGAAGTAAGCTGGCGCACAGCTTTAGCCTACGACGCGGCGATCGCATTAATTGCCAGTTTAGAGCGCAATCCGACTCGTACCGGGATTCAAAAAGCTTTATCGGCGTCAGATTTTTCGGCAACAGGAGCATCGGGCCAGATTCGATTTTTACCTTCGGGCGATCGCAATCGAGCCGTTCAATTAGTAATTGTTAAACCGGGAAATCGCACCACTTACGGTTACGATTTTGTGCCGATATCTGGCTTGTAAACTATTTACGAGTGCGAAATATAGGTTATACTATTCAGTAGTAATTTTTCTGGCTATTCAAGCAGAAATGCTGACAAGATGAGTAGTGATCTGCAACTAGAAAACTTGTATGGCAAAAGATCGGTTTCATGGTGTTGTTAAGACTGGTTTAGAAAAGGAAGGTTGGCAGATTACGGCCGATCCTTATCAAATTAATGTTGATGATGTAGATTTTGAGATTGATTTAGCTGCGGAACAACTGTTAGCAGCCCAGCGAGAGGGTCGGAAAATAGCTGTAGAAATTAAAAGTTTCATCAGCCCATCCAATGTTTCAGATTTTCACACTGCATTGGGACAATTTCTCAATTATCGCGATGCGCTTGAAATGATTGAACCAGATCGCCGCCTCTATCTAGCGGTGCGAGTGCCAATTTATGAAAGTTTCTTTCAGCGACGGTTTATTGTGGCTGCAGTTGGGCGATATCAACTACGATTGATGATTTATAATGTGCAACAGGAGGTTATTGTTCAATGGCTGTAGAGCAATATCGGCAATACATTCGTCATCTACTTTCAGAACGGCGAGAGCAGGCTTCGATACAACGCAACGCCCAAGAATATGAAGTGCAAACTCTTTTTGATACTGAGCAAGATCATTATCAACTGCTGTATGTTGGTTGGCGCGGCAATAAACGCGATTTTGGCTGTATTCTGCATCTTGACATCAAAGGTGGAAAAATTTGGATTCAGCATGACGGTACTGAAGTCGGAATTGCGAATCAACTCGTCGAATTGGGAGTCCCTAAAGAAGATATTGTTTTAGCATTCCATGAACCCTATATACGCCAGTTTACTGATTTTGGCACAGGGGAGGATCTCGCCCTCAGTTTCAGGTAGGTAAACTAAGTGTAACCGATCGGGCGAAGATATTCTTTTTCGTAAGATAGAAAGACACATTTCGATTGGAGAATCGCTCTAAAGTTGCGAAACTGCGATCGCCCTAACTGGCCTCTTTCTCTCAAAAACAGCCCTCGGTTTCAAAGCAATTCTCAACAACAGCCACAGCGATCGCCATTCTCCGGGCGTTTCCTGCCGCTTCCACTGGCCGGGGCGACAGTACAGCATTTCGATCAAACAGCGCTGTTGACTCATGTTCAGGCGATCGAAGGCTATTCGCACAGTCGGGAATTCCGCAAAACTGCACCCCGCAGCATCCCGAAAACTCGACTCCAACTGAGATTTATCGCCAACCAACTCCATCTTAGCCACAGGAATAAAACATTTCTCTTCCATAATTTCCAGAGTCGCCGACTCGCAATCAATCAACAATCCCGCAAAACTGCGCTCAGCGCCCAACTCAATCGCAGATGGCTGCGAAAACCTCGCTTTCACTGTCGCAGTGCGAGCCGTATCCTTTATTTTACCCTGCGATAAACTTGTCTTAACGGCATATTTTGATGAATTCTCTGCTACGGTAAAAGTCTGATTACTGCTTCGATCTTTCACAGCAAAACTCGGTCGCTGTGTCAGAGCAACTTCAGCCCCACTTTCCGAAATTACAGTAGTTACTCCCCAAAAACTTTCACCGCCAATATTCAATTGTACAATCCTCCGCAAATTGAACCACTCATAAATGTCCGGCTTAGGAATATCCACCAAAATCAGCAGCGCAATCCCTAACATCAGCAGATTGTAAGCGCTCCAAATCCAGCCTAAACTCGCGCCTTTCAACAAATCAGCAGTTTCGGATATTGTCTGTAAGCTGCCAAAATTTTTAACTAAATGAATGTTTAAACTATGCCACAAACTGAATGCTGTAGCTGAAAACAACACAATCAAAGGCCATCCCAAATTCCAGTTAAAACTAAAGCGATCGCTCGCAAGTCCTTTCGGCGTCACCTGAAACCCTTTCTTAAAGGGATTTAGCATGGCACTCACCACCGTCACCGCTAAAGGAATACACTGAACGAACGAGTAAACATCGGAAAGCAAAGCCGATCGCGATCTCCGGTTCAGCCAAGAAAACACCGTAACTTGTACCAAATAGTAAGGCAAAAAAAAGTACACCAATTCCCGCGCATTTGTCCGCAAAGGAATTATACCTAGAAAAGAATAAGCTAAAGGCATCAACAGAAACAAAACCCTGGTTAAACTGGTAAACCAATGCAGCAATCCTTCCAGATGACACAGCCTTTGTACGAATCTGAGACCACGAATTGTTAAAGGATTGGATTTAATAAAAAATGCCTGAAGCGTCCCTTGCGCCCAGCGCAGCCTTTGAGTTAGATGAGCTTCTATATTTTCAGCCGCCAAACCAGCGCTCAATTTTTCATCTAAATAAACTAAGCGATAGCCGGTTGCTGACAGCCGAATTCCGGTAAAGTAATCTTCGCAGACTGAATCGGTGACAAAGCCTCCCACTGTTTGTAGGGCGCTGCGCCTCACCACAAAAGATGTACCGCAACAAATCACGCTGTCGGCGCTGTCTTTGATTATTTCAATTTGCCTGTAAAATACTTCTTCTTCCGGCGCGAGCACATTTTCTAAACCTAAATTGCGGGCGATGGGGTCGTGGTTGTAAAAGCTTTGGGGTGTTTGAACGAGGGCGATTTCGGGATTTTGAAAAAATCCGACTGTTCTGGTTAAAAAGTTTTTAGTAGGAATGAAGTCGGCATCGAAAACTACAATTAGTTCTCCATTTGTTAAATTTGTGGCGTGATTGATGTTTCCAGCTTTGGCGTGAATATTATCGGGTCTGGTTATATACTCGCATCCCAGTTCTTTAGCCAGCAATTTGATTTCAGGGCGTTTTGTATCGTCAAGCAAATATACTTTTTTGTGGGGATAATCTAAAGCTTGACAGCCGATGACTGTGCGCCGCAAAATAAAAATTGGTTCGTTGTAAGTTGGAATCAAAATATCGACTGTTGGGACAAAGTTTCCCGCTGCAACTGCAACTGCCATGCGATCGGCTTCCCGGCGTCTGTCTTTCACTCTCAGCATTAAATACAGTTGAATGCTAGTGGTGAAAACCATTAACATTTCTAGGAAAAACAGCCCCAAACTAAATATACCGTTGACAGGATCGCTTAAATTGAGAGTAACTAGCGATCGCCACAAAACGTAGCGAATCGTTAAAGCCAAAACTATGGCGACTACTACAGCCCGCGACCATTTCTGCGGTTGAGGCGAAATTTTGATTGCAGCCAAAGCGGCCGAGACCAGCACGACAGTGGGCACTAACAAATACATCTTGCTCGCAGCGGGTACTTGGAGCCACACAGGCGGGTGTTGCTGCCAAGTGTCGATTGTGGCAAAAATCTCGCTAACAGTGCCTTGGCGGGCAAACCAGGCTCCGGCGATCGCACCTGCCAAAGCAACCGCCCCCAACACGACTAGGGTTGCCGCTGGCACGCGCGAAATTAGCCCAAAAAAGCGGCGTTTCAAGTCTTGAAAGTCAAATCTTGAAGTTGTCATAAATAAAATGTAAAATTCCCGATCGTACTTGCAACAGTCAAAGTTTTCTGCTTTCGGCTGCTTAATCCCGTTGAAAATTCCGACACACCCAACTTAACTATAATTTACATTTTTTAATATTCTGACAATTTAATGATAATTTACTTGCTGTCTGGTAGCAAAATGCTGAGCCAGTCCAATCCGGGTAAGCTATAACAGAAGGAACAAGGAAGTTCGGCAACGGATTTCGTAAGGGCGGAAGGAGGGAAGAAGTCAAGCGTGAACAAGCAAGAAGACTTTAGTTATCGTCGCCACAGAAGTTAGAAGCAATCGAACGCAAGGATTTCAGCAATTAAGAACCTCCTAACCCTCAAGCGCCGTATTATGTGCGATCGAACAACCCCCATAAAATTTGTTTGTAGTGAGGAGGGAGAGAGTCCTGATAATATCGTTGTTGCATCGGAATCATAAAATCGAGTCAACAGTTAACAATCAACCATTCAGTTTTTCGACCCGCCCGTCAACAGTCAACAATTCCGGTATGAGTGCAACCAGAATTGATCTAAAATCACTAGGAATGTCAGTGTCTCTACAAATCAAATAGGACTGCTATATCAAACTATAGCAATCCTGCAGGTTTAACAATTAAACGAATTTCACATCTAACTAAAGGTAGATTAATTTTATATTACTTACAAAATACCGCGACTGCAGCACAAAAACCCAACACTCAAAAAACTAATCAGAAATTTCTAATTGCGAGATTGCATAGCGGGCGACAGTCAAACCAACTCTCGCCTGTTCTATTTCCGACAATTGGGCCCAAGGTCTTTTCTTTGCCCCAACCAATTCCACTTCCGAATCAGCCTCTCGCATTGCATAAGCCAAAGGACGCGCCAACACCTGCAAATCTTCCTCAGCCCACTGAGGCAAAATATTTAACACGCACTCTACCATTTGGTCAGCTAAAGATTGATACTTAACAGTTGCATTTTCGACGCTTTGAGCGATGCGGGTCAAAAAATCTTCAGGAACGCCAGTAAATTTATCGCACAAAAACTTTTGCAGTGCCCTCGTCAGCCAAACTTGTTCTAATTGCGCGAATAAAGCTTGCGACTTCTGGTCAATATCGCTGTCGCTGAAGCAATCAGACAGTGAAAATTTTTGCTCTAAATCCGCCAAATAAGCTTCTGACTCAAGCTGTGCCGGATTCCAGGGATAAGCAACATCAGTCTGAACAACTGTGGCGAGCAGTTCCATCTCGGCATCAGGAAGCGAGTCGCCAAAATATTGAGAATCAGGAGGTTGGGTAGCCATGATGTAATACCTAAATGGTTCAAGGAAAATAAAGAAAGTGGACTCTGCTAAGCGATAGTTAGGAGTTGCTAGCGGTAACTAACTCTTTTAACTTCAGACTTGCGACTTAACGCCCAGAACTTTGCTGTGCCGACGATCGCCCATTGCCTTCTTTCTTCTACACCTGCACCTTAATTGGTTCCGCAATCAGTCTCACTGTAGCCAGAAGTTTTTGGAACCTCAATTGTGAACTCAAAAACCTGACCTTGAGAACTGCCAAATTTTAGCTGAGTGCCACTGTGCAACAGCCGTTCTTGATGGTGAACTCTTTGCCATCCATCAGGCCCCAAAACTAGAGTCCCGTAGCGAGAAAAATCGCGCAGGAAGTAGCTAGGTTCGCCCCGGCTATCTCCGATACTGTTGCGGCAGAAAATCTCGGCGTGTTTCTGAGAAACCCACTGTTCTCGAATCACTACGTCGTTGTCTTCCCAGCGTCCGACTCGAACCATCCCGGCGCGAATTTGCCAAACCTGATTGGTTGATTCGGTGGATTTGACATTGGGTCGATCGCGCCCCCGCAAATAAGCACAAGACGGCAAGCGTCCCAACCAAGTAGAAGAATTTAAAGGCAATTCCGTTTTGAGGTCATCTACCGGCTCAGTCAGTTCACCGTCAAACTCCGGGTGCATATACAGCACCGGCAGCGTCCAAGCCGGTTGATTGAACTTGTAAAGTGTCAGTAGCTGCTGTCTGGCCACGGCGACGGCCCGATCGACCGACATCCGCCCGGCCAAAGCTTGAGCAAAAGTTTGGATAAAAGTCAAGGCCTCGCGATCGGCGATCGAGTCCCGCATCCCCAGCACCGCCGGCACTCCGTGATGGATCAGCACCTCAGCCAAACTGCTGCGGGCGATCGCCTGTTGCTGGCCGTTATTTGAGTGCAGCCTCTCCACCGCCGGCTGAGCACCCCAACAGGCATTAAACACCGCCAGCGTCACGCGGCACCGAACCAAAACCTGAGCCAGTTCAGTACCGTTAATCGCCGTGTCCGGCCCCAAAAACAGCAAGCCGCCATCCGGTCCCGGTATCCCGTGGCCGGCGTAGAACAGAATATTGTAAGCTTGCGTTTCCAGCCGAGAAATTAGTTCGGCCGGAGTAGGTTCGATCAGAGTATCAACGCGAGTCGGAACGCTGATGTCGAAATATTTGCCACTGTCGTCGGTTTGAAAAGCACTTTCTAGAACGCCAGCGAGGGCGAAGGCTTCTGCTTCCAACTGCAAATGACGGTTATTGCCTCTGTCCAATTCAGAATTAGCACCGCGCCCGGGTTCTGCTTGTCCCAAAACTAGCAAAATGTTCAGCGACTCCGCAGGACGCAGCGGCCCCAAGGGTTCAACATTACTGGTAGTGCGGCTAAAAAGCAGTTGCTGCGACAGAGAAATCGCCGGTTGACCAGCTTGAGGCTGCATAATTTCCCAAGGCAAAGCAATTAAATAGGGTTCGCGCAAGTCTACGCGAACTCGCAGGGGTAGATTTTGCCCGATCGCGATACCTTTACTTTCCTGGAGACTGCCCTGAATCGGCCCTTCAAACAGCCACTGCCAAAGATCGATCCCCAAGTGCTGCATCAGGCGGCTGCTGTAGCTGGCCGGTGGCGCAGGCGGGTTCGGAGCGCCCCCGTTGTCCCACGCCCCTTGACTGAGGCGGATCGGCACAGAAGGCTTCGTTGCAGGTAGGTGTAGCGAGTTCTGGGTTCGTTTTTGAGTTTCTGCCAGTATATTCTGGTTGTTTTCCGGCGAGACGAAACTGCCATCAGGATTCAGGGGCAATTCGTGAATTGTCCCCGACGGAGAAAACATTTCCTGCCAAGCTTTCCAAGATTGGGACAGGGTATCTGGCCACATACAGTCGTGGTGAACGTACCCGCTCGGATAGGGAGCTTGTAGAACCCAGGTGGCAAAATGGTTTGCCCCAGCGGTTCTCAGGCGAGCGATCGCTATACTGAGGCAAGGACTTTCAGGGCGCGCCATCTTACGACTCTGGATATAAGGGCTAATCTAGTTTATCTATTCGTAGTTTATCGGGTTTGGGGCGCGATCGAGCGCGAGAGATTGCTTGATGAGTGTTTAATTTTATCTGCAGCCCAAAAATTTCTCTAAATTCGGTACATCCACCCAAGTTCCCGTAGCATTTGACTCCTGAGTCAAATCCATCAACAACTGAGAGTAAACCCCTTCTTTCAGCGACGGTATCAACGATATCCCCGCATCTATTGCTTCTACCCACCTATCTACTACTCGAATAAACGCTGCAATTCTCCCGTCTGGATAAACTTGAGGAAACTCCAATCTTTGAGGAATTTTGATTTCCGCTAAAGGTTCTCCACCTTGGGAACCCCACAACCGAAATCCGTGGACGTAATCTTGCTGGTTGTCGCTTCCGAGCACCAAAGTACCCTTGCTTCCGTAAATTTCTACCCAGTGTCCCCGCCCTTGATAAGTCACAGAACTCAAGCAAACTTGACAAAACGTTCCCCCGGCTAATTCCAGCATCAACGTGCAAGAATCATCTGCATCTACTGGTTTTAACTTTCCCTCTTCATGCGGATCTGGCCGCGCTGAAATTCCTGTAATCAATTGACCGCAAAGCCTCTGTACAGGGCCGAACAGCCAGCTAATATAATCAAAAACGTGAGAACCTGTCGCCCCCAAAACTCCGCCGCCCCGCTCTTTTTGCGCGTACCAATTCCAAGGGCGAGTTGGATCTGCGCGGCCCGACACCAACCAATCAATCTTAATTAAACGCTTTTCTCCGACATATCCTGCTGCTAATAATTCTGCTAGCATTTGCCATGCGGGGATGAAGCGAAACTCAAAGTCCATTGTGGCAATTGCTCTGGAACCAATCTTGTTAAAATCGGTTTGAGATTCGCTGTTTGCTAATCGGTAAAGTTCCCTGGCTTCATAAGCTGTCAGGGCTGTGGGTTTTTCTAATAATAAATGTTTGCCTGCTTGCAATACGGTTTTTGCCATTTCAAAATGCAAAAATGGCGGTGTGGAAATGCTGATGCCCGCTACTTCTGGGATGGCTGCTATATCGGCGATCGAGTTGCAAGCATAGGGGATGTTGTGGGTGCTGGCGATCGTCTTTGCTTTGTCTAAATTCCGGTGGTAAACAGCCACAACCTCTGTCCGGTGGTGTGCCTGGAATCCGGGAAGGTGCACTTTTTGACCGAAACCCGTACCGACTACTGCAACGCCTATTTTTGACATGATTTAATGATTGTTGACTGTTGGCTGTTGACTGTTGACTGTTGGCTGTTGACTGTTGACTGTTGGCTGTTGGCTGTTGACTGTTGGCTGTTAACTGTTAACTGTTAGTTGTTAGTTGCTATTGGGAATTGAGAATTGGAAATTGGGAATTCGCAGCAAGTAACAACTAACCAATAACAACTAACCAATAACAACTAACCAATAACAACTAACCAATAACAACTAACCAATAACAACTAACTAATAACTACTGACTAACTACCCATTCAATTACTTTTTTGCCCAAACTAACCCCATTAAACAAGTCAATTTCTCTGATGCCTGTAGGGCTGGTGACATTAACTTCCGTGAGATAACCGCCGATGATATCAATGCCAACAAAGTACAGTCCGTCCCGTTGCAGCACTGGTTCTAACTGAGTGCAAATTTGATGTTCGCGATCGGTAATTTCTGTTTTTGCCACTCGGCCGCCGACGGCCATGTTGCCGCGAAATTCATTGCCGGTGGGAATGCGGTTGATAGCACCGATCGGCTTGCCGTTCAACAGTATAATCCGTTTATCTCCCTCTTTTGCTTCCGGCAGATAAGTCTGAACCATGACTGGAATTAGACCTTGTTGAGTGCTAATTTCGACCAGGGAGTTGAGATTGCGATCGCCCGCCTCCAAGAACAAAATCCCCTCGCCAGCTTTCCCGCCCAATGGTTTAAGAACTGCCGCTCCTTTTTTCTCAACAAATTCCCGAATTACTCGCTTGTTTTGAGAAACAATTGTTTCGGGGATCGCTCCTTCAAATTGCAAAGCGTACATCTTTTCATTCGCCGCCCGCAATCCTTTGGGGCTGTTAACTACCAAAGTTTTCGCAGGATCGATGCTGTCTAGAAGGTAAGTAGCGTAGAGGTAAGGAATGTTGACAGGGGGGTCTGTCCGCATAAATACTGCGTCCATTGCTTCGAGAGGCGCGAAATTAGGCTGTTCTACCTCGTACCACACCTGAGCTGCCTCCCAGCGTCCCTCTATCTGTTTTACTGGGGTTAGTGTCACCCGACTGAGCATTCCCCAGGTTTTGCCGCCGATGACACTTAATTCGTTGGCTTGAGTCGCCCAAACTTCGTGACCCAATTCTTGAGCTGCCTCCATCAGCGCTACGCTGGTATCGTGTCCTGGAATTAGTCGCGCGAGGGGATCGATGATGAATGCAAATTTCATTGTCAGTTGGCACTTATGAATTGGTCTGAGGAAATTTTGGCAAGCGATCTCGACTAATTTTTATTTGACCAGCAGCGGGTCTAGTTTGCCTTGAGCTTCGAGTGCGTGGATTTCGTCGCAGCCGCCTATGTGTTGGTCGTTAATGAATATTTGGGGCAGGGTGCGACCTCCGTTGGCTCGATCGGTCATTTGAGCTCGTGCTGCTTGATCTCCGTCGATCGCGTACTCTGTAAAATCTACCCCTTTTTGCTTCAGCAGTGCTTTGGCACGAATGCAAAACGGGCAGGTTCTCCAAGTGTAAATTTCTACTTTAGGGGTCATCGGACGCTCAAACAATAACAATATTTTTTTATTGTAATCTTAACCAATCTTCTTTTAATTTTTATATAGTTGGAGCCAACAAGCTGTAAATTTAATTTATACAATTTTTTTAACTTTACTTAAAGATACAAAAATATCCGCTTTTCTAGAAACGGAGAGATTGTGTAAACAATCAGCACGACGGTACGCCAGCCTACCGCGGCTGACCGACCTGCTTGTTTCGTTTTCTGCCGGAACAGATGATTCCTACCCCTGTCGCCAGGAGTGCTGCAACAGTACCCGGTTCTGGGATAGATGTTGCTCTGGGGATTTTGGCGGCGTTTGTGTAGATGTTTTGAAATGTCGGTGTCGTCGCTATGGGCACTGACGGTGGGGCTGGCGCGATCGGGTTTTGGATCGTCGCCGCAGGTACATCGATTTCGGGCAATAGCGGAATCAGGTTTGGTGTTGGTGCTGGCGATTCGACTGCTGGCGCCGCTGCAGGTTCTACTATGGGGGCCGGCGATTCGACTATCGGCAATTGCGGTACCGGGTCTGGTGTTGCAGGCGATTTCTGTATGGGAGATCCCTGGAATCCTGTTGATGAGGTTGGTGATTTCGGGCTGGGGGAACTGTTAGGCACGCAGTCACTTGAAAAGTTTCCTGGCCCGCACACATCGACTGCTGCACCCGCCGGAGGAGCTGCTGCTAGGTAGTAGAACCCTGTTGCCATTGTGGCAGAGAGTCCTATTGCTAATTTTGCCAGTGGCGTACACATAACTATTGAGTTAAAAAGTGGTAAAATCGGAAATTGGAGATAGTGCTAGAGATGAGCGCTGCCGGGGGGCAAGGATTTTAGAGTTCTTGCAATCAATTGATGTTTTCTCTCGCGTGCGCCTTTAAATTATAGTATAGCGCTTGAGGAGAGAGCCCAAACACTTTAATCATCTTATTCTCTTTCACCTGGAAGTCGCGAACCTCGTGGTCGGCACTAGGTCAATACTTAGTGATTTGCACTCAGTGAACCAACATCTTTTGGTAAGCTCTCAACCAACAGCCGTTACAGCCATTAACAAAGAGTTTTTTTACCAGCAGTACCGCCGCCTCCTGAAATTAAGTATTTAACCGGTAGCAAACAGGCTCTACATTATCATCTCTACATTATCATCGTAGTTGGCAATGCACAATCGGACTACTCTTTTATAGTCTCATGCTTCGACAATTACTGTCCTCAGTATATGTACGTGTATTCCAGAATGTCAACTACTTAAAGGCAATATTTAAGTATTTACCGAGGGTAGAGGGCGTATTGAATGAGTTGAGCTAGTCGATGGCGGAGAGTTTCCATCCCCAGACCTTTGGCGGCGGAAATAAATACCGCTTGAGGAAACTCTTCTCGGGCGAGGGCGAGAGTATCTTCATCTACGGCATCGATTTTGTTAAAAGCGACAAGGGCTGGCCCGGGAGTTACGGGCATATCTGTCAAAATATTCATGACCGATCGAATTTGGCTCTGCCATGCGGGATGGGAGAGATCGACGAGGTGCAGCAAAGCATCGGCGTCTGTGACTTCTTCGAGGGTAGCCCGAAAAGCGTCGATCAAGGATGGGGGCAGTTCGCGAATAAAGCCCACTGTATCTGTGAGGACGATCGACAAAGGTTCCCCGCCTCCGTCGTCAGGAATTCTCAACCGTCGGGTGGTAGGGTCGAGGGTGGCAAATAATTGGTCGGCGGCGTAAACCTCGGAATTGGTGAGCAGGTTGAGCAGAGTGGATTTACCGGCGTTTGTGTACCCGACGATCGCGACTGAGGGTACATCGTGGTGGTGCCGGTTCTGTCGCAGCCGGAAGCGGTGGGCGAGCAGTTGATTTACTTCTTGCTGCAATCGAGTAATGCGTTTGGCGATCGTCCGCCGTTCTGTTTCGAGTTTAGTTTCCCCAGGGCCTCTGGTACCGATGCCCCCGCCCTGTTTTGACATTGCCTGACCGATCCCTCTGAGCCGGGGTAGGGTGTATTGTAGCTGAGCGAGTTCGACTTGCAATTTACCTTCGCTCGATCGCGCTCTTTGGGCAAAAATATCGAGAATTACCTCTGTGCGATCGACTACGCGGATACCTAAAAGAGTTTCCAAGTTCCGTATTTGTGCTGGTGACAAGTCGCGATCGAATACTACCAGGTTAGCGCTAACCGTCTGAGCGGTGAGGGAAATTTCCTGAACTTTGCCTTCGCCGACGACTGTCTGAGGATGGGGGCGCGATCGTTTTTGACGCACTGTTTGCAGTACCTGACCCCCGGCGCTTTCAACCAGTCGCGTGATTTCTGCGAGTCCGTCCTCAAAATCCAGCAGAGTCATGTGCTGAGTCATGACACCCACCAGCAGAACTTTGTCTTGGTCTGCATCTACCTGCTTAGCGACAAACTCTGCTTGAAACTCTGCTTCGAGTCCTTCCACCAACTCCTGAAAATCTTGGTCTGCGAGCTCGTCCAAACTCAGCGGTTCTGATATTTGCCAGGGAAAGTGTTGACTTTTGATTGGTGAGTTTTGAATTGAAGACTCTTCTATTTCATCAGTTTCATCAGTTGAAGCTGCTTGTAACTGAGCGCTCAACACGGAAAACTCAAAATTTGGCTGGTCTCCCTGGGGTATCAGGTGAGCGAGATAAGTTTGTTGGATGTAACCTGTCCCACCGCCGCCGCGGCGCTGAAATCCTCCGCCCGTCAGCGTCAGCCAAACCAGGGCATCGAGGCGCTGAATTGTCATTGCTGTGAGAGCTGCTTCGCTTGGGGTTTCTGGCTTCAGGTGGGTGGCGATGCAGCGAATGCCGCTGAGGCGACCTCCACCGTAGCGGGGCAATTCTAGGGGCGCAATCTGGGTTTGGCGGGGTGTACCGACGCCGACGCGGATTACTTGTCCGCGGCGGTTGATGTAGGTGCAGATTGGTTTGTCGATTTCGGTGCTGATGGCGGCGACGCGCTGGGCAAATTCTGCCGTGGTGATGCGATCGCCCGGTAGTCGCTGGTGGTAAAGCTTTTCGAGTTGCTTGAGCTGGCTGGACTTTAAACCTTGAAGATTGCCGTAGATGGTTTCGATAACTGTTTCTCCCTCGCGCTCTGTCGATCTTATATTTTACTTATCTCAAGGGCGATCGTGGTGTGGTTTGCCGTTTAAGTATACTAAATTTTCTGGCCTCTAGGCTCTGGCTAATTCTGTTCGGGTGACTCAAAAGCCCCGCTGTTGGTGACTGCCGGATCCAAAAGGCTGTTCACAGCAGCCATCTCAAGTTGCGGTGGTTTTTAGTATTTAAAGATACAGGCGATCGATCAAAAAAACATTTTAACAAAACTTAACACATATTTTGTGTTTCAAAATCCTCCTTTAGACTTGTGTTTATCTTGAGCCTAAAGGCAGATAACCAACGAGAAAATAGGTCGTTACTATGACAGGGTAAAGATTGTTAAGGAATGTAAAAACATGGAAACTCGTCCTACTAATATACCGCCAACCA
Source organism: Microcoleus sp. LEGE 07076 (assembly GCF_015207455.1). Taxonomy (GTDB): domain Bacteria; phylum Cyanobacteriota; class Cyanobacteriia; order Cyanobacteriales; family Microcoleaceae; genus Microcoleus. Next base: position 44,855 of record NZ_JADEWV010000022.1, read on the forward strand.
CTAATGCTTACAACGGCAAAGATCGGAATGCTTTTCTGTTTGGCTTCAACCCGCAAGCAGAACTTTGGAACGGCCGCTTAGCGATGATCGGTTTCTTAGCTTATTTGCTGTGGGACATGGCTGGATATAGTGTTTTGCGCGACATACTTCACTTTCTGCCTACCTATATTGCTCGGTAATGACGAGCTCTATTTCGAGTCTGGCAGTATGAGTAAATACTGCAACTGCCAGACAGGCTAAAAGTTACAAATGGCAGCGAGTACAGCCTTGTTAGTTTGTATCTTTCGTTACTTTTGAATAGCATTAAAAGACTTCTGGCTGAGATGCGACGATTGCGGGTGCGGGCGAGCTCGCTGGGCAGTGAATATTGAGAGCAAAACAGATATTGATTGTTGAGATGCGATCGCCCCTACTGCATTTTTGGCAAGAAATCTCATCGATAACCTCTGATGGTTTATAAAAAATAGGAGCATCAACTATGATCAACTCAAATTTACTAGCAGTAGTAGAATCAGCTATGGCTGACACAGCATCAGGAAACTGGCAAAAGCCTGTAGTGATGTTTGTTTGCAATCTCTTAGCATTGCTAGTTCTGAGCCGCGTAATTTGGCATCCCCACGTCGGGCCGAAAATGCCTTTACCCTTCCCATCTCTGTTTAACAATGTTAGCGTTCCCGCATTTTTGGCATCAATGAGCGCCGGTCACATTCTGGGAGCATTAATGATTTTGACGCTGGGCATCGACAAGTATATTTAGGAGCAATTGCGCGGCGGTAGTGGGAAATTTTTCCTGCAACGGGTTGAGTAAAATGCCCAAAAAAATTAGGGGTCAGTGAAATGCACTCACCCCTAGTTTTTAATTAGGAGAGAAGTTTTGGCAGCGCCTTTAGCTGCTATTTTTCACGATTAATTGACGAGGTTTAAAACAATGGATTCTAATTCGATCGCAAATTCTGACAAAGAAAACCAAACTAACACTGGCGATGCCGAACGCTGGGCTTCGTTAATAGGTGGCGGGGCGCTGGTGTTGTTTGGTTTGTCGCAGCGTTCTTTGAGAGGTGCTTTGCTGGCTGCTGCAGGTGGCGGTTTGGCTGCGCGCGGGTGGGGGGTTGCCGAGGGTTTGCAGTCGGCTGTAGATGCGAATCAAAGCCTTAAAGTTGAAAAGACGGTGACGATCGACAAACCGGCTGATGAATTGTACAGTTTCTGGCGCGATTTTGAGAATTTGCCTCGGTTTATGAAGCATCTCAAACACGTTGCGGTAATAGATGACAAGCGTTCTCACTGGATTGCCAGCGCCCCGGTCGGCAACAGTGTAGAATGGGATGCAGAGATTGTCCGCGAAGAAGAAAATCGGTTAATTGCGTGGGTGTCTGTGGAAGGAGCTGATATTGAGAATTCTGGTTTTGTGCGCTTTCAACCGGCACCTGCAGGACGCGGTACTGAGGTGAAAGTTGCGATCGAATACAACCCTCCGGGCGGTGCGATTGCTGGTGCAGCGGCTAAACTATTTGGCGAAGCACCAGAACAGCAAATTGCTGACGATTTGCGCCGGTTTAAGCAGTTTATGGAAACTGGGGAAATAGCAACGACGGCAGGTCAATCTTCGGGCCGCAAGTAATAATTTCGATCGATTCGGGTAACACCGTCAGGGTTGACGGTTGACGACTAAGAGGGCGGGCACTCTTGGCACCGCCCCTACTGGCTGTTGACTAAGGACTGAGGCAAGAAATTTAATTAAGTTTAACTTCGGGTACCAAAACGCGGCCGGTATAACCCGCGCGCTGGTAGCGATCGATCGCCTCTGATGCGATAACATCCGCTTTGCCGCTCTCCACCAGCGCCACGCAAGCACCGCCAAAACCTCCCCCCGTCAGCTTTGCGCCGAAAACTCCGGGGATTGACTGCAAGATGGCCGCCAGCGCGTCTACTGCCGGCACTGAAACTTCGTAGTCGTCGCGCAAACTCGCGTGGGAAGCATTGATTAACTGGCCGAAATGCTCTGCTGACAAAGATTTTACCGCTTGCAGCACGCGGTTGTTTTCGGTAACGACGTGGCGCGATCGCCTTTTGAGAGGTTCTGGCAACACTTCGACTGCTTTGGGATCGGCGATATCTCTGAGAGCTTTAACTCCCAATATCCGGGCGGATTCCTCGCACTCAGCGCGGCGTTTGTTGTAGCCACTTCCGGCTGCTAGTTGGTGGGTTTCGCCGCTGTCAATTACTAAAATTTCTGTCCCTGCGGGAAAAGGTAGCGGGCGGTATTTGAGGGTGCGGGTGTCGAGAAATAGCATGGTGTTGGTGTCTGCTAAACTCGACGCCATTTGATCCATGATGCCGCAGTTTAAGCCAGCATAACGGATTTCGGCTAGCTGTCCGATTTGAGCAAGTCGCACGTCGTCTAGAGGAAAGTCCAAAAGTGCGCGCAATCCTCTGAGAGTTGCTATTTCTAAAGCCGCGCTGCTGGATAAACCGACTCCGATCGGCACGTTGGAGGTAATGTACAAATTTATTGGCGGTATTTTGTATCCTTCTTTTTCTACAAGTCTGATGCAGCCGCAGATATAAGTGACGAATGTTTGCGGTATGGTATCGTCGTCTGAAAAATTTATGAGTTCGTCATATTCTGCTGAATAAAAATGGTGCCGATCGTCGCTGCTTAAGCCGATTTGTACTGTTGTGCGCTGGGGAATTGCCGTTGGAAGTACAAATCCGTGGTTGTAGTCTGTGTGTTCGCCCAGCAAGTTTACTCTTCCGGGCGCGCTGGCTTGGGTTTTGGGTAATGTACCAAATACTCGTTGGAATTTCATTTTTGGGTAACTGGTAATTGGTAATTGGTAATTGCTAATTGCTAATTGGGAATAAATAATCAGGAATAATTTTTTTGTGATGTTTATACTTACTATCGTGCCCAATCTTTTTGCTAAATTCAACCCCTGTTAACAAAAATCAACATGACTGTATGTTGGGAAAAAATATCGGTTGTGATAGAATGACAGGCTAAGATTTCTCCAAGAATTCAAAAAATGCGATCGACCACACCCCGGAAACAGTTTGCTCAACATTGGCTCAAAAGCGAGAAAGCCTTAGACAAGATTGTCAAAGCAGCGAGTTTGGAGGGCGATCGCGTCCTGGAAATCGGGCCTGGTACGGGGATTCTGACTCGGCGCTTGCTGCCTGCGGCTGAGTCTGTTGTTGCTGTGGAGGTCGATCGAGATTTATGTCTAAAACTAGCCAAGCAACTCGGCAAAACCGACAACTTTTTACTGCTACAAGGCGATTTTCTGGAAATAAACTTAGATGCTGAACTAACAGCCTTTCCCAAATTCCAAAATCCCAATAAAGTTGTTGCCAACATTCCCTATAATATTACCGGCCCGATCCTGCAAAAACTGCTGGGAACCATATCTGTTCCTGCTGCTAAACCCTTCGATTCGATCGTGCTGCTAGTCCAGAAAGAAGTTGCCCAAAGGCTTTACGCCAAACCGGGTTCGACAGCTTTTGGCGCTTTGTCGGTGCGAGTACAATATTTAGCAGAATGCGAGTTAATTTGCGACGTGTTGTCTAAAGACTTTTATCCGCCGCCAAAAGTCGATTCCGCCGTGGTGCGGCTGCTTCCCAGACAGATAGAAACACCAGCGGTTAATCCGCGCTATTTGGAGAATTTAGTCAAGTTGGGATTTGGCAGCAAGCGCAAGATGCTGCGAAATAATTTGAAAGTATCTGTGGATTTAGATAAACTCGTTCAATTGTTAGAAGAGTTACAGATAAATCCTCAATCTCGCGCTGAAGATTTGAGCGTGGCGCAATGGGTAAATTTGAGCAATAATTTGTTTTCGGATGAGTGATGACCAATAAATAC
>NZ_JADEWV010000249.1 GCF_015207455.1 Microcoleus sp. LEGE 07076
GAGTTGAATTTTACAGGTGCTATCAGTCCTGAAGGGGTAATTGTACTGCCGCTGATTGGATCAGTAAATCTGCGCGGTCTGACTGTCGAAGAATCACAGCAGCGACTCCGCGAGCGCTTTTCCCAATTTATTAAAAATCCTCAAGTATCTAGTTCTTTGCTGGTTGGGCGCCCGGTAGTGGTGACGGTGACGGGGGAAGTGGCGAGACCTGGTTTTTATCCGCTGCAAACCCCGCAGATTCCGGCGGCTCTGGCAGCTGCGGCGGGGACTAATGCTACGGCGGAACTGCGGGCGGTGCGGGTGCGACGAACTCTGCCGGGGGGGGAAGTGGCGGAGCAAGTTGTGGATATTTTGACACCGCTGCAAACTGGTATTGCTCCGCCGGATTTGCGTTTGGAAGATGGAGATGCCATCGTCGTACCGTACAAACAGATTACAGCCGATCGCAAGTCCGATCGAGATTTAGCATCCAGATACAGCCTAGCCGCTGCCGCCGTCCCCGTCCAAATCACTGTCACCGGAGAGGTCAGCAAACCGGGTTTTTACACGCTTGGGGCAGGTTCTGGCCTAATTTCCGCCGCTTTGGCGATTGCGGGGGGAGCCACGGCAAAAGCCGATTTGCGGGCGGTGCGAGTGCGGCGGACACTGGTAGACGGCTCCTCGGTGGAGGAAGCCATCGACCTCTACACTCCCCTAGCAAACGCTAACGATTTGTTCGATTTTCCTTTGGTATCGGGAGATGTGATTCTCATCCCCCAATTGGACGCCAGTACCAAAAACCTAGACTACGACAAAGCTCTAGTAGCGCGGTCTACCTTGATTAAGCCCCGGATCTACGTTCGAGTTTTGAGTTACGCTAGTGGTAGTTTGACTTCGTTTTACCTAGAAAATGGCAGCAAGTTTTTGGATGCTATCAACAATTTGCCTGTCAATCTAGCTGACTTGCGAAAAATGGCTTTGATTCGGTTCGACCAAAAGCAAGGTATAGCTATCAACCGCAAGATAGATGCTAAAGCTGCTCTGGAGGGCAATGTTTCTCAGAACCCGATGCTCGAAGATAATGATGTGATTGTGATCGGTAGGAATCTGGTAGAGCGCGTTGGTTATGCAATCAATACTGTTACTAGACCCTTCCGCGATCTTTTGGGATTTATTCTGTTTTTTGAGCAGTTGAGAAATGGGGTAACAAATCTCTTCGGCCCGTCACCTAATAATAGGTAGGTAATTATTAGTTATTAGTTATTAGTTATTAGTTATTAGTTATTAGTTATTAGTTATGATTTACTCAACAGTCAACAGTTAACAGTTAACAGTCAACAGTTAACAGTCAACAGTCAACAGTTAACAGTCAACAGTCAACAGTCAACAATCAACAGTCAACAATCAACAGTCAACAGTCAACAGTCAACAATCATTATGACTTTATCAGTTGTTAAACGTTATTTAATTGCTTTCGACCAATACAAGTGGGTGGGACTGGCTACTCTGGCGACGACTGTGGGCGTGTCGGGAGTAGTTGCTTTGCAGCCAACTCCGGCGCCGGTTTATGTTGCTTCGGGTACGCTGGCCTACCTCAGACCGACCGTGATTTTTTCATCGACTACTACTAAAATTCAACAGGAAGGACAAGAAATAACTAAAGATATGCTACTGGATAAAAAGGTGATTGAACCAGCAGCAAAAAAAGAAAATGTTTCTGCCAAAAAGCTGACAGACGGCGTGCAAATCAAGATGCCGAGTAAGAATAATGACTCCAGCGCTTTGATTCAAGTATTGTACAAAGATGCCGATCGCAAAAAAGCAGAAAAGGTACTAGAGACGCTGATGAACGCAATGGTGGATCGCAGCAAAAATATTAATACTTCTAGACTGCGAGACACCATCGCCCAAATTAAAGAGCGCTTGCCGAAAGTAACTGATGAACTCAGAGAGACAGAAGCAAAGCTAGAAGCCTACGAAAAACGAGAAGGGACTTCAATTTTAGCAGCTCTCAACGGTACGCTGCCGCAAGCGATTGCCGGCAGCCAACAGCAGCAGCGGCAATTCCGGGTGCAGTTGGGAGGAATTGAAGCTCAAATTAAAAGCTTGCAGGATCGTTTGGGATTGAATGTGGAGCAAGCTTACGTCGCTCAAGCACTTTCGGCCGACCCAATTATTGCACAACTGCGAGTGCAATTGTTTTCGATCGAATCTCAGCTCAAAATTCTCCGCAGCGACTTGCAGGATGAACACCCGAAAATTGTAGAATTGCTCAAACAAAAACAAGCTTATGACGAGCAGTTGCAGCAGCGACAATCGGAGGTGCTCGGCGGTAACGGGGTGGCGGCTCCGCTCAGAAGTGCCGATCGAATTCGGGTAGACTCTTCTTTAGATCCCGCCAGACAACAGTTAGCTCAAAATATGATTGCTTTGCAAACCCAGCGGGAAATGGTGCAACAGCAACTCAAAGGAGTCGAGAAAACTGAACAGCTATTACGCCAACAACACGCCACAATTCCCAACAAGCAGTTAGAACAAGCACGACTGGTTCAGCAAGTGGGGTTCAAAAAAGCTCTTTATGACAAGATGCAGTCAGCTTTGGTAGACGCTCAAGCGGCAGTAGCGGAGACAACGGGGAGTTTGACAATCGCCCAGCTTCCCAAAACTGATGATGTTGAGTCAAACAAGAAAAGTTTGCCGGTGATGCTGGCGGTGGGGGGATTTGTGGGGTTGCTGCTGGGCGGCGGGTTGATATTTTTGTTGGGGATGCTCAACGGCAAGTTTTACAGTTGGGAAGAAGTGCGGGCGGCTTTGGTGGAAAAAGAGGTGCCGATACTGGCAGTTTTGCCTGAAGTGATTGTGTTTGATTCCTACGGTGATGAGATGCCTCTGGCTTTGGAATCCAATTCCCCCTATTTGGAGTTTTACGAGCGGTTGCGGACTAATTTGCGCCGAATTGGCGAAAATCCGGTAAAGGTGGTGTTGCTGACTTCGGCGGCTCGTTTGGAGGGGAAGAGTTTTAGTGCTTACAATTTGGCAATTGCGTCGGCTCGATCGGGCAAACGGACTTTGTTGATTGAAGCAGATTTGCGATCGGCTTCCAACGTAGAATCCTTAAGAATCGCTGCCGATCCTCTGGCGGCGGTGGAACCTTTGCACTATTACGGCAATATCAGCGAGTGCGTCCATTTGGTTCCCGATGTGGAAAACCTCTATGTTGTGCCGAGTCCGGGCTGTTTGCGGCAGGCTTCGGCGGTACTCGAATCGAGTGAAATGCGGAGATTGTTCGAGGATGTTCGCAACCGCTTTGATTTTGTGGTTGTGGATTCTCCGGCGTTGAGCGAGTGCAACGACGCGCTGACCCTGGAACCGTACACGGACGGTATAATTTTGGTGTCGCGGGCTGGTTATACTCTGGCTAGTATGCTGTCTGAAGCTGCCGATCAGTTGCTGGAATCTGAGGACGAAGATTCGCATAAATCCGGGCCGCGGCTGTTGGGGGCGATTATCAACGGTGCTGATATTGCGGTGAAGTTCCGCAAGGACGATATTGATGAGTTGGAGTTGCCTTTGAGTGCTGCGGGCGATGGGGCGATAGAAGTGCGATCGAGGCAATTACCGCAGCACTCAAAGCCCAAAAACAAAGCTATTAAGTAGACAGGCCCGAAGGAAGTCCCGCGCTCTACCGAGAGACGAGGTGAGCGTCGGGACAGTTGACAGTTGACAGTTGACAGTTGACTCCGGGTCGAAAAACTGAATGGTTGAGTGTTAACTGTTGACTCGATTTTATGATTGGGATGCAACCGTCCACGATATCAGAGAGGGATTCCACCCGACGGATTGCCGAGAGTTCGGAAAAGTCGGATGGCAGTAAAACTACTAGCGCCTAACCCAGCAACTGATTCTGGGGAGTGCCGCTCATAATCGGCTGTGTGCGTAAATTCCACCATTTCTCTGTATCGGAATTACCGATCGAGTTAGTGGAATTAATCCCGACGTTAGAGGCAGCTATTGGGTTAGCTATCCCCATTCCATTCAAAGAGTTGGTGATGAAATTGCTCAGTATATCCACGTTCTGAATACCGGTACTGCCGCCCTGCAAGCCAATCCCATCTTGCCCGACATTGCTAACTTGGTTGTTCGCATTAGCCTCCGCAAAGTTAGTAATTGGATCGTCGGAGACAAGGCTCGATGCAGTTAAGGTACGAGCGATCGGAGCAGGAGCAGTATCATTGTCTATGATGCTCAAAATGGCGCTGCTTTGGGTTCCAATCGTGGCATTGCCTGTAGGGCTGACCAAACTTAAATTGATAGTTTCGGTACGCTCCACCAAAGCGTCATCGATAATGGGAATATTGATGACTTTGGGTGCAGAATCTCCAGCGGCAAAATTAACAGCGATCAAACCATTAGTGTAGTCAGCAGGGGTTCTAGCAGTACCGTCGGCCAAGTTCACGATCGCTGAGACTGCACCCGTAGCACGGCCAGTGCGCGTTACTGTCACGGCTGCAACCTGAGTCCCATCTTCGTTGACGCTGAAGAAAGGGGAACTAAATTCCAGGGTGCTGTCATTGTCTACGATGGTCATAGTAGCGGTGCTTTGCGTTCCAATTGTCGCATTGCCTGTCGGATTAATTAAACTCAAATTGACAGTTTCGTTACGCTCTACCAAAGTGTCATCGACGATCGGAATATCGATCGTCTTGGGTGCAGCATCTCCAGCGGCAAAATTGACAGTGATCGGAGTATTGGTGTAATCATCAGGGTCTGTAGCAGTTCCATTGGCTAAGTTCACGGTAGCTGAAACTGCGTCAACACTACTGCCAGTGCGAGTGACTGTCACGGCTGCAACCTGAGTCCCATCTTCTCTGATCCTGAAGGTTGGGGCGCTAAATTGGAGTGTGCTGTCATTGTCTATGATGTCGAAAGTGGCTGTACTTTGCGTCCCGATTGTTGCATTGCCTGTCGGGCTGCCCAAAGTTAAGCGGATATTTTCGGTACCCTCTACCAAGGTGTCATCGACGATCGGAATATTGACGACTTTGGGTGCAGAATCCCCAGCGGCAAAATTGACCGAGATCGGAGTATTGGCGTAGTCACCAGGGGCTGTAGCAGTTCCATCGGCCAAGCTGACAGTGGCTGAGACTGCACCAGAGGCTACACCTGTGCGAGTGACTGTCACTGCTGCAATGGTCGTCCCATCTTCGTTGGCGCTGAAGACAGGAGCACTAAATTGCAGGCTGCTGTCATTGTCTGCGATGTCCAAACGGGCGGTACCTTGCGTTCCAATCGTCGCACCACCTGTCGGGTTTGCCAAACTTAAATTGACTGTTTCGGTACCTTCCAGCAAGGTGTCGTTGACGATCGGAATATTGACGACTTTGGGTGTGGAGTCGCCAGCAGCAAAATTCACCAGGATGGGACTATTGTTGTAGTCAGCAGGGGCTGTAGCAGTACCATTGGTCAAGTTGAGGCTGGCTGAAACTGCTGCGGTACTGCTACCAGTGCGAGTGACTGTCACGGCTGCGATCGGTACGCCATCTTCTCTAACCCTGAAGGTTGGGGCACTAAATTGCAGGCTGCTGGGAGGGAGAGTGTCATTGTCTATGATGCTCAAAGTGGCAGTACCTTGTGTCCCAATCGTTGCACCACCTGTCGGGTTTGCCAAAGTTAAGTTGACGGTTTCGGTAGCTTCCACCAAAGTGTCATCGACAATGGGAATGGTAATAGTCTTGGGTGCAGTGTCGCCAGCAGCAAAATTGACAGGGATGGCAGCATTGTTGTAATCACCAGGCGCTGTTGCAGTTCCATTGGTCAAGTTGACAGTAGCTGAGACTGCGCCCTCGCTGCCACCGGTGCGCGTCACGGTTACGGCTGCAACCGCTGTGCCGTTTTCGTTGACGCTGAAGGTAGGGGCACTAAACTGAAGGCTAGGCTGATTTGAAGTCCCTTGATAGTCAATCTTTCGCACCAGGTAGTCGGAACTATCGTCTTTGAATGCGGTGGCGGTGTAGGCAGCGGTGGGGCTATCGTAGGCTTTGGCGGAGAACCGCAGTTCGTCAAAAGCAGTGTTGGTGAGAGGCTTGGCTTCTATTTTGAATTGGAAATTGCCATCGGTGCGATCGCCAATGAAAGTCACTCCATCTGCACCCGTAGTAATCGCTTTTGGAGCGATCGGAGCGTTGAGACGAGTGATCGTAAAATTGCTGGCGGGTACCAGAGTCCCATTATTAAAGATTTGTAGCAAACCAACTTCATTACCTTGATCGCCGACTCCTGGGTGAGTTTTGATACCCAAGGTGCTAAGGTCGATCGTGGCGCTAGTGATATCTTGGTTATCTGCCCATTTCAGCTTCAGCGCCTGAGATTGATTTGTGTTGGGATCGTAGTTGATTTCCGCCCGAATTTTAGTAGGGTCAGTGAACCAACCATCATAGGAGGATGGGACACCGATACCAGGGGTACTCCCGTAGCTCAACCAGCTTTTAGGGTTTTCATTCGTTGGTAAGGTGAGATTGGCGATCGCTTGAGGATTAAGGTAATCAGTTTCCACGCCATCAAAAGCTATCCCAGACAGTTTGATACCTTGATTCTGAGCAGCAGTCGGCCATTTTGTAATTAGGTCATTGACGCTGGTGAAATTAGTGGGTTGACCCAAAGAACCATTCAATGGAGTAGGCATAGCTTCTCTTTTGATAGTAATTAACGATTAGAAATGACTTCAAACTAAACAAAGCCTTGGGCTTTTTTATAGTTCTTTGTCACGGTAAGAAACGTTTCAACATAAATAACTTATATCCGGAAAATTTTCCGATAAATTTTCATCTCTAGCCGCATCTCGACAAATAAACCGGGTTTTTTGGCTGATTTACGAGTCACAGGAAGTATTCTGGCAAAAACCCGGTTTATAGCCACATCCCGACAAATAAACCGAGTTTTTTAGCTTATTTACGCGTCACAAGAAGTATTCACGTAAAAACCAGGTTTCCGGCCACCCCTGCGTAAGTCGTATTTTTTTTAACTCTGTAAAAAGCTGGTTTTCCACATCCGTAGAGGAGAGCTTAAATAATTTTCATAATCCGTAATTTTACTTAGAATAATTAATTATCAAAATATGTGAAGGTGCAGTTGTGCGGTAGCAGGGATGCGATCTCTGCAGGTTAAGGCTTTGAGGCTTTGCAGAGTAGAGGACTCGATTCAGGAGGGACAGGAAAATTCCCAAAATTGAGATGCTGAAGTAACAATTGAATAGAGTGCTTCTATATTTCTTCTGATTTAGAATACACAGGTTTTGTGGAATTTTGACCTCGTTACTCGCCGGATTTATCTCCCATTTAGTTGCCATCATTCAAAAATATCAGCGATTGTCTGTTATCAAATAGTTTGAGTTGGAAATGTTCTTGATGAAACGATTGCTAAATTTATTAATGCTATTAATGATGAAAAGGCTGGAAAATAATTTCATCCTTGTTGTCTATTTTGAAAATTAGTTAGATAGTTAAATATTGTGTAATATTCGATCGCAC
>NZ_JADEWV010000250.1 GCF_015207455.1 Microcoleus sp. LEGE 07076
CTATAGCCCGTCCAGGACGGGCTATAGAGCCCATCCCACAATTATGTGTAAATTATTTAATTCGCGATCCTTAAATTGATTCAGGAGTCTGGGGCGATCGAACCCTCGCTGCCGCGGGCCGGCGCGTTCCCGTTGGCATCGCCTAGTTGCATCCGCACGTCATCGATTGTCTGATTTAGCTGGGCAATTTTATCTTCCAAACTCAGCCTTGCTACTTCCATCCCTTCGGCTTCGAGTTGGCTGGCTTTCCTCTGGCGGATCTTTCTTGTCTTTGCTTCTGAAGGTTCACTCAGCAAAGCTTCAGCAGCGCGCCGCGACAGCACTGCGCCCAAAACTGCGCCCACCAAGCCTCCAACTGCCGCTCCGGCAATAAATCCCCCTGTAAAACCCTCTCGATTGCTCATGGCTCAACTCAACTGCGCGATATTTCCGTGATTTATTTATTTTGACACTATCGGCTGGAGAAACCGGCAGACGATCGTTCTACTTTAGATTTGAGACTTCGGCGCGAGAAGTTGGCTTAGCGTCGAAGGATTTGAGATTTGAGATGGAAATGCCAATCGCCAAAAACGATCGGGAAACACCTTACCCAAAGAAGCTTCAAGTCGGTTAATTGGCCGGTAAGGCGAGAATTCCCACTTCCGAGTTGAAGCGGATCATCTCCAAAGATCGATCGCCGTAAAGGTCTTCAATGTGTTCCTTGCAGCAGTCGATCGCGAAATCGTTCAATTGGGCCGGCTCAATGCCGTACATATCCTGAAACACTTCCTCGTCTACCCGACAAAAGCGCGGTCGATCGGCATATATTCCGCATTCTCGCGTAGCTCTGTCAAAATTGATACACCAACCGTCATCTCCGACCAAGCTCAAATATAGTTCTAATTCCTCAGCAGACAAATACTCGTCCAAGTCAGGGCGCTCGGTTGGTTCTAGGTAACAACAAGCACCGCACTGCTTTACGCAACGCCAATTCGCCATAGTTCGTTCGATTTAAGATTAGAGATTTGGCCCGGGCTCGGGAAAAATCCGAAACCGCAGGTGATTTGAGCTTTTCAAGTATATCAAGTGCCAGCACCGGAGGCGGAAAGTCTCGGTTTCGGAGTCTCTCCCTGTTTCCTTCTGTCGATCGACACAGCAGTTTTTGACTTGGATTTGCGATTGCTGGGAGGTCGATCGTTCTTTACATTTTGTTGAATTTTGTAAACTTCCTTAAAAAATAGGGACGATCGCCCGGTAAAATCAGAAGCGGATTTTCTAATTCAACAATCTAGACTTAATCACTACAGTCAGGAGGACACATGGACTTTATAACGGATCTTTTCAGCGGGCTGGGCGGTGTCAACTACCAACTCATTGTTCAGGTAGCTTTACTTGCAGCCGTCGTGCTCAGCGGCCCGATCGTGATTTTTCTGCTGGCAGCTAAAGGCGGCGACTTGTAATTATAACACGCGCTCGGGCGATCGAGAATTGGGAGTTTTGAACTTTAAATTATGATGCAAAATTCCCAAAGCTCGATCGCCAATTTTCCCCGAGACACGAGCTTTCTTATCAAATATCCAGCTATCAAATACCCAGGGCGTGTTTAGCAGTTTGAATCAAATTCTCAAAAAAAGGTAGAGATACATCGACTTCTCTAGCATCTTGGCGGGAGTTGCCCAAGAAACCGACGTTTTGTCCAGGTGCAACAGCCAGAACTTGGCCTTGAGAGTTACGAATTCTCAACTCCTCCTGAGCTCCTGCGGGAGACAGACTGCAAGAATAAGTGCGATCGCAATAATCAAACTCAACCTTTCCAAACATCGGCCGCCTCGAACTAGCAGCATTTGCCGGCAGCCGAACACCCAACAACTCTAACTCAACCGATGTCTTGCCATTAAAACTATTTTCCCGCAATCGGTAAGCAATATCCACCCGCCGAGGCAAAGGAAAATATTCGCCCCAACGCCAAGCAATCCCCTTCACGCTAGCCGAGCCTTTTTCATCTTGAATTGCAGTTAGTTTAACATGACCTCCTTTGCCAACAATTTTTTGTTCAGAGATGCAAACATTAGGCGTCCAAAATATAGGAGCCTTATTTTCAATCCCGCAAGGCTCCAGAGCATCAATTTGTCGGTAAAGGTCGAGATTAATCTCAGCAAAATCTGCTCGGACATCGACACAAACCAGCGGCTTAAGGTGTTCCGGCTGCAAACATTGATTAGCAAAAACTGACAGTTGACTGCCAAATTGTGCGAGATTCTCGGCCGGCATAGAAAAACCGCCAGCCGCTTTGTGGCCACCAAATTTAGTTAACAAATCAGCGCAAAAATTCAGCCCGTCAAATACATTAAACTCAGGAATTCCCCTCGCCGAACCCCGGATAATTTTACCCGTACCGGAGGGCGGGCCAGGGGGCACCGCCCCTACAGCCTCATCATCCTCAAAAGTACCGATAAAAACCGGTACACCGTAACGTTCCACCAACCGAGAAGCCACAATCCCGATCACCCCGTGATGCCAACCGGGCTGTACCACAACTAACACCCGTTCTTGCTGCAAATTTAGACCGCTTTTCTGGCACCAGGCGATAGCTTCCTGCTCAATTTCCTGGCACAACTCCTGTCGGCGCTGATTAATTTGTTCGCACTGCATCGCGTTTTTGAGAGCCAATTCGCGATCGTCCGTCGTCAGCAACTCTATCACAATTTGAGGGTCAGCCAGCCGCCCCACAGCATTAATCCGCGGCCCCAACCTAAAACCAATATCTTCAGGCTTTAACGTATTTTGAGTAGGGGCGGTGCCCCCGTGCGGGCCCTTGAGTTTTGAATTAAAAAGAGGTAAAGTTTCCGCACTTGGAGCCTGCACTCCCGCCACCTGAATTAAAGCCTGAACCCCCGCCAATTGCGAATGAGGCAACAGCCGCAAACCCCGCTTGACCCAGCGGCGATTAACCCCAGTCAAAGGCGCTAAATCCGCAATAGTTCCCAAAGTAAATAACTCCAGCAGCGGATTCACCAACCCGCCCACTTTCTGCATATCAATCGCCAAAGTAATCGCCAAAACATAAGCAACACCTACTCCAGCCAAGCCGCGATAAGGCGAAGATTCCGCAATTAATTTCGGATTGAGAATAGCATCGGCCCGCGGCAGTTTTGGTGGCAAATCGTGGTGGTCTGTAATAATAACTTTGACACCGAGTTCTCGCGCTCTCTCCACCGGGCCAAAAGCTGCAATACCGTTGTCAACAGTCAGAATCAGAGCGACACCTTCAGCGTGAAACTCTTCTACAATGCGATCATTAATCCCGTAACCTTCCCGCATCCGGCTCGGAATAGCATAATCCACATTTGCGCCCAGAGCCCTGAGAGCTCGCAGCAACAAAGCCGTGCTCGTCATCCCGTCAGCATCGTAATCGCCGCAAATCGCAATTTTCTGCCCTCCAGAAATTGCCTCTCGCAACAATTTGACACTCGCAGCCAAATCGGGAAACTCATCCATTGGCGCGGGCAAAACCAGAGATTCCGGTTCGATAAACCCTTGCACTTCTTCAACAGAATCGATGCCGCGGTTAATCAGTACCTGTGCTAGCAAAGACGACAAACCGATTTCTGCCGCAAACTGTTCGGCTTGCTGCGGTTGAGGCGAATAAATTTGCCACCGTTGGTTCGGCAATCGGTGAGAATCGGGGGGCAAAGATGTCGGTAGCTCTTGCACGGAAGCTGAGGTATTAAAGATACACAACCAATCTTACCTAATTAAGTGCATCAGTCAATCAATCAATTTTAGATTTTAGATTTTAGATCGATCGTAAAGATGAGTTTTTTGGGTAAAATCCAAAGGTTGTTTGTAGGAAAGCTTTTTTCGGAAGCTCTCACCGCACCCCAATAGGGATATCAGCGCCCGATAGAAGTTGTGAAAAGCCCCAATTTTAGATTAAAGTTCCAACCCCCAGATTGCATCTGCCCTTGTCAATCGCCAATCGAAAATAGACTGTGGGCGCAGACGAGTAATTTAATTTTATGAGGAGAATTGCATGAGTGTCGATCGACCGGCTTGGTTTAAAATTGCATTACAGGTTCGAGGGTCTGTCATTCTCTCAATTTTGCCCCGGGTTTTGCTGTGCGGCGGGTTTGGAGTTTTTATTTCCGTGCTGCACTTTTTGAAATTGCCTGTTTCCTTGCCCATTTTGTCAAGTATTGTACCGAGTATTGTGCTGGGTTTACTGTTAGTTTTTCGGACAAATACAGCCTACGAACGATTTTGGGAAGGTCGGAAAATGTGGGGAACTTTAGTCAACAACGTCCGCAACTTAGCGCGCCAAATCTGGGTAGCAATTCAGGAAAAAGACCCGCAGGATATCGCCCTAAAAAAGTCAGTCCTGCGCCTGTTACCTGCCTTTGCAGTATCGATGAAATTGCACTTGCGAAAAGAAGTAGTAAATTCAGAATTAGAGCCGTTGATGTCTCCGTCGCAGTATCACAAGCTCAAGTCGATGAACAATCCGCCGCTAGAAATTGCTTTTTGGCTTGAGGATTATTTGCACGAGCAGTACGAGCGCAATTGCCTCGATGTCTATCAGCTAACTGCTATGAAGGAGTTAATAAACTCTATGATAGATGTATTAGGCGGCTGCGAGCGGATTTTGAAGACGCCTATCCCTTTGGCTTACACGATTCACCTGAAACAGCTATTGTTGCTTTACTGTTGGGCACTGCCCTTTCAAATGGTGAACGAGTTGAGTTGGGGAACCGGTCCAGTTGTAGCTTTAATTAGTTTTACTTTGTTCGGCATCGAAGAAATCGGCCTCGAAATAGAAAATCCCTTCCAACACGATCCCAATGATTTGCCTTTGGACAATATTTGTGTTACCATGCAGCGCAATATTGACGATTTAGTTGGTTTATCTCCTAGCGTTCACAAACAAGTCAAAGATAAGTAGAGTCCTCAGTCATTAGTCATCAGTAACTGTAGGGTGTGTCGCTCTTAAAAATTACTAAAAAAATCGATAATTGAGCGAGCGACGCACCTGAGCAACGAGTGAAGTAACTGTAGGGTGTGTCGCTCTTAAAAATTACTAAAAAAATCGATAATTGAGCGAGCGACGCACCGGAGCAACGAGTGAACTGTAGGGTGCGTCGCTCTTAAAAATTACTAAAAAAAATCGATAATTGAGCGAGCGACGCACCGGAGCAACGAGTGAAGTAACTGTAGGGTGCGTCGCTCTTAAAAATTACTAAAAAAAATCGATAATTGAGCGAGCGACGCACCTGAGCAACGAGTGAAAAGTAGGGGCTGGTTCACCAATAATCCTGACAGTGCAGACAGATTGAATAAACCCGCCCCCGCCCCACCAGCAAAACCCTTTACTAAAATTAATTTCTAACAATCAACCGCATCAACCCAGCTAAAACTAACAATAAAGGTGTCAGCAAATCTCCCCAGCGCACGTACAAAGTCTTAGTTTGCCGCCGATAAATAGTAGCATCTCGAACTTCATAGGTATTGAGTCCAGACTTCCAAACCGTCTCGCCGCGAGGATTTACAAAAGCAGAGTACCCTGTATTAGTTGCGATAACTGCCCATCTATCCGTTTCAATTGCACGCATCACATCAAGGGCGTGATGTTGGGCCAGCATCGGCGGTTTGTAATGGGCATTGTTGGAAGCTGTGAGCATGAATTCGCCTCCCTGGGCTGCTTGGTATCGGAAATTTTCAGCAAAGGCGGAATCGTAACAAATTCCGACAATGGCGCGGCCAAACGGCGTATCAAACAATTGTTTTGAGTTTCCCGGTACTAAACGAGCCTCTAAGGGAGACAGCCGATTGATAATCCCGCCTAAGATTTCGTAAAAAGGGATGTATTCGCCTAAAGGTACTAGCTTGAGTTTATCGTAGCGACCGACAATTTCTCCAGTGCGATCGATCGCCAATAAGCTATTTGCGAGACTATTCTCTTGTTGTGCGAATCCTCCAACCCAAGCCAAAACACCGCGTTCGAGAATAGCTTGATAAAAGGAAAGAGTGGAACGCTGATACTCGTTTGTCCAGATAAAAGGCAAAGCGGTCTCTGGAATTAACACAGCATCGACTTTTCTATCTGCTAACTGTTTGTACCCAGCGGTGTAACCTTCTAAAGCGCGCCGCCAGCCCCCGGAGTCAAACTTAATTTCGTTAGGAATATTGCCTTGAATAATCCCAATTTTTAAGGATGTTCCCGCTTCTTGAATTAAGGGCCGATTGTACAAACTCCAGCCTGCAATATGCAAAATTAAACACAAACCTGCCGGGAAAATATAAGCAATCCAATTCTTTCTTCTTCCGACTTTCCTCAGACTTCTTCCTTCAATAAAAGCTTCGGCAATTAAGCCGTTCACTGCTACAATGGCGGCTGTGACTGCGCTGGGGCCGGAGAGTTGACCGAGGTGCAATATTGCTAGATTGTGCGGGCTTTGGGTGTATGATAAAGATGTCCACCACAGCGAACCTGTACTCCAAATACTTTCTAGGGCGCACCACAAAGCTGTGCCGATTAAAACGCGAGTCACAGGCAAGATGCCTGTGCCACTAATTTTCTGGGAAATCACAGGCAAGATGCCTGTGCCACTAATTTTCTGGGAAATCACAGGCAAGATGCCTGTGCCACTAATTTTGGGAATTGCGATCGCAAATAGCCACGTCCAAACGGCAACTAATGCGGCTCCCCAAAGCGTGATGAATGTCCAGCAAAAAAGTGCGATCGCCAGACTGGGCCACCAAGGAACTCCCAACCAAGTCATCGGGTGTATTCCCATAATCCAAGATAGGGCTAATCCGTGATAGCCAATTCCCCACAGTACGGGAAGAAGCAATAATTCCGCCGAGCAAAATAATTTTTGTTGTTTTACTTCTGACTCTGGCTTTTGATAACTGACAACCATAACCCACAGCGGAACTAATGCAATCCAGGCTAACGGCCAAGCGTTGAATGGTGCTGTTGTCAGTGCCATCAAAATGCCGCTGAAAAATGCGATCGCCCAAGCTAATACTTGAGATTTCCCAAGCGCGAGTTTTTCAAATTTAAGCCGGTTGAATATTGCCACTTTGACGGTCGCCAAATATAATAATTCTTAATTAATATATCACGTCGGGTCAATTAACTGTTTGTAGTGAGGACTTCAGTCCGCATCCATTACCCGGACTAAAGTCCTCACTAGAAAGCAATTTGATTCCGATCGTTGCAGCGGAAATAAGATGAGAAATAAGTCTCTTAAGGAGCGAAAACTTAATAACTTAAACACCTCCTACAGTCCTCTCTCCTGTAAGTTGCGAGAAAGAAGGAGGCTCTTCCTCCGCACCTGCATTACCAGGCTCTTCCTGGTAACGAGCAAACAAAAAGCTAATTTTAGCTGTTGATTGAAGGAGCGATTGATTGAAGGAGCGATCGTTGCTACCGGGGTGACTTCACTGGCGGCTAAGGATCGCGAATTAAATAATTTACACATAATTGTGGGATGGGCTCTATAGCCCGTCCAGGACGGGCTATAG
>NZ_JADEWV010000251.1 GCF_015207455.1 Microcoleus sp. LEGE 07076
CAGTACAAGCACCCAACAAGTCCAGCGTCGGCGATTCCGGTTCTAGGGGCGGGATGCGCGACGGGCCTTTAATTAATCGCGACATTAAAAGGGCGGCGGCGGGTAATTGTAGCAGCAAAAGTGCGACAGGGATGATGCTTGTCAAGAGATTTGGCATATTAGGGGCGATCTTATGGATTTTAGATTTTAGATTTTAGATTTTAGATTTTAAATTGAAGAATTCAAAATTGCAAATTGTGGGTGATATTAATTTGAAAAATTTCATCAATTTTTAGCTTTAAACATCTTACAGTACAGTAGGGTGCTTCAGCGAAAATTCTCGGAAAAATTCACAATTTCCCAACAGGCGCACGCCAGGAATAGATGGTGTAAAGCGAAGTAAATTAGGAGTTTAGAGAGTGTCCGGAGGAGCGACAGCAATCAAATTAGTCCGCACTACAAAAGGTTTTATTATGGTAAACCCGACAGGATATGAAACTTGAGAATTACTTTTTCTGACGCGCCCTACTGCTAATCTCTAGCTGAAAAAACCCGGTTTCTTGTAGAAACCGGGTTTTTAAACTAGCTCAAAATTTAGTGTAAATTTTTGCTAAATCAGCGGCTGTTGCTCACTAGCGACTTACTTGCGTACAGCGCCAACCGGCTGAGGTGGAATTTCCGCTGTCACAGCAGATGTTTCCAAATACGGAACTGTTTCTGTTACTTCATCGGCTGCGGGTTTAGCCAGCCAGCTTAAGACGATCGCCGGAACTACACCCAGAAGCACAGCTAGCGATGTCGGGAACCAGAACCGAGAATCCAAAGAAGTGACAGTGATAATCGCTCCGAAAGCAAAGTTTACCAAATAAACAATTAAAGGCAAACCCATTTCCGATCGCTCTAATTTAATCGGCGTTTTTCTCCACAAGAAAGCTGCAAAGGACATAAATAGCGCTCCAGTACCCATCCAGCCCGCCAAGTTGCGGTAAGGCATCCCGAAGAAAGCTCCAAGTTCCTCAAACTCCCAAAAAGGTACCGAAGTTTGACTCATCGCCGGATCTAGTACAAAATCCCAAGCTGTCAGGAGCATAGCACCAAGGGCGATCGCCCCGATTTGGCGCACCCAGTTGAGTTGGCCTTTGCCGCCGCCAACTCCAGCCCGAGCAATTATATAAGAAACCAGTCCCAGATAAAACCACGAGAGGGGAATTGTAAACGGAACTAGCCCTGCAATTTTGTAGCCCAAACCGCTCAAGTAGTGGTAGTTTCCGAAGGGAAAACCCGTACTCGTCCCCAACAACTCGCTACTCAAGGACAAAAACACAGAAGGCAGCAAAAATGCCATAGTTGCACCCAACCCCAATGTCCGAAAGGCATAAAGAGCAACCGCTGCTGCACCAAAAATGATATAAACTACTCCACCCCCAGCCATCCCCCATTGGAACAGAGTTTGTCCGGCGGGCGGTAAATTCATCACTAATTCGGGACGGGGTAAAATTAGCAGCAATCCTGCTAATCCAAAAGCCATTGACAAGACGTGGGCTATCAGGCAAAAGCGCTCAGCAATCAAAAGTTGCTTCATGGGACTCCTCGAAAAAATATTAGATGCAGAAAGCACTTCTTAACAGTTTACAATTTTTAACAAAAAATCCAGCATTTAAGTTGGTTGACGGTTGACGGTTGACGGTTGACGGTTGACTGTTGGCTGTTGACGGTTGAGGGCGGGCACGGGGGCACCGCCCCTACTGGCTGTTGACTGCAAGCTTAATCCCCAATTCCCAATCCCCCATTCCCAATTCCCCATCTTAGATTATTGCCAATTCCCCACCAGCACGAAAGGTGCCCAGAAATAGGGATTTTTATACTCAGGGTTTTGCAGCAAGGTTAATTGAGCGTTGCGGAGGGCTTCAGCTTTGCTGGTTTTAGAGGCAGCCAGTTGACGGTAAAACTCGGTCATAAATATAGCAGTGGATTCGTCGTTGACTTGCCACAGCGTGGCGACTGTGCTGCGGGCACCCGATCGAATTGCCGCCCCGGCCAAACCCAAAGCCGCGCGACTGTCGCCCGAAGCAGTTTCGCAAGCACTCAACACCAAAAGCTCGATCGGCTGTTGGTTCTCGCCTGTGCGGGATCGCAGCAGCCGATCGAACTCCTTGACATTCACCCGCTCGTCCCAAGTCAAAATAAAAGTATCCGCCGCATTCGAGCTAAACTGACCGTGAGTTGCCAAATGGACGATCGGGTAAGACACTGCTTTAATTCGATCGCTCAACCGCCCGCTGACAAAATCTTCATTCAGCAGGTCAGTAGCGGGCATCTGAGCTGAAATTTGTTGAATTTCTCGTTTCACCCCCGGCAAAGCCTCGAAGCCTTGACGCGCTTCTGAGAGCGCAGCAGCGAGCACTCTCAACTTGACTTGGTTCAGGGGTTTGGGTGTCAGCAGTTGCAGTCCCGGCGCTAAAGCAATACTGTACTTTTCTACCAAAAACTTTTCGCCGTCGTGCAGCACCGCCACCGGCAGATTTCGCAAGTAACCGTCGAGCACAAATACTAGGGTTTTAATCCCGCTATCCGTCAAATCCGCTTCCGCAGGGCGGATTAACCAGTCGTAAACCTGTTGAACGCGGGGCAACCTGTCGCGGGGAAACCCAGCAGGCCTGATCGTATTTTTGGCTAGTTTGAAGGCAGTTTCCAACTCGGTTCGAGACTTCTTAGTAGCGTAGCGGCGCAGGGGTTTGCCGGGAATTGACAAAATTACCTCCAAACGATCGCTCAAAATGATTGGATAAATCACCGCCGCCGCCGGATCGATTTCCTCGATCGACTTTGGTTTAGCATCAGCGCAAGCATCCCGAAAAAAGTTGTCCAATTCCGCCAACTGCAAAGATTCCACCGTTTGGCGCGCCAGTTTCAATTTAGCTTGACTCGGAGATTCCCCTTCCAAAAGCAGCCCGACTAATTCCCGATAAACCGGTTCGGCACTTTCGCGAAACGAAAATTGCACTTCGGGATTGACTGTTACCAAATCGCCCCGCAGAGAAGACAGTACATTTACAGCTTGAGTATATTGAACGATCGCCCCTTCTGTATTTCCCTGAGCTTTCCGAATCCGCCCTAGCTGCCACAATAATTGATAGGCAATATCGGGAGATTGAAACGCCGGCGCTAAACTCAAAGCCTGATTTGTCAAAATTTCCGCCTGCTGGTGCTGCTGCTGGAGTTCGGCAAGTTTGCCCTTGGTTGCGAGAATGTAAGCTTGTATTCGTTTGTCGCCCAAACTGTTGGCTGGTTCCACAGATCGATCGAGCATTTTGTCAATGTCGCTGAAACTCCCAATTTTTGCAGGCGACTGAGCTAATTTGAGCAAACTTTGAGCTAGATTAATTTGAGCGTAAAGTCCCGCGCGGTTCGACCCAAATCTAGCAGCTTGAGGTTCGACGGAACGCCACAAAACCTCTGCCTCCGACCAGTTTTGGCGATCGACCAAAAGACTCAATTGGTTCAACTTCGCCTGAATTTGTAGGGGCAACCGAGCGGAGACTGCCGCCGAGCGAGCATAATATTCTAGGGCAGAGAGTTCCAACTCAGCCTGCTGTCGGGCGCTCAAACCCGGTTTATTGCTTTTAGCCCGCACCGTATTCCCCAGACTCAGATCGATTGCAGCCTCCTCTTGTCTGAGGCCTAATTTTTGAGCTGCTGCGAGTCCCTCTAATAGCAAATTTTGTGAAGGTTCCAATTGTCCCAAAACCCGCAGCACCCGCCCTAAAGCGTTACTTGCCCGGACTCTATCAACAGAAACAAGCTGATTTTTTAAACTTGCCAAACCAACTGTCGAAACTTCGCAAGTTTGGTTTTCCAGCATCAAGGAAGCTAACAGAATTTTGCAAGCTTTCGGGTAAAGTCCGAGAGTTTCCCAACCCCGACTTAGATTGATTTGAACTTGAAAAAGTTGGTTTTTGCGATCGATTTGCTCAAAAATTTTAGCGCTTAACTGCAAGTTGTCGATCGCATCTTGAGTCTGTCCCCGTTCGAGTTGCAACTGTGCTTGAATGTTGAGAGTTTCCGCCAAAATCCGCTGCTGTTCGGCAGTTTTGGGTTCGGTTCGCACCGCCGACAAACTCGAATTCACAACTTGTTCTGCTTGTTCCCAAAGTGTCAACTGCCCGTAGGTTGCAGCTAAATTGCTCAAGGCGGCGGCGAGATCGAGATTTTCGCCTGTTTCTTCAAACTGCACCGCCGCTTGCTGCAACAGGGGTACAGCTTCGGAAAAACGTTCCTCTGCGTACAGACTTCGAGCTTGTCGGACAAGCGCAGCCGCAGGCGGTGACTGAATCTGAGCAACTGCCGCAGGAATTGTAACGGATAGCAGACAGGAAATCAGAAATAACAGAATTGCTTGTCGGAGCGATCGGGTAAGTTTCATATAACATTTATGCTGCTAATTCCAGCATCATTCTAGTCGGAGTTTTTGCACAAATAAAGTTATCCTAAATCCGCTTATCTCAGAATAATAACTAATAGGTAGTAAGCTGTCGGATAAACATTGTATGTTCGGGGCGGGCAGGATGCCCACCCCACTCATTCGGGCAATTGTTTGTTTGACATATAATTTATAGGCCAATACGGTTCACTTAACATATTTATGCCCCGGAGATCCCTTGCAGCATCCCCCTGATTGTTGGGGGACGCAAGAGGGAATTCTGATCCCCCCCTTTTTAAGGGGTGTGCCAGGGAGATCGTCTTAAGTGAACCGTATTGATTTATAGGCCGCAACAGCTTAGGATCGTCGATTAAATAACTTCCTACAAAAAATGCAAGTTATTTAATTCTCATTGCTTAAGAACACGTTTATTCACTCTTAAGCTGTTGCGGTTCGATCGTTCCGATTAAATCCGCGACAGCTTACTAAGGAAAATGTCGTTTTTGGTGCCACTCCCAAGCGTGAGTTAAAATATCCTTAATATCGGGATATTTCGGAGACCAACCCAAAGTTTTGATGGCTTTCTCGCTGCTACCAACTAAGGCAGGCGGGTCTCCCGGACGGCGATCGCACTCAACCGCTTTAATCTCTTTTCCCGTCACTTGGCGAGCCGATTCTATCACCTCTTTTACCGAAAACCCGCCGCCGTTTCCCAAATTAAAGAAATCGGATTTGCCCTCATTTAACAAATATTCCAATCCCAAAATGTGAGCCGATGCCAGATCGTTAACGTGAATGTAATCCCGAATGCAGCTACCGTCTGGAGTATCGTAATCGGTGCCAAAAATTGCGATCGAATCCCGCTTTCCCAAAGCAGTCAACAACACCAACGGAATCAGGTGAGTTTCTGGATTGTGATCCTCTCCTAACAACCCGTTCGGATCTGCCCCAGCCGCGTTAAAATAGCGGAAACAAACAGACTTGAAATTGTACGCAGCATCAAAATCAGACAAAATCCGTTCTACCATTAACTTGGTAGCGCCGTAGGGATTGATCGGATTTTGCGGGTGATCTTCTGCGATCGGAATTTTCTGCGGCACGCCGTAAGTCGCGCAAGTAGAAGAAAACACAAATTTGTTCACTCCAGCAGCTATCATCGCTTCCAAAAGTGTCACAGTACCGATGACGTTGTTGCGGTAATATTTAGCTGGATCGGTAACAGATTCGCCCACGTAAGCGTAAGCTGAAAAGTGCATTACCGCTGCAATTTTGTGAGTAGCGAACAGGTTGTCGAGCAGGGCGCGATCGTTTGTATCTCCAACTACCAACTTTACTTGCAAAACCCGATCTACTAAATCTTGGTGCCCGTAAACTAAATTATCCAAAATTATCACACCGTAACCGGAGTTTTTCAATGCTAATACTGCGTGAGAGCCAATATATCCGGCTCCGCCAGTTACCAAAATAGTTGGTTTTTCTTCAGTCATTTTATTGTGCTTGGTTGTTTGAGTTGGGATTGTCGAGCCTATTGCAATACGCTCTGGTTAATTCTGTTTGTTTCGGTTTTAACTGCAAGGGTCGGTTGTCTTGTGACTTGACAAGTTTAATCGATAAACTTAACGCGACCAATTTGGATATAATCAAATATCCGATTGATTTGATATCGCTCCTCTTCTGAAATTTTATCATCAGATAGGATAGTAGATGTCAAAACTAAATGTTCTCGGCGAGCGATTTTACCAGATGCTACAATCCGATCGACCATTTGAAAAATTGTCAAGTTCGATTTCTTTTGAGATGTTCGCATTTATTCGATCGCCTTTATGTCATAATATCTAAAGCGGATGGCAGTTGTTGACTCACAAATGGTGTTCTTTGGATCGTAAATTCATTTTTCCAACAGCAGAAACAATTTATCAAAGTTCTGCTCCCAAAGATAGATGCGCCGATTAGATACAGTATATTCCATTTTTGACACTCCCCGACCTGAAGGTGCGAGGATTGTTAGGGTCGAGGGGAGTATGTGAGGTAATCCTGTTTTGATAGTTCTCCAACGGTTTGTGCGTCGGAATTTGAAAAATAGGAAGTCCATCCCCTGATCACAGGGTTGAGGTCTTGAATCAGAGCCGCTTGGGGCGAAGACCTATGTTTTTTGATGAGTTTTCCGATTTCCTCTTGGTGAGCCTGACTCGCCTTCTGCGATGGGGTAATGAGTGTGTTAAAACCTAATATTTTACCTTCTGCGGTTTTATTGCTTCGGTATTTACCAGCAGGGTATTGCCTGATGTGATGACCTAAAAAGTCAAATCCAGCGAACCCATCCTCACTTTGTTCATCGTTGAGTGTGTGAGTTAGCCTCGTCTTTTCAGGTTTTAACTCAAGTCCTATGCGAGTTAACCATTGAGAGATAATCTCTCGACATCTTTTTATTACGGCTTTGTCCTTGTGGAGAATTACGAAGTCGTCGGCATATCTAATGATTGCCAGGGATTGTCTTTTGTCCCTACAACTTCTCCTTGTTCCACCTGGGTATCTGATGTCTAGCGTCTCAGCAAATTGCTTTAGCGCTTCTTCTAAACCGTGGAGGGCTATATTAGCCAATAGTGGCGATAATGGAGTAGGAACAAAGCGCACCTCTAAATCTCTCGATTTATGTGTTTCTTCATTCCTCTCCCCAAACCGGACGTGAGACTTTCACCTCCTCCGGCTTTCCATCATTGTTACGTGCTTCGTCCATACGAAGGCGTTTGGACATGACAATCACGACAAAGAAGTTGAAGATTTTCAACATCATCTTTTGAGTTAAGTTTGCCTGCCCATTCAAACTCTTTCGCCATGATGGCGCATTGTTTGTAGAGAGCGACTAACTTAACTCCCTGATTGTCGAGCCAGTATTTAAGAGCTTTGTTTCGGACAAACTGAGCTGTCCGGATCATTTCGTCAATGACCTGGTATTGCTGTGGTTTCCCTTTTAACTTGTCGGGTGAGGTTCGAGGGTCGCCCCTCTCCCCTCCCCTAAGAACCGGACATGAGACTTTTGCACTCATCCGGCTCAAGCCTTACTTCAAGCGAGATTTAACTTGGGTTTTATGCACCTGTTTGT
>NZ_JADEWV010000252.1 GCF_015207455.1 Microcoleus sp. LEGE 07076
TTCCCAATTCCCCATTCCCAATTCCCAATTCCCAATTCCCAATTCCCAATTCCCAATTCCCAATTCCCAATTCCCAATTCCCAATTCCCAAGTCCTAATGACTGTGCCCGTAAGCACCCATTTCCGGCTGAAACGGTACAATTTCCTCTATTACTTCCAAACCCATTTTTTCCAGCATTCCCTGCAAAACAGAGTCGGGAGAAAGCCTTAAATAATTATCGGCAACTTCTAAAGCTACGTGACGGTTTCCTAAATGATAAGCCGCCCGCAGCAGTAGCAGCCCAGTCGATGCCCGCGCTGTCAACACCGGTTCGGGTTTTGCACTTACGAGTACCACACAGCTACCGTCTTCCGACTGCAATAAATCTCGATCGCGCAGTACCGTACCTCTGGGCAAAATCAAGTGCAGGTTTTCTCCCGTTTCCCTCTGGAATCGGTAGCGGCTGCGAGTGCGATCGTCGGCTGTCATAGGTAAAATAAAGCTAACAACAGCATCGGGATCGGCAGGCAAATGTTTTGTGAAAGTTAGCATTTTTCTATTTTATTGCCAGAGAGCAATTCACCTCACATCTACTTTGTTGAGGAATATATTTTTGAGCTCTAATTGCGATTTACCTTGGGTGGGGCGGGCCCAATGCCCGCCTCTACCGTTAAATTTTAATCCAAAATAGTCATCTCTTTGAACCGCTCTCGTTTTTTGACAGCATACTTTTATGATTTTGTCGAGCACTTTTTGAAATGCGATCGACCTTTTCCCAAAAATTTTGCATTTCGTCTAGTAACTCAAACTAGACAAACCTCCAACAATTCTTGTGA
The DNA here is from genome assembly GCF_015207455.1 of Microcoleus sp. LEGE 07076. Lineage (GTDB taxonomy): Bacteria > Cyanobacteriota > Cyanobacteriia > Cyanobacteriales > Microcoleaceae > Microcoleus. The sequence continues at coordinate 817 of NZ_JADEWV010000252.1, forward strand.
AATAGGCAAGCGAGCCTGCTCGCGAAGCTGGCTTTTAGGGAGCATAAGTTTGAGAGAAGCACAGAGGAAGAAAGACTCAAACTATCGATTTTATTGATTTCCCGCTTGTTGCAGTCGCAGCAGCTCAGCTTGAATTTGCTGTTTGACTGCCGGATTTGCTTGCAGTAGCAAAGTGAGCTGGTTGAAGCGACTAACTGTCAAACCGTTGGTTTCTATAACTTTTTTAGCTTGTTGGCAGTAATTCACCGCGATGCCGCGAACACCTCCAGACAGCCTGTTAATTTCCTGAGTTTCGTTGCACACTACTCTCGGAACCGAGCCCCCAGCCATTTCTTTAATTTCGTTATAAGCTTCCACCCGTCTGGGTTCTATTCCCAACACAGAGCGAGCGTAGCTAGTAATTTCGGCATTGCTAATTTCTTGAGCTTGGGCTACTGCTCCGAATCCGAGACTTGGGGATTGTCCGTACAAACCGGGCGCCCATCCGCTAGCCAAAGCTGCTGCGGACATGATGCCTGCAAACAGCGATTGTCGCAGGAGCCGGTTTAAGTGAAATTTAGAGATGTTGAGTGAGGTGTTCATGGTCGTCGGTGATTGCTTGCGTATAAATAAAAATGACACAGCGCTGGGCGGCTCAATCTTTTTGAATCGTGTGATGGCTAAAAAGTTCCTGCCGACGCAGTGAAAATCTTTAATTTAAGTAAAAGGATTTGGTAATTGCTAGAGCGATCGACTTTTTAGCAGCAAGTTCGATAATTAGTAAACCCATCCTAACATCTCACCAGAAGTTGGCAGAACACAAAATTTTGACGGTCATTTTAATTGCAGAGCATTTCCTAATTGCCTCTACAAATAATTCTCAAAGCTCAAACATTAAATAATTCTAAAATTACTTGACAAATTACTTGTATTTAGATTCGATTCCGTGCCTGTCATACCGCGTGAGATGTGAGGTATCAAATGTGAGATGTGAGATTGGCAACTTTATAACGATCGAATCAGGGTGTTGAGCGCGGGGCTACAATTGCATTATTTTTGGGATCGTGTCAAGCCAGAAACTCAAATTGGTTTGGCTTGACACGATCCCCAGCCGTCTGCATCTGTGTTTTATGTTTAATTCGTGCCAGATGCCGCGAGTTCGCACGGGCTGAGTTCGGACTAATACAAAAAATGCTTTTTACTTTCATGGGAATGCTCTCACCGCTTGTAAAAACCTAGGCAAACCTGGGTAAGCTCTGCGGTATAAGCTTTAAACGTTCCTTCTTAGCGCTTACGCTTCCCCGGTATTGAGGTTGACCAAGAAACTCCAGTTAGAAACGCTATAATAATCACAACGACGTGATATTTTAGCGGAACGCTTGATCTTTTTATTTAGTTGGTTCCACTCGCTCTCCTCGTGCTTTTCTGAGTTCACCTCAGAATAGGCGGTTAAGGAGCGAGGTATTTTTTCACCTAATTTCATAGCCCTACGAGCAATTACCAGTGCAGCCGCTTCATCACTAGCTAGACCATACATTCTTAAATATTTCACCAAGCCGATAATACTTGAATAAGCTGGATTGACCGCAATCAACTCAATACCACGATTCGATAGAATAGAACCCAGTTGTTTGTAGAATTCGCCGTATGCCCATCCCGACAACATTCGGGCATATTTTCTACCTTTCTCTCCCAGCGATTGCTTTTTTGTTGAGAAATCAAGCTCTTCACAAACCACAGGACATTCAAACTCCGTGGCTCTTACTGCTAGTTGCAGGCAGACGTCAACAATTTGAGACTGTTGTTTACCATTCGGCAAACCCATCTGCAATGGAATCTGCCCTTTGGCTTTGAGGTTTCCTTCAGTATCGACATATGCCCAACCAATAGAACCGGGGTTCATATCGATTCCAATACAGCCATACACTCTCTCTCTAGAAACTTGATTCACAAGCTTGGGAGTAAACTGCACGGCAACAACCCACTTTCCATTCTTTCGATAAAGATGCCAGGTCTTAGCGCCGCATTCTGGTAGTCTGCTTGCGTTGCGGTTGAAATTACCAATCTCAGATGATACGGTTTTTCCAAATCGCGACTCTAAGCATTTGGGGGTTCTGAAAGTTATTCTGCCCCCATTCCACTGGCAGACTTGATTGCCAAAAGACTCATCCTTGGAGCCGACGACAAAAATATCACCATGAGGAATGAAGACTTTGATTGGCTTGAGTTTTAAGTGTTCGAGTCTATTAACTAGCAAAGTTAGTCTGCGCTTTTTATTGTGTATTTGAAAGCGTAAATTCTGCCAATTTGTAGATTTGCGCTGGAGCGAACAGGCTATAGGGAAATTGCAGCCTGTCTTCGAGTTCTGCCATTTTTTCTTGGCATAAAACTTACGAGCTAATGCTAACTTGCGCTCAGCCTTTTTAATCCACGCACCAATGGATTTAATCTTTCCTTCAAGCGTTTTTACGTGTAAAATCCTGTGTTCTTTAGCGCCGTCTGCACGACATGAGGCAGCGCTGATTACGCCATTTGCATGGCGCTTATTGATGCCGTAGGTTTGTTGTAGGTGCGTGTTCCAGTCGGACTTCTTGAAGTCTGTATTTAAAAGTAAGTGGTTGACTGTTTCAATGCTTGCAGCCCTGAAAATTGGGGCGTAAGCTTCCAAGAACATCTCGAAATCTGTAAATCCAAGTTCGTTGAGTTCATTTGCTGGCGTGGGCAAGCCTTTGCAGTAAGTTAAGGTAGCCATTGATTCCACCTCTCCCTGTGATATCTTTGTACATTAACCGCTTTGCACAGATTCTGCAAGCTTTTGAATGAGCTTTTTGTTTTTACTCGATCTAGAGCCGTACAACCGAGCGGAAAATACGGTGATAATTTCTAAAACGTCACTTGCGAGGTCTTCCTCAAAAGTTGCATCTTCTTTTTTATTGAGGATGACTACTTCTACTTCGTGATATTCGCAGAGTGAAAAAATGAGTTCAGAGCCAAACCTCAGCAATCGATCTTTGTGCGTGATCACCAGTCGAGCTACTTCGCCATCTAAAATGGTAGAGATTAATTTCGTAAGTCCCTTTTTGCGGTAATTCATGCCACTACCCAAATCTCTGATAACTTCATACTCCCAGTTGAAAGATTGGCAATAACCCGACAGGACGGCATCCTGTCTGTCAAGATCGGCTTTTTGGTCGTGACTGGAAACTCTGGCGTAAGCAATCGTCTTTCCAATTTTTTGCTCAACAAAGTCCGAAAGACGGTATCGCCTATGTCCGCCATCTGTGCGGACTGATTCCAGTTTTCCCTCTTTTTCCCAGCGTCGTATTGTGTCAACGCTCACTGCCTTGAGTTCTGCTAATTCACCAATACTGATCAGCCTGTTCATTGAACTACCTAGATTTGATTTATTGAATTCTCGGTAAATCTAGATAAATTGTCAACAGTCGTTAACCCTAGCCGGAACCAAAAATCAGGTTTCACTACCCAAGACAGAGGCAGCAGCAGAAAAGTAGACACTAAAATCTTGTTATCAAAACGGGCGCTATCTGTTTTCGGTAATCGCCTGCTGCTAGCTTGGATTTGAGTCGGCGCTTCCTCAAGTTTGGGGCTGCAAAAACTTGTCGGGGAATCACCCAGAAACCGGGTTTTTCTAAAAAATAAGAGCGTTACAGCCACCGACAACAGTAGAAAAACCCGAAACGCTTGAATTTTTGTGCCTAAGTCATCTTGTCATGTCGATCGCAGATAGCGAACTTTTGCAAGAGTTTTCGCAGCAGCTTAACAATTATTAATTACCGATTTCCCATGAAAACTCAAAAAGAAATTTGGCGAGTCATCCTCGCAGCAGCTATCAGTATTGTAGGCGTGCTGCACTTTGCAGTACCCGCACCCTTTATCAGAATCATGCCGCCCCAGCTTCCTTACCCGGAAGCATTGGTTTATATCAGCGGTTTTTTCGAAATTTTGGGCGGAATTGGGCTGTTAGTTCCGCCAGTCAGCAGAGCGGCGGCGTGGGGCTTAATTGCCTTATTTATTGCTGTGTTTCCAGCTAATATCAATCAAGCCGTCAACAGCATCCCCATAGAAGGGATTCCTCACAACCCATTATTGTATTGGTTCAGGCTGCCTTTTCAAGCTGTCTTGATTGCTTGGGCCTGGGTTTATACCCAACCAGACGAAGGTAAACCCCGAGCTTCTATAGTTCCAGATACAACAGAAAACGCCCAATGAAACAGTTCGACTACAATGCGGATTTTAAGAACATCGACTTTCGACAGCACCCGGAACTTTATCAGGTGGGGAAAGGAGAACAAGGAGTGCTGTTGGTGGAACCCTACAAAGCAGAAATTCTGCCTTTTTGGAGATTTAAAACTCCTGAAATTGCCAGGGAGTCCAGCAGCAAAATTTATTCCTTATTTTTAGAGTATCTCGATCGCTCGGATTTTGTGGGAGCGGACATGGCCCGCAAGTTCTTGCAGATGGGCTACACTCGATCGCGCCGCTACGCTAACCATAAAAGTGGCCGAAAATACCAGCAGAATCCTCAAAAGCTGCCGTCTGTTGCAGAACAAACGGCAGCTCGAAAAGATATTTTGCCGCTCGAACCAGATCCGGTGAAAGCAGAATCCGCCGCCATTTTTAAAGAGAAATGGATGCTGGCCAAAACCAACGAGAAATATCTCCAGCTTTTAGCCGCACACCGGCAGATGTACGAATCTTCTTCAAGCAAGTCTGAGGATTGACATCCTGTTTCGTCGATTATTCTCAAAAACGAGGTTCGTAGTGCCGAATGCGAGTCCGCTTAAAGGCTGCAGACTTTCGGGCGCGAACCGTTAACGCCTGCGGTTAATTGAGCAGGCGCGATCGAACATAAACTTACAAAAACTCAGAAATTACCATTTCTCCCCCGGGGCAGCAATGCAGTTGTGCTTGCCTATCTCGGGGGCAAATTGATTTACCAGATCCTACAATTTACTCATCATCTTCTTCTGTCTGCCACTGTCGCCAAAGTTCAAAGGCATTAAAGCCCCTGTATTGCAGGTATTTCAAGACTTTGCCCTTGGTTTTTGGATCTACTTTACCGATCGCCTCGATCTTGTATTTCCGCAGGACTTTGGCTTTTAATTCTGCCAGTTTTTCGGTTTCCGAGTCTTGATTTTCAGCAATTTCTTCTTCCCAGACTTGCTCGAACAAATCGCTAGTAATTCCTTTTTGCAGGCACTTGCGCTTCACGGCGGATTTCCCGTATTTGCCCGCAGCAGAGGCGATCGAGTTTGCCACCAAGCGAGTGTCAGACTGATAGCCCCGGTCTTGAATTTGCGCGATCGCCTCCAATATTTCTTCATTGCCAAAACCTTTCTCTTGCCCCTTTTTGCGAAGTTCAGAGGCACTGTAGTCTTTGCGGGACAAGAGAAAATAGAAATAGTCAAGACAGTTCATCCGTTAAATCGAAGGGTAGCGCGCAAATACTCCTGTAGCGAATGCCAAATCCAGCCGCCACCGAGGCTAACTGCAGGATCAGCACCTTTATTCTTCTGTATCCTCCTCTTCATCTTCCAGTTCCACATCCGGTCTGTCCACATCGATCTGAATCAAGCGAATGTGCTTGTATCCGAGTTTAATTTCAAACTCGTCTCCCGGCTTTAATCCCATTTCTTGGGTATAATTTGCCCCGATCACGATCGAGCCATTCTTGTGAACGCTAGCTCGATAACTTGCTTCTCGCCCGCGTCCGTCTGCTTTCGACTTTTCTAGCTCAATGCCCTTAGCAGCTAATACTGCATCGTAAAACTCAGCTAAGTTAATCCGCGTTTCTCCACTCTTGCTGACGGTGAAGTAGCCACAAAGCTTTGCAAGTTCTCTGCGCGGCAAATCGCTGCCTTTGATTTTTTGAAGCAGACCTTTTCCTGTTAAGGGTGCTGTAGCTGTTTCTGCCATTGACCTTACCTCGGTTATTGGAGTTTACTTATATCAATTACAACACATTAGATTAACTTTGTTTCACTGTCAATACTAAGAATTAAAAATATTAAGATTCTGGATAAATTTCTGCTGCCTCAAAACCGGGGATGGAAGTAAGGATGCTTGAAGAGCGATGTATTTGCTGCTGACGGTCAAAATGCTTGCCCTAACCCTTCGAGCGATCGCGCCGGGAATTATTGTGACAAATTAAATGCTTTACTTTTTTACAGTAAAGTCTGTTCCCTGCATTCACCAATCCAGATCCTGTCTGCGGTCAAAGCAAAAAGCAAGACAGCCGTGAATGGAAATACCTACAGCGCGATATCGCTACAAATCTGCCGAAAGCATTTACCCGCGCGGGGTTAACTTTTACCTCAACAAGGCGAGGCAGCACTTGTTCTCGATGCCCTGCCAGCGAGCTAGTTGTAAACCCTGTTTTTTGGGCTGCCAATCCCCTCAAAACCCCAAATACCGAGTCGCAATCTTCTATTAAGGTGTTCGGCATATAACTGGCACAGAAAACCGTCCGGGGAGGGCAATCCGGTAAAAAATCAAGCAAATTTCACCGATTCGTTGAACGGGTTTTAGCTAAATCCAGACTCGATCGGCCCGGCGACAAAAAACATCGCGCAGCCACCGTCGGGGGAATCAGCTATTGCACATTTATATTGTGTATGGTGATTGAGGGGAAGAGGGGAGAGA
>NZ_JADEWV010000023.1 GCF_015207455.1 Microcoleus sp. LEGE 07076
TCTCCATACAAATGCGAATTCTATTCACTATTGCTCACTTTTACAATCCCAGCGGCGACGGGAAACACGCTTCCCAGCGAAATGACCCGCAACCCCGACTAAATGCTTTAACTGCTTGTATCACATCGCTACAAGCTTTGTACGGCAAATCTCAGTGCACGATTCACATTAGCGAATGTGCAACTATCCCAGCAAATCAAGCTCAAAAACACGAAATTGACATTGTTGTTTGCACTACTCAAGGCTATCACCTCTTGCCTCAATTGCCGGTACAGCCGAGGTCTTTTATGCACCACGCTACAAAATGTGAGCCGCTGCTGTTGGGGTTTGAGTGTCAAGCAGTTTTGCGAGCGTGTCTTGACAAATACGATTACTTTTGTTATTTGGAAGATGATTTAATTCTGCACGACCCGTGGTTTTTTAGTAAATTAAATTGGTTTACACATCACGGGGGAAATGGAAATTTGCTGCAACCGAACCGTTACGAAATATCGCCTCAAGGAGCTGTTTTTAAAGCATATATTGATGGGGATTTAGCGGGTGGAGCTACTGCTAAGTTTCAAAATGTGGAGGAGCAGCGGGAGTTGGCGGGAAAAATTATGGAACAGCCAATTTCTTTTGAGCGGGCTTTGAATCCTCATTCCGGTTGTTATTTTTTGAATGCGAAACAGATGGCTCACTGGGTCGAGCAGTCTCATTTTTTGGACAGGGATACTAGCTTTATCGGCCCGCTGGAAAGTGCGGCGACTTTGGGGATTATGCGGACTTTTAGGGTTTACAAGTCAACTCCTTCCTATGCTAATTTTTTGGAAATTCAACATTTTGGAGCGAGTTTTCTGAAGTTGATCGGTAATAAGGTGAGGATTTCGGAGGAAGGATGAGTTAAGATATTCAGGTAAGTTGCAATATTTGAGAGGTCGCATGAACCAGGCAACCGAAAAGATTGTCCTTCCCTCTCCCTTCCCCAACCACACTCAATTGCCAGAGGAAGACGGCAGTTTTGTGAATAATTTTCAGGAGCATCCCCAGAGTATTATTTTAACTGATTCGATCGGGTTGGTGTTGCAGGGGCTTAATCCCGACGGGCAATATGCTATAGGCCAAGACTGCGGCATCTACTGGCGAGAAACTGAACCGCTTGAAAAGGGAGCGGAAGCTCCTGACTGGTTCTACGTGCCGAACGTACCACCAAGACTAGGAAGTCAAATTCGTCGCTCTTACGTGCTGTGGCGGGAATTCATGGCTCCGATGATTGCTTTGGAGTTCGCATCGGGAGACGGTTCCCAAGAGCGGGACACAACACCGCTATCGTACTCTGAAGTCGGCGAGGCGCAAAGACCAGGGAAGTTTTGGGTATATGAGCGGATTGTGCGGATTCCGTATTATGGGATTTATGAAATCAATAGTGGCAGGCTGGAGGTTTACAGCCTGAACAATGGGTTTTACCAGCAGTTGCTTCCGAACGATCGCGGTCATTATCCGATCGCGCCAATGGGCGTAGAATTAGGACTGTGGGAAGGTAGTTATCAAAACCAGACTATGCTGTGGCTGCGGTGGTGGGACAGCGAGGGCAATTTGCTGCTGACTGGTACAGAACGAGCTACTGTCGAACAGCAACGAGCTTCCTTAGCAGAGCAGGCTTTGAGTGCAGAAGCCCGAGCGCGGCGGGATGCGATTCCTCGGTTGTTGGCAATGGGATTGAATGCAGAGCAAGTAGCAGAAGCGCTGGGTTTATCTGTAGAGGAAGTTATATTAATTCCGGTTGTACCGTCAGGTGATTGTTGACTGTTGACGGTTTACTGTTGACGGTTGACTCGAATTTACTATTCCGATGAATAGAGGATTTGATATTAAGAAGTTGCAGCCGTAGGGTGCGTCAGTATGAAGTTAACTGCCATCGAAAAAGTCATCAATACTGACGCACCTTATTTGTAGTTGTAGGGTGCGTCAGTTCTTAAATTATCAATTATTCCTCAAAAACTCTGACTGACGCACCCTACTAAAATCCTATTTTTAAGAAGTTGCAGCCGTAGGGTGCGTCAGTATGAAGTTAACTGCCATCGAAAAAGTCATCAATACTGACGCACCTTATTTGTAGTTGTAGGGTGCGTCAGTTCTTAAATTATCAATTATTCCTCAAAAACTCTGACTGACGCACCCTACTAAAATCCTATTTTTAAGAAGTTGCAGCCGTAGGGTGCGTCAGTATGAAGTTAACTGCCATCGAAAAAGTCATCAATACTGACGCACCTTATTTGTAGTTGTAGGGTGCGTCAGTTCTTAAATTATCAATTATTCCTCAAAAACTCTGACTGACGCACCCTACTAAAATCCTATTTTTAAGAAGTTGCAGCCGTAGGGTGCGTCAGTATGAAGTTAACTGCCATCGAAAAAGTCATCAATACTGACGCACCTTATTTGTAGTTGTAGGGTGCGTCAGTTCTTAAATTATCAATTATTCCTCAAAAACTCTGACTGACGCACCCTACTAAAATCCTATTTTTAAGAAGTCAAAACATCGCCGATTTTAACTGTGCCGCTGTTGATAATTTTGGCTAAAACTCCGGTTTGTGCGTGACCGAATTTTTGTTGCAGCAAACTGAGTAGGGGAATATCCCGATCGCCCGTTTCTGGATTTACTTCTATGTTGACACAGCGACCGATTCGTGCTGTAACTTCTATGCGCGCCGTGCCTAATTGAAACTGTTTTCCGATTAACTCAAATTCCGACCACGCTTCCATGCCTTCTAGCACAATGTTCGGGCGAAATCGGCGCACGTCTGTGTTTTGGTGGGCGATTTCGGTTAATTGGTCTAATGTGGCTTGACTGAGTAAAGAAATGTGTACGGGTGCTCGATCGGGATAGCGAGTTTCGCCGCTGCTGTCGCCGATTAAGCGCAAAGGTGCAAGCTGCGGGTGTCTCGCTTCTTTTGTGGATTCAATTGCGGCCAGATATTCGCTAAAAAAGCTGCTGATGCGATCGCGCCCCGCTGCTGTGTTCGTTGCTGCTGATAACACTGCAACTCCTTGACGCTGGACTGTTAAAACGGTCGTTTCCGGTTGATAATCGCATTCTAAAGCTGCTAAATGCGGCCAATCGTTTTGGACGGCTAAATGTTTTTTGCTCATCCAAGGTACATTTTCGGCGGGCATTTTTGCAGCTTCAAGATTATCTGCAAACATTAAGGCAAAAGCGCGATCGCCCTTAATTCCATGTCCTGCTGTTAAGGCAAACTCCGACATTTCTTGCGGTGTCAGCCCTTTAATTGGATAAATGAATAACTGTTTTATGGTTGCTAATGTCATATTTTTTTAGCTACGCTTCCATTTTAACTGAACTCTTGTCCCCCCCTTACTAAGGGGGGCTAGGGGGGTACAAGCTAATTCAAAAACATTAATAAAATTGCTATAAATAGCCGATTAAGCTAGCAATTCATAGCGGCGGATATCGGGAGACCCAACGGCCAAACCGTCTAATTTTTGCACCGCGTCTTGAAGGTGAGTTGAACCGAGATGCAGTTCAAGCAAATCTGCACTTTCCCACTCTTCAACAAAGGTAAAATCTGTGGGATCGGCTTGATTTTGCAACAGTTCGTATTTGATGCAGCCTTTTTCTTGGCGAGTTGGCTCTACAATGCTCAGCAGCAGGGATTTAAGTTCTGCTACTTTGTCGGGAAAGGCGGCGAGGCGGGCGACTACTCGCAAGGTTGGTTTGGACATAGCGTAAAAAAACAAGCTGTTATGGCGATCGAATTTACCGATTTTTATTTGGCAAACTTAACAATAGAGGATTTCAATTAAAATAACCTAAACAGGTCGATCGGTCAACAGCCAGCATAATCTTGCCAAGACGCGCTCAAGTCTCAGAAACCCGGTTGATATCCAAAATTCTTCGTTACCAACCGCAGAACCTCGTCTAAACCGGCTTTCTTGGTATATTCTTCCTTCTTCCCTTTTCCTGATGACGTTGGACGTTCGATCGGGGGGGGCAGCACTAATGACTGATGACTAATGACTAATGACTAATGACTAATGACTTCTTCTCAATCTTTGGGATAAAATCGCTTTTTTTCTGTAGAATATTCCCAGGCGAGATTCTCCGGGTCTTTTTCGCGGCTCCACTCAGCAAACTCGGGCTTAATTTTCCATTTGCCGATCGTAGTTGCGTGAACTTTGAACCGGCGGGATAGTTCTGTCTGGGTAAAAGAGATTTTGGGTTTTTCAGGAGTCTTGCTTTGAGCGATCGGAAATAAATTTGGCTTTTTATCTTGTGCTTTTTCCCGATTTGCGGGATGCTCTCGAACAGCTATTGCCACGTTAGGTGTTTCGCTTTGATTGACAGTTGGAGCTATTTGAAAATAATACAAAATTCCGCCTTGTTCCGTCACTTCAAAATCCGCGGCAAACTCAGAGGCCCTTTCGTCGAGATATTCTTGAACCTTTTCTCCGGGGAGTTTTGCATTCATCGCCAAATCCAAAGCCGTAACTCGCCCTTGATTTTCTTTGATTAACCTGTAGAAAACCGAGTCTAAATGAGCGAGTTTGTGTTTTTGCTGCTGCTGGTAGAGCTTGTAAGCCCAAGCAATTCCGGCTGTGGTGGCGATCGCCCAAAACATCGTTCCCGACTCGAAACTGGCAACCGCCGTCAAGCAAATAGGCAAAAGCAGGGTAAGATATCCCCAAATGCTGCCCTTCTGTAGGTTATTGCTGTTTTTGACCATAGTTCCCAAACAGGTACGTAGTTTAGCTTAGCAGAGCGTGTCAGGATGCCGCGAAAGTGTTTTGACTGTCTGTCGATCGCTGGCGCACTCTACTACCTCATCCCAGAATCTACTTTTTTTTGCAACCGAGGATTCATGTACTTTTTTCGCAAACAGATTGCCATCCTGTTCGTAGTTGTTGCTTGCTGTATGCTGGCGGTTAGTTGCGGCGAAAGCCGAACTGTCCAGTGTACTAAATTTACAGAAATTGTCACCAAAGGCAACACTCTCATCGAGCTTAAGAAAGACAGCAACGATGTTGCAAGCACCAAGAACTTAGCTAAAGATTTGAACCAGATAGCGAAACAACTTGAGGCTTTGGAAATCACAGATGCCACTCTCAAAGAGATTCAAGGCTCATCTGTTAAATCCTTCCGCTCCATAGGTGAATCGCTCGGCGACATAGCCAAAGCTCTTGAGGCAGGAAATCAGGCTACTACCAGTATAAAAGGTCGAGAGCAAATTCAAAAAGCTAGAGCAGATATTATCCGAGCCGGACAGCAGGCGAATCAAGCAGCAGAAAATCTAGACGCTTTGACCGGCAAACTGATTAAATATTGTAAGAGCGATCGGTAAAGGCTAAGAGTGCGTGAGTTTTGAGTGCGTGAGTTTTGAGTTTGAGCAAGGCATCGCCTTCATCTAGCATCTACTAATTCCCAATCACCTATTCCCAATCACCCATTCCCAATCACCCATTCCCAATCACCCATTCCCAATTACCCATTCCCAATTACCAAATTTAGTGATGAATTTCTAGATTCAAAATATAGCGGCCGAGTTGCACTTTTTCCGACCACAACTCGTATTCTAACCGCAGGTGTTCCGGTTCCGGCTTTCCTGTCAGAGTCAAGTTGCGGGTGAAGTTGCGGAGGCGCAACTGTTCGGGAGTCGCCAGCGATTCGCCTTGAAGCCAGTAACGGCTCAGCCCGTACATTCCGCGTTCCCAGCAGTGGCGGTAGCTGTATTTGCCGTTTCCTTGCATGGTCATAATCACTCGATAGGGCGAAACTTCTAGCCACAGCAACCGGGGTTTTGCGGTTGTTGGCAAGATAGCAACTTCCTCTGCCGATTCGTTGTCGTCGGAAAATTGGCGATCGAGTATTGCTGGTTCGTGCAACAACAAGTGAAATCGATCGCGGTCTTTTTGATAAAGCGTACCAGCGGTTTCAACAAATGACCACAAAGGTAAATCTGTGGATACCAGCGATAAACTTACAGGCTTGCGGTGATGCGTCAGCATAAATAAAAGTGTAGGAGTTATGGTGGATCGGGCGTTTGAGATTTTAGAGCTGAGACTTTAGACTTTAGATTGGCTCAGTTGCAAATTCCGGATATTTTAGTTAAAAAAAATAAAAAATGTACAAGTAGCAATCGAAAATCTAAAATTGTTGGGTCAAAATTCAATCATCTGCTCGATAATTGAGAGCAGAACCTGAAATTTACGCAGATTTACGGAGTAGTGTTTGTGAAATTAAGCTAAACTCTCTAAAGTTGCATCTGCTCTCCTCCGTCGCTGATACGAGTTTGACAAAATAATGGAACTGTCGGCCCCTGTTCCCAACCCTTATGGGGTCAGTCATCTCCCATTATCAAATTTTCAATCTCAAATCTCAAATGGTATGACTCAGGACTGGGAAAAGGGTAGGATAGCTAACACCGTCCCATCCTAGTTTATCTCAATGCAAGCTGATATTATAACTACTTCGCTTCTGGGCGAAAGTCAAACTTTAAGCATTCAAAAACCTGCGTCAGGCTTGTCGCTGAAAGGGAGGATTCGAGTTCCGGGCGATAAGTCGATTTCTCACCGAGCTTTGATGTTGGGTGCGATCGCCAGCGGTGAAACTACGATTGAAGGACTGCTGCTAGGAGAGGACCCCCGCAGCACGGCTAAATGTTTCTCGCTCCTGGGAGCCTCGGTTTCCGAACTCAACGCGGAACGGGTGACAGTCCGGGGCGTGGGAATTGGCGAGTTGCAGGAGCCTGTGGAAGTCTTGGACGCGGGCAATTCCGGCACGACGATGCGGTTGATGTTGGGAATTTTAGCGTCTCATCCGGGGCGTTTTTTTGCGGTAACGGGTGACAGTTCTTTGCGATCGCGCCCCATGTCGCGCGTCATTAAACCGCTGCAACAAATGGGAGCGCAAATTTGGGGTAGAAAGAGCAATTCTTTAGCTCCCTTAGCGATAGTCGGACAGCAGTTAAAACCGATTCACTACCCTTCGCCGATCGCCTCTGCTCAAGTTAAATCCTGCATTTTGCTGGCCGGTTTGATGGCTGAGGGAGAAACTACAGTCACAGAACCCGCTCTGTCGCGGGATCACAGCGAGCGGATGCTGCGGGCGTTCGGAGCAAAATTGAGTGTCGATCCTGAAACTTGCAGCGTGACAGTCACTGGGCCGACACAACTGCAAGGACAGAATGTGATTGTACCGGGGGATATTAGTTCGGCGGCATTTTGGCTGGTGGCTGGGGCGATCGTCCCGGGTTCCGAACTCGTCGTCGAAAATGTCGGCGTGAACCCAACTCGCACGGGCATTTTGGAAGCTTTGGAGATGATGGGGGCCGACATTGAACTGCAAAATCAGCGAGAGGCGGCTGGGGAACCGGTAGCGGATATTTTGGTTCGCGGCGGCGGCCAATTGCGGGGATGCACCATTGCTGGCGACTTAATTCCCCGACTGATTGACGAAATCCCGATTTTGGCAGTAGCGGCGGCTTTTGCCAACGGTACTACCATCATTAGAAATGCGGCCGAGTTGCGAGTCAAAGAGAGCGATCGACTGGCCGTGACTGCTGCGGAACTCAACCGCATGGGAGCCAAAATTACCGAGTTACCTGACGGTTTAGAAATTACCGGCGGAACTCCTTTAACTGGCGCGGATGTTGACAGTTACACCGACCACAGAATTGCGATGAGTTTGGCGATCGCAGCCCTGAATGCCACAGGTGTTACTAACATTCACCGCGCCGAAGCAGCCGCCATTTCCTACCCCGATTTTACCGCTACTTTGCAACAAGTTTGCCATCCAACTTAAGATTGGGCATTGGGCATTGGTTATTGGTTATTGGTTATTGGTTATTGGTACAGCCTCACCAATAACCATTAACCGCTAACCAATGACTCACAACTAATCACCAATAACTGATGACTGATGACCAATAACTAAGGATCGCGAATTAAATAATTTACACATAATTGTGGGACGGGCGTCCCGCCCATCCCACAAGAACAATAAAAATGGTAAGTTATTTAATTCTCATTCCTAATTACCAATAACTGATGACCAATAACCACTGATACCAAATCCGGGTAACATACCCCTTGATGATTCGGCGGTTGAAACCGCATCATCTACACAAACGATGTCGGCCGGAGCCCACTGGTTGATAAACGGTATCCCAAACCCGAATTTGGTACGACTGATGACCACTAACTAATGACCACTAACTAATGACCACTAACTAATGACTTCCTCTAAGAATCTTTACCTACAACTTGTTCTTTAAAAGAATCAACTTCGGTTAATAACTCTTGGCGGGTAGAAGCCTTGAGGAGATAGCGGTAAACAAACCAACCCGTATATCCCATGCCAATCAACTCAAAAACTGGAGTTACCAAAGGGACATCGTTAAGAGCAGCTAAAACTCCCAGCATTACCTTAATACTAATACCGCCTGCCAGGATTAAACCAACTGTGATCAGAGGCTTTTGGTATTCAGTAAAAAAACTGGAGAGATAGACTGGAAGTTCTGACAAAATTGTGAGAACTTGGTCTTTAATATCTTGGAACTGGCTTGTCGGTGTTTCTGGGGTCACTGTAGTCATGACCCCCGGTTCGTCAACCACCAGGTCTACTGTGACGACTTCATCAATCGTTTGTGTCTCGTCAGAAAAGTTAGCTTGTGTCATTTGATACTTCCTCCGGTGTCAAGTAAAATTGCAGGCTTGGAATTGCTAGCAGTGTAATTCTCCGGCAATTAGCGCAGGATTCTGGCAGCCGGGACTAATTGATGAGATTAAGCCAGACCTTCACAAATTGCAAGCAAAAATAAGCATATGAGTTGATTTTAAACAATTGCCCTCGCTGCTAAATCGCTCTTTTGACTCATTTTTTCAATTCACTGAGGTCGATTTGATTGGGACAAGTGTGTCCTCGTTCAAAATCGGTGATATTGCCGATCGTGGTTTCGGCGATATTTTTCAAGGCTTCCCGAGTAAAAAAAGCTTGATGTCCGGTAATCAGGACGTTGGGGAATGTCAGCAAGCGCTGAAATACGTCGTCTTGAATCACCCGATCGGACAAATCCTCAAAAAACAGATCCGTCTCTTGTTCGTACACATCCAAGCCGAGGTGGCCAATTTTACCAGACTTCAGTCCTTTAGTAACAGCTTTAGTGTCAATCAACTGACCGCGGCTGGTGTTGATCAGCATGATCCCCGGTTTCATTTGCTCGATCGCCCCTGCATCGATCAAATGGTAAGTTTCCGGTATCAGCGGACAGTGGAGGCTGACAATATCAGAGGCGGCGAACAGTTCCTGAAGCGCCACATATTCCATACCTAGGGCTTGGCAATCCGGGTTTGGGGAAACATCGTATCCCAAGAGGCGACAGCCGAATCCGTGCAAAATTTGGGCAGTAATTGCGCCAATTCTGCCAGTTCCCACAATTCCCACCGTTTTACCGTGGAGGTCAAAACCCAACAAGCCGTCTAGGGAGAAATTGCCTTCGCGGACGCGGTTGTAGGCGCGGTGGATTTTGCGGTTGAGGGACAAAATCATGGCGACTGCGTGTTCGGCGACGGCGTAGGGAGAATAAGCGGGAACTCGCAGGAGAGTTAAGTCTAAATCGCGGGCTGTTTCTAAATCAACGTGATTGAATCCGGCCGATCGCAGCGCCAGCAAGCGCACTCCATTTTGGGCGATCGCCCGGAGCGTTGGAGCGTCCAAACAGTCGTTAACGAAGGCGCAGACGGCCGGAAATCCCGCAGATAACACGCTGGTTTCCAGGTTCAGACGCGGTTCAAAAAACACCAATTCGTGTTGGCCGCCGACATTGGCTGCTTCCAGAAAAGTGCGATCGTAGGATTTGGTGCTGAATACGGCTACCTTCATGATTTTTGCGGGCAAATCTTGTAATAGTGGGAAATTCTTTCCACATTAACTCTCTTTGCTTACCAGAACTCCATTGAAAAAAAAATAGTTTCCCTGAGAAATCTGGGGCTTGGCAAGAGAGCATCTCTGAATCAACCAGATTTTTAGGTTTTTGGCAAGTCCTGCTTTTTTAAATAAAACTTATTAGACTAGAGTAAAGCGCGATCGTTAATTGCTAAATTATCACGAGAAACTCCGATGCGACCACAACTAAAACGAATAATTTATCAAATCTTAGAAACCTCAGAAAGCACTAATTTATACAGTTTAGTAGATGACTTTGTGATCACTTTTTTAATCCTGATCAACGTCGCAGCTTTTATTGCTTCTACTTCCCCCAGCTTTTCCCGAGAATACCAATCAATTCTGGAAAACATCGAAATTTTTTCATCGTTAGTATTTACAATAGAATATGCTTTGAGGCTGTGGGTGTGTACGATCGATCGCAGATACAGCCACCCGCTTCTGGGAAGATTGAGATACGCTCTGACACCGCTAGCTCTAATCGATTTAGTTTCAATCTTACCATTTTACGCCTTGCTATTATTTCCCACTTTAAGCTTTATTAATTTAATTAGCTTGCTGCGCTTGTTGCGCTTGCTGAAAATGAGCCGGTATTCAGACTCAGTGCGAACTCTGGGAGCAGTATTGTACGCTAAAAAAGAGGAGCTGCTCGCCACTGCATTTGCAGTTTTCATTTTGTTAATCTTTGCCTCTAGCATCATGTATTTTGTTGAATCCGAGGCACATCCCGAAGCTTTTGCGAGCATCCCCGATGCAATGTGGTGGGGAGTTGTTACATTAACTACTGTCGGTTACGGCGATATTTATCCGATCACTCCTTTAGGCAAATTTTTAGGAGCAATTTTAGCATTTTTGGGAATCGGAATTTTTGCGGTGCCGGCGGGGATAATTGCTTCGGGTTTTTCCGAGGAAGTGCAAAGGAAAAAGCAAGAAAAAATTGCAGCCAATTTAGAGCGATCTGCGAATTCTCAATCGGTAAAAATGCTGGCGGACATCGAAGTCGGTTTTGAACAGCAGCAAAGGGATCTCGCCCTTTACGTCGAAAGTTGCGCCGAATTGATGCAAATCTGCATCCAAACGGCAAAACAGAAGTTAGGAAGTCATATTGAAAATGAAGAAATCCTACGCGATTTAGCTATTCATCTGTACAACGAAGCCGTTCGCAAATTCGAGCTTTAATTGCAGCCTTCCACTAACCGCGTTGCTCTAATTAAACGTCAGACACGATCGCCCCTTTGATCCCCGCAGGCTTTAACAAGCCGGAAATCTCGGTATTCTATGCTCAAAATCACCTTAATTCTTTAAGATGCAGCTACACATGACTTTTCACAAGACTGCCATACAAAAAAAATATAAACTTTCTGTGTAGCTTCAATTTAAATAAATTTTCTAAGTAAGGATCAGAACAGCTAACTCAAGTATTCACTGTTAACTGGGAACCCTCAGAAGAGAAAAACCCGCAAGCAACTGTCACCGATTACCTGCGATCGCGCATTCGCCCTCAAAAAGTATACGATAATAGGTACGATCGCAGAAATAGGCGTTTGAGGCTGGAAAGGGTGCCGATTGTTGTTGCGGGAAAAGCACCACTATGTTCTTGAAATCTTTGACAGATTCAATTTCCAAAATTTCGGGTAAAGTTCCTCTACGCACTGTTCTGGTTGTACCATTTGTACTTCAGATTGTCGGTGCAGTGGGAGTAGTCGGCTATCTGTCATTTAGAAACGGACAACAAGCCGTCAATGATGTTGCTTCGCAGTTGCGGCAAGAAATTAGCGATCGCATTAGCGATCGCCTCCAAGGATACATGGCCACTCCCCACAAACTCAATCAAGTCAAAGCTAATGCTTTTGAATTAGGCGATCTTAACTTGCAGGAAATTCCCAGAATCCAGCGTCATTTGTGGAAACAAATGCACACTTTTGACACAGTAAGCGTTACATATATTGCTACTCCCGCCGGAGACTTTATTGCCGCCAGACGCACTAACGACGGCACTTTTTTATTGCAAGAAAGAACCGAACTTACAAACGGCGACATGAATTATTACGCTGCTAATAACCGTGGCGAACCCACTTCATTAGTTACAGTAAAACCCAAATACGACCCGCGACTCCGCCCCTGGTACACAGCAGCAGTCCAAGCCAGAACCACAACCTGGAGTCCAATTTATGCCGACTTTACTAGCAAAGAACTTGGCATTACCGCCACACAGCCGTTATACGATGAATCTGGCAAATTGCAGGTAGTTTTTGGCACAGACTTACTTTTTACTCAAGTCAATCAATTTCTGCAAAGTCTCAAAATTGGCAAATCAGGACAGACTTTTATAATCGAGCGATCGGGCGATTTAGTTACAACATCCACCTTTGATCCGGTATTTTCAGTTAAAGGTGACCAAACAGAAAGAATTAAAGCTATTGATAGCAAAAATAGTCTAATTAGTCTCACTACTAAATATCTGCAAAATAACTTTATCGATTTTTATAAAATTCAGCAAACTAAACAGCTTAACTTCGATATTAAAGGTCAACGACAATTCCTGCAAGTCACTCCTTTGCAAGACGATAAAGGTTTAGACTGGCTAATTGTAGTAGTCATCCCAGAGTCAGATTTCATGGAGCAAATCAACGCCAACAACCACACTACCATTTTGCTCTGTCTAACTGCATTGGGATTAGCAATAGTTATAGGATTGGCTACATCGAAATATATCGTCCAGCCGATTTCAAGCCTCAACTTTGCTGCTACTGCTTTTGCTAGAGGAGAATTTAACCAAATTGTCAACTTAGAGCGGGATGACGAACTAGGCGTACTCGCAAAAGCTTTTAATAGTATGGCAAATCAATTGCGATCGTCATTCAACGCCCTCGAAGCAAAAAATGTCGAATTGCAGCAACTAAATCAGCTCAAAGACGAATTTCTTGCCAATACTTCCCACGAACTTCGCACGCCTTTAAATGGGATTATCGGCATTGCAGAATCCCTAATTGACGGCGCTACCGGGCAATTACCAGAAAAAACAAATTCTAATTTAATCTTAATTATCTCATCCGGTAGAAGACTATCTACCTTGATCAATGATATTCTGGATTTCTCCAAACTAAAGCACCAAACTCTTGAACTGCAAATCAAGCCCATAGGTTTGCGAGAAATAGCTGCTTTAGTTATGAATCTATCCCAGCCACTCATCGGCACAAAAGATTTACATTTGATTAATAATATTAGTCCCCAATTGCCTCTGGCTGCCGCCGATGAAAATCGCCTACAACAAATCCTTTATAACTTAATCGGCAACGCGATTAAGTTTACAGAAAGCGGTACTGTAGAAATTTCAGCTAAAGTAATTCAGAGCTCGGTATTAGTAGATACTGAAATATTAACAGCGAGTAATGAACTGTTAGCAATTACTGTGTCAGACACAGGCATCGGTATACCTGAAGATAAGTTAGATAAGATTTTTGAATCCTTTGAACAAGGAGACGGTTCGACTGCGAGAAATTATGGCGGAACAGGTTTAGGTTTGGCGGTAACAAAACAATTAGTAGAATTGCACGGCAGCAAAATCTGGGTTTCTTCAACTGTAGGTGGCGGTTCTAAGTTCACTTTCACCTTACCAATATCTCAGAGTCAGTTAGACTTTACAGAGCGTGAGTCATTTTCACCAGAAGAAACTCAACAGTTAGTAACTCGTCCGCTGGCACAGTTAATTAGTGCTAATCCCTCAAAATTAACTGTTAAGGAACTTGGAGATAATCATCAGCTTAAAATCATGGTTGTCGATGATGAGCCAATCAACATACAGGTGATAATCAACAATCTTGCCCTAGAAAAATATACCATAATTAAAGCATCTAATGGCATAGAAGCTATAGAAATGATCGAGCAAGGATTGAAGCCAGATTTGATTTTGCTGGATGTAATGATGCCGCGTATGACTGGCTATGAAGTTTGCCAAAAAGTGCGAGAAAGATTTGCAGCACTGGAAATGCCGATTGTGATGCTGACAGCTAAAAACCAAACAGAAGATTTGGTAGAAGGCTTTAATTTAGGAGCCAATGATTATCTGACTAAACCTTTTGTCAAAAAAGAGTTATTGGCGCGGATAAAAACTCACATTCATCTGGCAAAACTCAATGCTGCCTACGGCAAATTCGTACCGCATGAGTTTTTAAGGTTGCTGGGACAAGAAAGTATTATTGATGTCAAATTAGGGGATAACTTGCAAAGAGAGATGTCGGTAATGTTCTCTGATATTCGCTCTTTTACCAGTATTTCTGAACAAATGACACCGGAGGAAAATTTTGCTTTTATCAATAGCTATTTGGGGAGAGTTAGCCCGGTAATTAGAAAACATCACGGTTTTATTGATAAATATATTGGGGATGCTGTAATGGCACTATTTCCTGAATCTGCTGATGATGCTTTGCAAGCCGCTATTGAGATGCAGCAAGAAGTGATTGTTTTCAATCAGCACAGGCAAACAAACGGCTATCTGCCGATTACGATCGGGATTGGTTTGCATACTGGTAATTTAATGTTGGGTACGATCGGCGAAGAGCAGCGGATGGAAAGTACAGTGATTGCTGATGCTGTTAATTTAGCTTCTCGGCTGGAGGGTTTAACCAAGTTGTATGCTGCGGGAATTTTGATTAGCGATCGCACTTTGCGGAATCTTGATGATTTAACTAAGTATAGCTATCGGTTTGTCGATCGAGTCAAGGTGAAAGGCAAAAATCAGCCCGTAGCCGTTTTTGAAGTCTACGACGGAGATACTCAACCCCTGAAGCAATTAAAGAAACAAACTCAGACAAACTTTGAACAAGCCGTTGTAGTTTATCACCAACAAGATTTTGTGCAATCCCAGCAAATGTTTGAGGCAGTTTTGGCACTAAATCCTGTTGATAAAGCAGCAAAGTTATATTACGATCGCTGTGCAAAATATATCAAATATGGGCTTCCCGAAGGATGGACAGGGATCGAAGCAATGGATGAGAAATAATATAGAAGAAGGCAGACGTAGGGTGCGTCGCCATGAATAATTATTGCTATAAACTGAGATTAAATGAGCGACGCACGTCACACTTATAGCGAGGGTAACTAACCCGGATTGGGTATAAAAAGAGAAAATTCAGGCTACTTTTGGTGGGTTAACGGGAATGTAGGCAAGCATAAATACAGTTACGATCGCCCGGCCAATTCTTGAATAAACGCCTGATGCGCGCCGTCAGCAATCCCTAGTTGCAGCACATTCAGCACTTCCATCATACTGCCCTCCAACAACGCAGGCACTGCTAGCCACAACCCTGGAAAACTGCTGCTGCGGATAATGCCATCGGCATCAGGTTCAATTAACACAAATTCTTCGGCTTGCAATCTGAACCAACTCAAACGATTCTCAAAGGTTTGCCAAACCAAATACTCCTGCACTCCATTGCGGCGGTAGGCGTTTTTCTTTGCTCCTAAATCAATTGTGGCACTGCTAGTAGCAATTTCCGCTACAAGTTCTGGTGCTCCTTCAATGTAGCCATCATCACTGATAATAGAGGTGCCGCCAATTTGAATTCGCAGCAGTGCATCTGGTTGGGGTTCATTGTCCAAATCCAGTCGCGTAGTCGTGTTGTCGGCGGCGCTAACACCCGGTGTGGCAGTCCGATACACCCCTAGCCAGGTAACTAAATCGGCATGAGGAACACCATGAAAAGCTCGTACAGGGGATGCCACGTAAACTACTCCTTCAATTAGTTCTGCTTTAAATTTCTCCGGTGTCGCTGCATAGCGACGTTCAAACTCAGCACGAGTCAGGCGATCGCCACTTTCCAAAGCTGGAACGGGTATGGAACGAGCAGACTGCTGCAACACCATAATCTACCTCTAAAACGTCAAATAAATAGTTTAATTATAGACTTTCTCAGGTACATTCAGTAACATGATGTGCGATGGTAATTGGTAATAGTTGTAGTTGTAGGGTGCGTCGCCACAAACCATCACAAACCTCAATTGACCATCTCACAGCGACGCACCTTACAGTTGACCTGTGACAGCGAGGTTTTTAGGGTGGGGATTTAAACAGTGGACAGTTAACTGACAACTGATTCATTACCAATCTGGTGGCAAATTGTAATATTCTAAGGTTGATTTATCTTTCATCAAATCTTGCGTTTGCTCATCTACCCGAATCTCACCATCCGCCAAAATTAACGCCCTTTGAGTCGTTTTCCCGATCCAATTCAAATCATGGGAGGCGATCAAAATTACCTCGATCGGCAATTGTGACAAAACCTTAGCCAAATGCCTCCGCCACGACGGATCGAGTCCGTTAGTGGGCTCATCCAAAATTAAAATTGCCGGATCTAATGCTAAAATTGCTGCTAATGCTGCTAACCTTCTTTGACCCCCAGAAAGCTCGTGGGCTGAACGGTTGGCAAATTCGACTAAGCCAAATTCTGCTAAAAGAGACAAAGCTCGATCGCGCGCCACTCCCAGCGGCACCCCATAATTCCGCGGCCCGAACATCACATCCTCTAAAATAGTCGGCATAAATAGCTGATCGTTCGCATCTTGAAAGCAAAATCCAATCTGCCTCCTTACTTGCGATAAATTCGCCTCTTCCAGCTTGGTTCCCTGCACTTTGATTTCGCCGGAATGAGGCATTTTTAATCCGATTAAGTTTTCTAGCAAAGTGCTTTTACCAGCGCCAGTTAAACCCAGTAAAGCAACTCTTTCTCCAGGTTGTAAGGTGAATGAAATTCCTTGCAATACTGGTTTTTGCTGCGGGTATCCGAATACCAAGTCTTGTACTTCGATTGTTGGCTTCATTTTGAGATTAGTCAATTTTTATTTGCCTTGATTTTAGGATGAGGATTTTTTTACCGCAGAGGGCGCAGAGGGCGCAGAGAGGGGAGAAAAGAAGGGGAAGCTATAAGTAAAAAACATTTAAATCGTCAACTACTGACTACTGACTACTGACTACTTAACATAAGAAGCTATTGTTAATCCGGTTGCGGTTAAAATTGCTACTGTCAGCCACATTCGCTGTTTTGGTGTCGATCGCGTGTCGGCGGGCAATGTTCCTTGATAGCCGCGAATTAGCATGGCTGCGTGTACTCTTTCTGCGCGATCGAGACTTCGCAAATAAAGCGCTCCTATCGTCGAAGCACTGACGTAGCGCAGCCATCCTCCCTTACCAGATAAGCCTCGCAGTTGGGCGGATCTTTTCAT
Organism: Microcoleus sp. LEGE 07076; assembly: GCF_015207455.1. Taxonomy (GTDB): domain Bacteria; phylum Cyanobacteriota; class Cyanobacteriia; order Cyanobacteriales; family Microcoleaceae; genus Microcoleus. Next base: position 17,159 of record NZ_JADEWV010000023.1, read on the forward strand.
GCGGTTGACTTCAGCCAGCAGGATTTCTAAGTATTGTCCTGCTAAAAGAACAATCTCTTGCAAACCTGCTGGTAGGGGCAATCCTTTGAGGGCGATTCCGAAACTGTGGGGCGGCAAAGTTAGCAGAAAACTGTTCATGATTAGCAGGCAGATTAGGGAACGCAACAACAAAAAACTCGCTCGTTCCCAACCTTGTGGCAACACTAACAATGACAGAAAAATTAATTCTGCTCCTAACATTTGTACCAGGGTTCGCAGCGGTGCTCTCAGCCACAATGACCACAAAAGTGCGATCGCACCATAAATCCCCAGCCACAGCCAAGCGCCTGTCTTCATAAAACCAAGCCCAATCACAATTATCAGAGACAGTCGCAATCGAAAAGGTATCGAGAGTTTAAGCATCTTTGGGTTTCACCAATTGAGCAATACCAAATGCCGCGCCGAAGCAGATTGCCGAACCCACAACTCCAGCAATGCTGGTACCAATCGGCTGTGCTTCTAATCCTTTAATTGTGTAATCTGCCAAAGGAGTCGGATTTTCGATCGCCACCGCTTCTTTATCTTTAAAGCCATAATTTTCTGCTACCGCTTCTAACCCGTCGGGCCAACTTGAAGCGAACAGCGAAAGCACTCCAGAAATTAATAAAATCCCGATTACTGGCACTACCCATTTTTGCAATTGCGGCTGTTCTCCTGGTAACAAATCCGGCCGCACTTTGACGAGATAAGTTAAAACTGCGCCTGTAATTACCCCTTCGCCAATGCCAATTAAAATATGTACGCCTACCATTGCGGGCAATGCCATATTCAGCGCTACAGTACCAGAAATTGCCAGTTCGATCGCCACACAAATAGAAGCAGCAACAACGCTGAGCGCGCCTGCAATCCCCGCAGCTAGCGGCAAACGGTTTCTGGAACCTCCCAACAGTTGCTGCAACGGCTGCAACAGCCACCAGCCCACCCAAATGCCGACTAGCCCCATGTTAAAAATATTGGCTCCCAGGGCGGTGATGCCCCCGTCTGCAAACAACACGCTTTGAATGATAAAAACCGTGCTCATTGCCAGAGTTGCTGCCCAAGGGCTCCCCAAAACTACAGATGCCAGCGCCCCTCCCAACAAGTGCCCGCTTGTGCCGCCGGCTACGGGAAAGTTGATCATCTGGGCTGCAAACACGAAAGCTGTGGTTAAGCCCATGATTGGGGCTTGCCGCAATCCAAGACTGGCGCGGGTTTTATTTAGGGCAACCGCAATTACTGCTGCGCTTGCTATGCCGGTGGCAATCGCTACGGGCGGTGAAAGAAAACCATCAGGTATGTGCATTGATGTATCCCAAATAATAGAACTGCCAACCCTTTAGTCAACTATTTTTTACAAAACTTTACAATCCCCCCATAGGGGATTTTCTTTTCAGAATCTGCATATCTTCGGCTTATTGATAATATTTATCAATAATCTGCGACCAACTCATTGCCAAAATCCTTAAAAAATCAAGCTTTGAGACAAATATTAAAAAAAAAAAAATAACTGAAAGTCAATAATTCGATTAATTCTACTTTGTTGAGAAGCAATTGCATTACTAGCTTTCTAAAAAAGCGGTAGAATGCCCATAATCTCGTAAAAGTAAAAGTTTTGCGTGCTCTAAAAACTAAGAAGTCGGATTTTTTTGCTAATAAATCTCGTTTTAGCAGTATTTTGCGGTGTTTCGTCGTGCGATCGTGCGATCGATCTCTTCTGCACGAGCTGCATTCTCAAGAAACTCAAAATACTAATGCAGTTATTCTCAAATACCTTCTCTAACAATCCACAACCAAGGATACCCGCCAGCCCTGCAACACTCACTCGAAGACTCAACTACCAATTCAGTTACATTCGTATTAGTAGTAATGGTTTATACCAGACATTTGGCATTTCCCTTGCTGCGTGGTGCCGGTAAAATCTTGCCGCAAATGCGTACCTAGCCTTTTGGTCAACTTTTTTGAGTTTTTTAGCCATTGCTATCGGCAACTGGGCTTATATGCGTTATCGAGCAGTCATAAATTTCGGCTGAGCAAGAGCTTTGCCCAAATAAAACTCACCTTTATGGCAGTAAGTTTTGACGGAATATCACGAATTTAGCGTGCTATTTACATTACCTTTGACAGCAGCTTGTGCGTCGATTTTGTGGAACTACGGCGATGCAATTTTAGAGCAACAAAATCGCCCAATTTTAACCGCTACCTGCGTCGCGTTGATGGCAATCATGTTTTTGGCAATGGGCGGCATGGTAAGCGGAATTGGCGTTGCTAAAATTCACGCCTTGTAGTTAACAGTTAATCTATCTAAGATTTTGCACCATTTTCCATCATCTTTTTATCGGCGGGCTAGGAGCAACGACCCACAAGAAAATTAAATTTTTGTGGCACAAGCCGGACAGCCTGTTAAGGATAAAAAATTTAATAAATTAAACATCTGCCACACTGCTCTCTCTCCAGAAGCCCGGGGTAAAAAGAGGCAGAGTCTCGCCCCAGAAGCATTACCAGGCTCTTCCTGGTAACGAGCCAATCGCTTAAGTTATTAAATTTTCATTCCTAAGCCAGAATGATGTTCTTCGATAATCTAAAATCTTCAAGCCCCCGAATTTATCCGTGGGGTCGCCTCTAAAATCTAAAATCTAAGGAATGAGAATTAAATAACTTACCATTTGATGGTTATGGTGGGATGGGCGGGACGCCCATCCCACAAACTTGTCTAAGTTATTTAATTCGCGAGCCTAAAATCTAAAATCGAATGACTCCTGACTCAATGCCTTAACGAAAAGACTTTTTCAACAAGCCCTAACTTAATTAATGTGAGGTTTGATGATCCCAACAAAAAATAAGCCGCTCCCAGCCAGGGAGATGCACAAAATAGTCTGGGTTGACGTCGGAGTTTTGACTCTTTTCTTTGTGACTTTTCCCATCACAATGTAGCGCCTTAGTCAAAAAGAAAACTTTCGCCGTTTTCACGCCAAGTCTTTGAGAATTGAAGGGCAAAACTCCGCTAGTGCTGTTGCTAATAAACCGGCCCAAGTAACAGCGGCTAACAGCAGCGCACCGATTGCTACAAATAATTTAGCTGCGGACACTCAGCAAAAAATGGCTGAAAAACTTCCTAAAACTGTACCTTTCACTAATAACTCCGCTCAAACGCCTCTTGCGAGCAGCCCTACAGATAAGACTGTCCAAGCTGCACCTGTATCAGCAGCTAATCAGGAAGTTGTGGCGGTGGATGGGACTAATCAGACAGCAGCAATTATCGATCGCACTCAACTAGATGAATTAGCTCTCAAAGTGTAGGATCGCATTGAGCGACGTTGGCAGACTAGCCCTACCTTCACACAAAATCTAGTCGATCGCGTCTGTGCAAGTCAAGAATGGGCGATCGCCAATTTCGAGCCTCTCAATCAACCAGCCCAGGATTACACCCAAGAAACTCCTTTACCAAATCTGCTCAAATCTGCCCAAACTACCAGCAGCAGTACAACACCCCTAACTAAATTGACAGTAGTATTTGCACCCACTGGAACCTTAGAAGTTAACCGCTAACTCACATACAACATCTCTCCCGTAAGGTGTACATCATGTACCTTACTTTTGCTTGTCAACTAAAATGTGATATCATAAATAGCACCCTGTAAAGCATTCTACCTCTCAGACAAACAATGAAAGAACTCGACGATAAAAAAACCCAAGAACTGCTATGCACCATCATGGAATGGGAACTAGCAGGAATAGTGCGCTACACGCACTATGCACTAATGGTTACAGGGCCAAACCGAATTCCCATCGTGCAGTTTTTTCAAGCACAAGCAAACGAATCCCTAGTCCACGCCCAACAAGCTGGAGAAATTCTCACAGGTTTAGACGGACATCCCAGCCAGAGAATTGCCCCCATCGAAGAAACCTACAAACACTCCATCAAAGACTTGTTGGAAGAAAGTTTAAATCACGAAAAAAAAGCGCTAGAACAGTATAAATCCTTACTTGAAGTTGTCACAGACTCTAGCGTTTATCTCGAAGAATATGCCCGCACAATGATCGGACAAGAAGAATTGCACCAAGTAGAGCTCAAAAAAATGCTGCGGGATTACAGTTGATTTTATTGAAGGAAGAATGAACAATGAAGAAGGAACAAGGAAGAATCGCAAATTCTACCTTTTTCCTTGTTTCCAAATGCCCTGTTTGCCCTGTTTGCCCAATTCCCATAAATGAACTTTACTGAAGCTATCCCAACTTTTGTAATTACCCTCCGCGAAGGCGTTGAAGCTGCTTTGGTCGTCGGAATAGTCCTAGCTTGCTTGAAAAAAGCCGAGCAAACTAATCTCAATTCCTGGGTTTATGCAGGTGTCGGAGCCGGCATTGCTGCTAGCGGTTTTGTCGGTCTATTGTTTAATGGATTGCTGGCCGCACTATCAACATCTAATCAGCCTTACGCACCTGCAATCAAACAGCTATTAGAAGGGGTGTTGGGAATTGTGGCGATCGCCATGCTAAGCTGGATGTTAATTTGGATGACTCAGCAAGCCCGCTTTCTCAAAGCAGAAGTGGAAGGAGCAGTTACAGCCGCTTTGACAGAAAATACTAAAGCTGGTTGGGGCGTATTCGGCTTAATTTTTATCGCCGTACTTCGCGAAGGTTTTGAAACAGTTATATTTGTCAGCGCTCAATTTCAACAAGGCTTAAGTCCTGCTTTAGGTGCTTTAGGTGGTTTGATTGGGGCTGCAATATTTGGGGCGCTGCTGTTTAAGTGGGGTATCAAAATTGATATCCGCCAGTTTTTCAAGTTTATGGGAATTTTGTTGCTGTTAATTGTTGCGGGTTTAGCAGTATCGGCCCTAAAACATTTTGACCAAGCGGCTGCCATTTTGTCGCAGATGGATAATAAGTATGCAGCGATTTGTGTTTATTTTGATCGCACTGCACAAATTCACTCTTGTATTTTAGGGCCGATGGTGTGGAATGCAGCAGCTATTTTGCCCGATCGGCAATTTCCGGGAGTTTTTTTGAAAGCACTATTTGGATACAGAGATCGACTTTATCTGATCCAAGCAGCAGTTTACATCACATTTATAGCAACAATCGGCAATCTTTATTTCCAAAAACTAGGCGCGAAACCTACCGTTGCGGGCAACAACACTCAGCCTGCTCAAAAGACAAATATTGCTCCCTATAGCAATCATAAATGATTCACAAAATTTGTAGAGTAGTGCCAAGAATGCCTACCCTCGATCTGGTTTTTTCCCACCCATGAAGAACTCCAGAATAAATTATACAAATGATTTAGGATTGCTATAGTTTTCAACCCAGTACCTGCCTGCCCACCCAAAATCTTCTCTAAAACCTCAAATCTGAGGAAAAATCCCTCTTCAGAAGTCTCGCCCGCACGCAGATATCCTGCTGCCCACAAGATTCTTGGCGATCGCCCTTTCTGATAGACTCCCTTAGCGCTTACAATTAGTACAACAATATTTACAAAGCTCAAAAAGTTCTTAATAAACCTTATAATCCTTAATGAAGCTTAAAATTAGTAAATTGTTCGTTAAAGTTACCTGGAACCCCCAGAAGGCTGTAGCCTCCCCCATCTGGTTAGCGATGAGATAAATAATGATGCCTCGGATACTTGTTATTGATGATGACGCGGCGATCGCCGAACTTGTAGCCGTCAACCTAGAAATGGCTGGCTACGAAGTCACCCAGGCAGAAGACGGCATCAAAGGTCAGGCACTGGCAATACAACTGCTGCCCGACCTGATCGTCCTAGACCTGATGCTGCCTAGAGTAGACGGATTCACAGTATGTCAGCGTTTGCGTAGGGACGATCGTACCGCAGACATACCCGTCTTGATGTTGACAGCCTTAAGTCAAACTCAAGACAAAGTAGAAGGCTTCAACTCCGGCGCCGACGACTACCTGACCAAACCGTTTGAACTAGAAGAAATGCTGGCGCGAGTGCGAGCATTGCTGAGGCGCACAGACCGCATCCCCCAAGCAGCCAAACACTCCGAAATCCTGAATTACGGCCCACTGACCCTTGTCCCCGAAAGGTTTGAAGCTGTTTGGTACGTTAATACCGTCAAACTGACTCACCTAGAATTCGAGTTGCTGCACTGCTTGCTCCAAAGGCACGGTCAAACAGTCTCTCCCAGCGACATTCTCAAAGAAGTTTGGGGCTACGACCCCGACGACGACATCGAAACCATTCGCGTACACATCAGACACCTGAGAACCAAGATGGAACCCGATCCCCGCCACCCTCGGTACATCAAAACCGTATACGGGGCGGGTTACTGTCTGGAGTTGCCCAGCAACGAGCAAGTAGCCGAGGAAACCAAATCCTCAGCTTGAACCGGCGCGCCAGATGCCGCAAGCAGTTAAAAATCTCACTAGAAAAGCCTGAGAGCGTTTGCTTTCAGGCTTTGTGGTTGGGAGTTTGAGATGAATATGTCAACAAATAGCCATTAACTCTCTTGATTCAGAAAAAACAATCCTGCACCATCTTTTAGTCTTACTTTTATGATCAAAGCTTGCCGAGAAGAAGGTATCGGATTTCTTTTGCCACCTTGTCTTTTCCGAGAAGATTAAATAGTTACTTAAACAACAATACCCTTACTAAAACTACAGCGTAAACCCATCTAATTTCTAAATTCCGATATATATAGCAATCCTAAATCATTTTCTACACTTATTATGATCTAATTATATCCAATAATTAATTATGACGATAAAAATGAATAACTTACAACTGCCACAGAAAGATATAGAAAAAGAAAGAGTGGCTTTAGAATTTTTCATTAAAAGCGATCGAACTGTAAGAGAAATAAAACGAGCAATAGCTGTAAGGATGGCTATCGAAGGTAAGTCTTACCATGAAAACAGCAAATTTTTAGGTGTAAGTAAAATTTTTATTGGTTATTGGAAAAAACAATTTAAAACCAAAGGTGTCGCAGGGATTAAATTAGCAAATAAAGGCTCAAAAGGATATCTAACATCTCTACAAAAAACTGAAGTAATCGAATGCCTAAAGACCTAAGAATCTTGGGATTTCGATGAGCTTGTTACTTATTTAGAGCGAGAATTTGGTGTCAGCTATAAATCAAAACAGAGCTACTATGAACTTTTATCTCTGGCGAAGATTACCTGGGAAAAAAACTCAGAAAATTAATCCCAAATCAGATACAGAACTGGTCAAAAAAAAGAGGGAAGAAATTAACAATATTTTAACCAAAAACAAGGCTGGCATAGAATCTGGGCAAATAATAGTATTTTTTTTAGATGAGTGTCATCTACTTCATGGCGATCTCAACTGGATTTGACAATATGTTAAATTTTTATGTTACATATTTCAACTAAAACAAGTAAGAAATATTATTAAATAGACTTGACAATATATTATAATTGTTGCTTATATCGCGGTTCTCAAGCTTTGTGAGGTATCAATAGTCCCGACAGTTTTTATATGGCCCAATGGCTTATTGTCGCTTGACTTCGCAGCCCCTGTGGATAATTAAATCAATGTCAGCTACCTCCCTGACGCGGCATTTAATTCGACTTTTTTATGAATCCTTGCCCCGCGTAAGCTTGTAGTATCGTTCCAAAAACTGTCCGGAGTATTGGGAAAAAGGTAATTGGGAAAAAGGTAATTGCCGATCGACTCCTGACCTATTACGCATTACCGATTACCTATTAACAGACATTAGATTAACTTATTACCCAAAGTTCGGGAGAGTTCTCAAGCAACTTCCGAATCGCTACGTTGGTGTTCCATCCGAAATACATTAGCGTACAAACTAGCAACAATTTGTTTGCCTTCCTGCGTCAATTGCAAGTAACCGAGAGATTCGCTGATGTGAGGATAAATGCTGCTCCAGTAAAACTTTGAGTAGCTTTGTAGCAAGTCACCCGGATGTCGGTAGCCTAAAAGTTTAGTAGCACCGCTTTCTTCCAACTCGTAAAATAACGCACCAATTTTCTGCAAATATTGTGGGTTGCTGAGCTGACCTATCAAGTCAGCGCCGCGAACTAAACTAGAATAGTTAACTGCATCTTCGTTGGTATTGCCGTCGAGCACTGAGAAACGAGTTTGTTCTATGTTGTGCTTAATTATCTCAGCATTAATTAGCTTGTGGTTGCCGAATCGCTCGTCAATGAAAAGTTTTGCTCTGTCAACTCGGTAAGCAGCTAGGCTAGCCGCTGTGGCACCGGGAGCAAGTGCAACTCTCATGCCGTCTTTTCCGGTAGCATACAGTCCTTCTGATTCTTGGTCTTGCCTACAAACTCCTTTGACATATCCGATGTCTTGGCACAGCAAAGAAATGATGTAGTGGAGCCAGTTTTCGCAGGATACTCCGCCCTTGCGAATGTGTTTTCCCCGCAAGATTTCTTGACCTACTAAGGTAATGCAAATGGCGTGTTCTACATTGTGATAAAGAGCGTCGCTGTTGGCTATGTTTTCTAATGCCATTGCTCCCACCCAGGCTATTATGTCTGCATAGTCGGATTTGTAGCCTCCGTAAGTGCGGCTGTACCCGTTCTCAAGTTGTTGAATGAAAGCCTCGATTAGCAGTTCTGTGGAATTAAACATACCCTGTTATTTTACCTTTATATTGCCTTTGAATAGCGGTGGATCGAGTTTTAGTTTATTTGAATTTAGAGCAAAATCTTCACTCAAAACTTATATTTAATTCAGGCTTTGTGGGTGGTTGGTACTTACATGAAGGCAGTTATCTCAACTTTCCTAAGCAATTGGATCCACTACTGACACCCATCCCCGCCTCACTGCGTAGAGCAGCCTGCTGACAATTTTTAGATCGTCTGAACTTTTTAAACTTTCAGAATTAATTGCGTTTTGTATTTGGTGGAACACAGTCCGATCGATCTTACCGGATTTCCATATGTTTAAGTAAAGTTCGGAAATTGTGTGCTCGGGAATATAAGTTTTGGTTCTCATCTGCGGTCAACTGAATGTATATTTCTGATTATCCGGCAATTTTAGATAAGTTTATGTGATATGGATCGGGCCCAGACTGTGATGCGATCGCACCCTCTCAGTTGACGGGCGTCTCTGGAAGATGCTGAGGCGATTTTCATAAATTTTGCTGGCGGCTGCGACCCCGATCGCAGTTGAGATTCAATTAATAATAGGCCACATATCCATTGGCTGGTTCCGGCGAGGTCTTCGTCCGAACTTCCAGCAACCAAGGAAGTTCGGACGAAGACCTCGCAAATTCCTTGCCAAAAAAAGTCTCATGGTGTAACATATAGAGTCTGGTATCCTCACTTACCCATAATTATTTTCATTTATCCCGTCCCCCCAGAGGGGAAGGGACTTTCAGTGCGGATGCCGCCAAATCACTATATTCAGCAAAAAGCTAGAAATGCCGTAACTCATGCCCACTATTCAGCAACTCATCCGTTCAGCACGAGAAGAAACGCAGAAAAAAACCAAATCGCCAGCTCTCAAAAGTTGCCCCCAGCGCCGCGGAGTTTGCACCAGAGTGTACACGACCACCCCGAAAAAACCCAACTCGGCGCTGCGGAAGGTGGCTCGGGTGCGACTGACATCTGGTTTTGAAGTGACAGCCTACATTCCGGGTATCGGTCACAACTTGCAAGAACACTCGGTAGTAATGATCCGGGGCGGTCGGGTAAAAGATTTGCCCGGAGTTAGATACCACATCATTCGCGGTACATTAGACACCGCCGGAGTTAAAGACCGCAAGCAAGGTCGTTCCAAGTACGGAGCCAAGCGTCCTAAAGAGAAAAAATAACGCGGACTTGATCGGTCGCCCGGGTGAGAAAGCAAAAATAAGTTCGATCGTCATCGATCTAAATTTGTTGAGTCCAAAACCCCAAATTCAGTCAATCAAAATCAAAAAACTCGAATAAAAGTATGTCTCGCCGCACAGTCATTCAAAAACGTCCAGTTCCGCCAGATCCAACCTACAACAGCAGGTTGGTAAGCATGATGGTAAGACGGATCATGCAGCACGGCAAAAAATCCGTAGCCTCCAGCATCGTCTACGACGCGATGAAAACCATCCAAGAACGCACGGGAGCCGAACCGTTAGACTTGTTTGAAAAAGCAGTCAAAAACGCTACACCCCTGGTAGAAGTTAAAGCCCGCCGGGTAGGTGGTGCGACTTACCAAGTGCCGATGGAAGTGCGTTCCGATCGCGGAACCACCCTCGCCCTGCGCTGGCTGATCAGATTTGCCCGCGCCCGCACCGGCCGCTCGATGGCCGCCAAGCTCGCTAACGAACTGATGGATGCAGCAAACGAAACAGGCAGTGCTATTCGCAAACGCGAAGAAACACACCGCATGGCAGAAGCTAACAAGGCTTTTGCTCACTATCGGTACTAAGCCAAATCGGGCATGGAGAAGAGGCAGATCGTGCGGTATGAAAGCATCGGATGAGGAATTGGGAAGTGTAAGTTTTGGGTGTTGAGGTTGCCTGCCAGGACGCAGCGGCGATCGCGCGCGTGCAAACTCAAAACTGGGAAAATCCAAATTTAGGCACTCTCTGAATCCTCCATGTCGCATCCTTAATATTTTTGTAAACATAATGTTGCAAAAAATATTAAAATGTAACAAAAAGCTCCATATACTTATGTGGTAAGTCGCTCGGGAGTGCAAGATCGGGTGCTGTGTAGTATTATAGTATTATAACAGCAACACAAAATCAAGGAGGTAGCTGTGGCACGTACCGTCCCGCTAGAAAAAACTCGCAACATCGGCATCGCAGCCCACATTGACGCGGGCAAAACAACAACAACTGAAAGAATTCTGTTCTATTCAGGCATGGTTCACAAAATGGGTGAAGTGCACGAGGGAACAGCAGTCACTGACTGGATGGAGCAAGAGCGGGAACGGGGCATCACGATTACTGCTGCTGCTATCACCACCAGTTGGAAAGATTACAAAATCAACATCATCGACACTCCCGGACACGTAGACTTCACGATCGAAGTCGAACGCTCGATGCGAGTGCTCGACGGAGCGATCGCAGTGTTCTGCTCGGTAGGCGGAGTGCAGCCGCAATCGGAAACAGTTTGGCGACAAGCCGATCGGTACAAAGTACCCCGGATCGTGTTTGTCAACAAAATGGACAGGATGGGTGCAAACTTCTACAAGGTGTATGGTCAAATTCGCGATCGGATGAGAGCGAACGCGATACCAGTCCAAATCCCGATCGGCAGCGAAGAAAACTTCCGGGGAATTGTAGATTTAGTCGAAATGAAAGCCTACATCTACAACAACAACACCGGCACCGATATCGAGGAAATAGAAATCCCCGATGAGGTAAAAGAACTAGCCGCCGAATACCGCACCAAGCTGATCGAATCCGTAGCAGAAACCAGCGACGCCCTCACCGAGAAATACCTCGAAGGCGAAGAACTAACGCAAGACGAAATCCGCTCGGCCCTGCGCCGCGGAACAGTCGAAGGTACGATCGTCCCCATGCTGTGCGGTTCGGCATTCAAAAACAAAGGCGTTCAGTTGTTGTTAGATGCAGTCATCGACTACCTGCCCTCGCCCTTGGAAGTGCCCCCAATTCAAGGACTCCTGCCCAACGGCGAAACCGCAGAACGACCAGCAGACGACAGCGCGCCACTGTCAGCCCTAGCGTTCAAAATCATGGCAGACCCCTACGGCCGCCTGACCTTCGTTCGCGTCTACTCCGGTATCCTCAAAAAAGGCACCTACGTCCTCAACTCCACCAAAGACAAAAAAGAGCGGGTTTCTCGCTTAATTGTCCTCAAAGCTGACGATCGCATCGAAGTTGAGGAACTGCGCGCCGGAGACTTGGGAGCAGTCTTGGGTTTGAAAGACACGTTCACAGGCGACACCCTCTGCGAAGAAGGTTCCCCAGTGATTCTGGAATCCCTGTTTATTCCAGAACCAGTCATCTCCGTGGCTGTCGAACCCAAAACCAAACAAGACATGGAGAAGCTCTCCAAAGCCCTCCAGTCCCTCTCCGAAGAAGACCCTACCTTCCGAGTCAACGTTGACCCAGAAACCAACCAGACAGTCATCGCCGGCATGGGCGAACTGCACCTGGAAATCCTGGTAGACAGAATGCTGCGGGAATTCAAAGTAGAAGCCAACGTGGGTCAGCCGCAAGTAGCCTACCGCGAAACCATTCGCAAAGCCGTCCGCGCCGAAGGTAAATTTATCCGCCAAAGCGGCGGTAAAGGTCAGTACGGTCACGTCGTGATCGAACTCGAACCAACAGAAGTAGGAACCGGCTTTGAATTTGTCTCCAAAATTGTCGGCGGCACTGTACCCAAAGAGTACATCGGCCCTGCCGAACAAGGGATGAAAGAAGCCTGCGAATCGGGTATTGTAGCAGGATATCCCGTGATCGACCTCAAAGCTACTATGGTAGACGGGTCTTTTCACGACGTAGACTCCTCAGAAATGGCATTTAAGATCGCCGGTTCAATGGCGATCAAAGAAGCCGTGATGAAGGCGTCGCCAGTGCTGCTAGAGCCTATGATGAAAGTAGAGGTAGAAGTTCCCGAAGATTACATCGGGAACGTCATCGGAGACCTCAACTCGCGTCGGGGTCAGATCGAGGGTCAAGAGACGGATCGGGGAACTGCCAAAGTTTCTGTAAAGGTTCCACTAGCAGAAATGTTTGGTTACGCTACCGACATTCGCTCGAAAACCCAAGGTCGAGGCATCTTCACAATGGAATTCAGCCATTACGAAGAAGTGCCGCGAAATGTGGCTGAAGCCATTATCGCTAAGAACAAAGGAAACTAATGATTTTTGGATTTTAGATTTTGGATTTTGGATTGAATCCAAAGTCTAGAATCTAAAATCTCAAGTCTAAAATCGCTAAAAAAAACAAGGAACAGATCGAGAATGGCACGCGCAAAATTTGAACGGAACAAACCCCACGTAAACATCGGCACGATCGGTCACGTTGACCACGGCAAAACAACCTTGACCGCCGCGATTACGATGACTCTATCTGCACTGGGTCAAGCAAAGGGGAAGAACTACGCCGACATCGACGCTGCACCCGAAGAAAAAGCACGGGGTATTACGATCAATACCGCTCACGTAGAATACGAAACCACAGAGCGTCACTACGCTCACGTTGATTGTCCCGGACACGCTGACTATGTGAAAAACATGATCACCGGTGCAGCTCAAATGGACGGCGGCATCCTCGTAGTTTCAGCAGCAGACGGCCCCATGCCTCAGACTCGCGAACACATCCTGCTAGCTAAGCAAGTTGGGGTTCCCAGCCTGGTTGTCTTCCTGAACAAGGAAGACATGGTGGATGACGCTGAACTGTTGGAATTGGTAGAACTGGAAGTTCGCGAACTATTGAGCTCTTACGATTTTGATGGTGATAATATCCCCATCGTGACTGGTTCGGGATTGAAAGCTCTCGAAGCGATGCTGGCTAATCCCAAGACAATCAAGGGCGAAAATGAGTGGGTTGACAAGATTTACAAGCTGATGGAAGAAGTCGATTCTTACATCCCTACTCCAGAACGCGAAATAGACAAGCCTTTCTTGATGGCAGTTGAAGACGTATTCTCGATTACAGGTCGGGGTACTGTGGCTACCGGCAGGATTGAGCGCGGGAAAGTCAAAGTCGGCGAAACAGTGGAAGTGATCGGTCTTAAGGACACTCGCAGCACTACGGTGACTGGTGTGGAAATGTTCACCAAGTCGTTGGATGAAGGTTTGGCCGGCGATAATGTGGGTCTACTTCTGCGGGGGATTTTGAAGGCTGATATTGAAAGAGGCATGGTAATTGCTAAGCCAAAATCTATCAGTCCTCACACTCAGTTTGAATCTGAAGTTTACATTCTGAAGAAGGAAGAAGGTGGTCGTCACACGCCCTTCTTCTCCGGCTACCGCCCTCAGTTCTACGTTCGTACAACTGATGTAACTGGCACGATCGCAGCGTTCACGGCTGATGACGGTGCAGAGGTTGAAATGGTGATGCCAGGTGACCGGATTAAAATGACTGTTGAGCTGATTCACCCGATCGCGATCGAACAAGGAATGCGCTTCGCCATCCGCGAAGGCGGCCGCACCGTCGGCGCTGGTGTTGTTTCCAAAATCCTCAAGTAGGACTACGCTAACAGCCTAATTAGCAGAAAAGCCGCCAAATGTAAATAGGCTTTTCTGCTATTTAGTGAGTAGTTAGTAGTTATTGGTTGGTAGTTATTGGTTGGTAGTTATTGGTTAGTAGTTAGTAGTTATTGATTAAATGTTCGATAACAAGTAACAAATAACAAGTAACAAATAACAAATAACAAATAACAAATAACAAATAACAAACAGAACCTAGAAAATTCAAGAAACCAAAATGGCAACAATTCAACAGCAAAAAATTCGCATTCGCCTCAAAGCTTTTGACAGACGCATTCTAGACGCATCATGCGAAAAGATTGTAGATACAGCAAATCGGACAGCCGCCACTGCGATCGGCCCGATTCCCCTACCGACAAAACGGCGGATTTATTGCTTGCTGCGATCGCCCCACGTTGACAAAGATTCTCGCGAACACTTTGAAACCCGCACGCACCGCCGCATCATCGACATTCATCAGCCTTCTGCTAAAACAATTGACGCTTTGATGAAACTGGATTTGCCAGCCGGCGTAGATATCGAAGTCAAGCTGTAGATTGACAGTTTCGGAAATAACAAAAGAAGGAACAATGGAAAAATACATTGTTCCTTTTTTTATCAAATGTACGGGTAGTCAGAAACCTGGTTTTTGCCATAATACTTGATAACAGCCGTAGAAATAGGAAAAAACCCGGTTTCTTTGGTGTGATGTATAGCCTTTCTCAGAAAGATGAGGTACGGTCGAGAATTGGTAATAGGTAATAGGTAATTAGTAAGAGACTGTTGGCGAATTCGCCCAGGGTGTTACCCCTCACCTCGCTTGAGGCTGTATTTCCGTTCACTATTGGTAGTTAAGAGCTATATGGTCAATTAGACATTTAGTCTAGAACCACTATTTTTAGGGGTAAGGGGTGAAGCCCTTTATTGATTCGCCAACAGTCTCTTAGTAATGCCCTATACCCACGATCCTCATGCCCCATTACCCATTACCCATTACCCATTACCCATTACCCTGTACCTCACCTAACTGAGAAAGGCTATATAATAGTAAATTACTAAAAAAGGAAGTTTAAATATGGAACTGAATCAGTATTTTGATTTCTTGGCACCGGACGATATTAGGATTAAAGGACATCGCATCGGGATTGAAACGGTGCTGTATGAGTATTTGTATCGGGAACGCACCCCTGAAGAAATTCAGCAACTTTATCCATCTCTAACTTTAGCAGAAGTTTACACGACTATTTTGTATTATTTACTAAACAAGGAATCAGTAAGTCAATATATACAAGATTGGTTGGAATGGTCGCATCAACAGCGAAAAATGCAAGCAGCAAATCCTCATCCCGCTGCGGAAAGATTGCGAAAATTGAAAGCTGAACGGGAAAAGCAAAATGCGATCCAGGGTGCTTGATGAATGGGGCTTAAATATTTTATGGATGAGAATGTTACGCCAATTTATGCCACACAGCTTCGCCGGAAACGCCCAGATTTAGTAGTTTGGGCAGTGGGCGATATTGGTACGCCTCCGAAAAGTACGCTCGATCCGGAGATTTTGATTTGGTGTGAGGATAACGGTTTTATTTTAGTGACGAACAACCGCAAGTCAATGCCCGTCCATCTGGCAGATAATATGGCTGAAGGCAGACATATTCCAGGGATTTTCCTTCTCAACTCAGATTTAAGTATTGGGCAAAATATTGAGGAATTAATTTTGATTGCTGATGGTTCATTCGATGATGAATACCAAGATCGGATCGTCCATCTTCCATTAACATAAACTGATACGCGGGTGACCAGAAACCGGGTTTTTACGAGAATATTTCGTTACAAATGTAGAAACTCAAAAAAACCCGGTTTCTTGGATTGTGATGCGCGGGTTTCTTTGGTTGTGATGCGTAATAATACGAAGACTACGGAGAGAGAAAAGGTATGACGCGAGAAGAAGCACTGCGGCGAATTGACATAGCGGCGGCGGAACAATTGACTCAACTGGATTTGGCAAGGTTGGGGTTGAAGGAATTGCCGCCGGAGATTGGCAAAATGTCGAATTTGAGACAGCTTAACCTCAGTTTCAATCAGATTACAGAAATTCCCGAACTGCTGGGAAAACTGTCGAATTTGACACAGCTTTACCTCTGGAACAATCAGATTACAGAAATTCCCGAAGTGCTGGGGAAACTGTCGAATTTGACAGAGCTTTACCTCACTAACAATCAGATTACAGAAATTCCCGAAGTGCTGGGCAAACTGTCGAATTTGACACAGCTTGACCTCAGTACCAATCAGATTACAGAAATTCCCGAAGTGCTGGGAAAACTGTCGAATTTGACACAGCTTTACCTCAGTAACAATCAGATTACAGAAATTCCCGAAGTGCTGGGGAAACTGTCGAATTTGACAGAGCTTTACCTCAGTACCAATCAGATTACAGAAATTCCCGAAGTGCTGGGAAAACTGTCGAATTTGACACAGCTTTACCTCAGTGCCAATCAGATTACAGAAATTCCCGAAGTGCTGGGAAAACTGTCGAATTTGACACAGATTCACCTCAGTGCCAATCAGATTACAGAAATTCCCGAAGTGCTGGGAAAACTGTCGAATTTGACACAGATTCACCTCTGGAACAATCAGATTACAGAAATTGCCGAAGTGCTGGGAAAACTGTCGAATTTGACACTGCTTGACCTCAGTGACAATCAGATTACAGAAATTCCCGAAGTGCTGGGCAAGCTGTCGAATTTGACAGAGCTTTACCTCAGTACCAATCAGATTACAGAAATTCCCGAAGTGCTGGGAAAACTGTCGAATTTGACAGAGCTTTACCTCACTAACAATCAGATTACAGAAATTCCCGAAGTGCTGGGAAAACTGTCGAATTTGACACAGATTCACCTCAGTTTCAATCAGATTACAGAAATTCCCGAAGTGCTGGGGAAAATGGAGCAACTGGAACAACTGGATTTGCGGGGCAATCCGATACCAATTCCGCCGGAAATCCTGGGCAGCAATCAATCATATCAACCGGGCGATTTGCTTACTATTCTTGATTTCTACTTCCAAACCCGCGACCCCGACGCTACCGAAGAACTCAACGAAGCCAAACTTTTGATTGTCGGCGAAGGCGAAGCGGGAAAAACCACCCTAGCCAACAAACTCCTCAACCCCAACTACGAACTCAAAGAACGAGAACCCACCACCGAAGGCATTGATGTCCTATCCTGGGAATTCCCACAACCCAATGGCAAACCTTTCCGCGTTCACGTCTGGGACTTTGGCGGACAGGAAATCTACCACGCCACCCACCAATTTTTCCTCACCGAACGTTCTCTGTATGTCCTCCTCGTCGATAACCGCCGCCAAAACCCCAACCTCTGCTACTGGCTGAGAATCATCGAACTCCTCAGCAACGGCAGTCCCGTCTTTCTCGTCCAAAACGAAAAAGAAGACATCCGCTGCGAAATCAACCTCTCCCAACAGCGGCGGGACTTTCCCAACCTAGAAAAAGATTTCGCTACCAATCTCGCCACCAATCGCGGACTGGAAGCCCTGCAACGCGCCTTACAAAACCGCATCGCCACCCTCGAACACATGAGTACGCCCATCCCGAAACGCTGGGCAAATGTCCGCCACGCTTTGGAAAACTATTCCCAACGCCAAACCCACATCGAAGTCGGTGAATTTTTCAACATCTGCGTTAGCCAAGGTTTCAAAAAGTCGGATAAACCCGCCATGTTGGGTCTCAGCAAATACCTCCACGACTTGGGTATTATCCTGCATTTCCAAAAAGATCCGATCCTCAAAAATGTAGTTATCCTGCGTCCCGAATTGGCAACTAAGGCTGTTTACAAAGTCGTAGGCAACCAAAAAATTACCGACAATGGAGAAGTCACGGACAACGCAGAAATCATCGACAATTACGGGTATTTCACCCAAGAAAACCTGAAGCAAATTTGGGGCGACACACAATACCGAGACTTGCACGATGAACTGCTACACTTAATGAAACACTTCAAATTGTGTTACGAAATCCCCTGCCAACAAGGACAATATATCGCCCCGCAACTTCTCCCCCTCGAAATTCCCAACTACGACTGGGACGACACCGATAACCTGATTTTGCGCTACGAATACGACTTCATGCCCAAAGGCATTATTACCCGCTTCATCGTAGAAATGCACTTGTTAATCTACCGCCCTCAATCCGATTTACCAAAGGGTAAAGGTGATATTGTCTGGCGCGATGGAGTCATCCTCGCCGACAATTACGCCAAAGCTGAAGTTATTGAGAATTACCACAAACGAGAAATCCGCATTCGAGTTTCCGGGAAGCGGAAAGAATCTCTTTTAGACCGTATCCGCCACGAACTCTGGAAAATCCATGTTACTTACGACGATCGCCTAAAATATAAAGAATTTATCCCATGCAACTGTTCTGAATGCAAAGGCAGCCAAGAACCTCACCTCTACGATTTTGAGGGGCTGCGCCGCCGTTTGGACAAGGGCCGCTACGAAGTCGAATGCGAAAAATCTTATCAAAAGGTCAATGTGCGCGGCTTGATGGCAGATTTCCCGGACAATTTGCAACAATGGGAAGAGAAAGAGCGACTTTCTGGAATCGATCGACCTGAATCTGGAGATAAGTCTAGTCTTCAAGTTAACATCAACTTCGACGGTAAAAAAATGACTGACACTTCTAAAACCAACATTTTCAACGGCCCGATATCTGGTGTTGCCGACAGCGACAACGAAGTTAAAAACAATAATTCACTCAAATCAATAACGCGGATACGGCAGAAATTCTGAAATTAATCGCATCTTTGCGTGACAAATGCGAGCAGTTTCCCGAAGTTGTCCGCGATGATCTAATTATTGATATCGAAGATGTGGAAGCGGAAATCCAGAAACCGAAAAACGAATGGGATAAACGCAGATTAAAGAAAAGTTTAACAGCTATTGTAGGGGCGGCGGTGGCGATCGGAGTTGGCATCGCAGGCGTAACGGAATTTGCGAATACGGCGATCGATGTCGGCAACAAACTGGGTATCGAAATCCAGCTACCGCCAGCCACTAAATGAGCGATCGAGACTGACGCATCAGCCCAAAGAAACCGGGTTTTAGGGAATTTATGGGCAACAAGCCAAGATTTTGGGCAAAAACCCGGTTTCTGACCCTACGCGATCGGTCTCAAGCCTCGATCGCCCTCCGCGCATTTTCCGGCGATCGCCCCTGTTCCCCACCCCGGAATTCCTCAAATCAGTTAAAGTAATAAAAATAATCCCAAGTACCGTCACCTTTGAGCGACAATGGCATCCTCATCCTCTGTAGCAGTTCGCGAACTCCCCCTATTTCCGTTGCCGGAAGTGGTTCTATTTCCCGGTAGACCCCTGCCGCTGCAAATTTTCGAGTTTCGCTATCGAATTATGATGAATACGATTCTGGAGGGCGATCGCCGTTTCGGTGTACTCATGTGGGACCCCAACCAAAACAAAGTCTCAGCCGTTGGCTGTTGCGCCGAAGTCATTCACTGTCAGCGACTCCCAGACGATCGCATGAAAATTATGACTCTCGGACAGCAGCGCTTCCGAGTCCTCGACGCAGTTCGGGAAAAACCCTATTTAGTCGGTCTGGTAGAATGGATCGAAGACGAACCGCCCCAAAAAGACCTCCGATCTTTGGGTCAAGATGTCGAACAACTGCTTCGCGATGTAGTTCGCCTCTCTAGCAAATTGATGGATCAGCCGATCGACCTACCAGAAGACATTCCCAGCTTACCCACAGAGTTGTCCTACTGGGTAGCCAGCTACCTTTACGGCGCAGCCACAGAACAGCAAATCCTTTTAGAATTGCAAGATACTGCTGCTAGATTGGAACGCGAAACCGAAATTTTAACTTCTACTCGCAATCACTTAGCAGCAAGGACTGTACTGAAAGATACGCTCAAGTAGCGCATTTTGGCAGGCAAAAAATACGCTCGGTTTTGCCTGCATAGAAGCTAAAACAACACAGAACTATTTAAGATTTTTATTTTTTGATTAAACGAAGAGGGAATGAACGATCGACTAAAAGTTGAGGTCGCGGGCTACCGAGTTCGATTCTTTTGAAAACAGATATCAGTTTAACCGACAACTTCAAACAAGTTCGGATAAGCTGTCGGACAAATAAACATTGTATGTTCAGGGCGGGCGGCAGCTTCCACCCCACTCATTCGGGGAATTGTTTTTTGACATATAATTTACAGGCCGCAACAGCTTAGGTTCTTTACAGAATTAAATGCTTGTGTTAGAAAATCTCGACCAACCGAAACCATACGATGCAGTTAGAGGCGGTCAACTGCCGCCTCCTGTCGGCGGTGTGGTGCTCGGCGGACTAGCAGGAGTCAAACACCGACTGTCTAGTTCTGTTAGCGAACAACATCGCATTAGCGCGCTGAAGGAAACCTTAAATTACGGAGATCCAGGCTTAAAAATAATCATCAAGATTTGTCAAACCGAAACAGGCCCGGTGCAGCGGGCGGCCTGCGAGTTGCTGCGACAACAGCTAAGTGCGATCGCGATCGAAAAATTACAAGCCTTTGTACCTGTAAGTTTAGACTCAAAAACAGACGCAGACAAAACTCAAAAAATATTAAATAACTCACCGACTGCAGTCTCAGAAAAAACTAGCGATCGGGAGTTGTCAGAAGCACAGTTAACATTTGAGACAATTATCCTGCAGATGCAACCAAACTTGTTGCTGTTAGAAGCATTAGTAGTATCTGTAGAACGAGAACAATTTACTCGAGAACTGATGAATCTTTGGGATTTGTTACTCTCAGAAATTCAAGAACCCCTCAAAGAACTGCGTCAGGCCGTTGGCAGCGCGATTTCCGCCCAACTGCGGATTCAGTGGCAGTACAATCAAGCTGAATCTCAAGCCAATCAGTGGCAACAGCGAGCTTTGATCGCACTTCAGAAAGGAGATGAAAACTTGGTTCGCCATGCCTGGGTTCGCAAGCAGATCGAGTTGGATAAGGTGGCAGAACTAAAAATTCACTTAGACGATCAAACTGTACGAGTAGAAACTCTCAACCGTAACTTGCTGGCCTTGGAAAGTAAGATTACTGAAGCTAATTCTAAAAAAGAGATTCTCAAGATGCAGCTTCATTTTGCTAAGGTACAGGAGCAAATTAACTCTACTTTCAGCCAAATGAATACTATATTTTTTAGTCCTTAGTTGTTGGATTCTGGGCGTCAATATTGCCAGACTTCAGGCTTGTCTGATGCAAAAATGAATCGCCCCGCTAAAAATTGTTGCATCATCAAACTTAGCACTTTCTATGTTAGCACCGCATAAAAAGGCACCGCTAAAATTAGCACCGCGCAAGTCAGCTTCTCTCAAATCCGCACCCTGAAGGTTACTTTCGCACAAAAATGCACCTCTCAGGTTGGCTTTTCTCAGACTCGCGCCCCGCAGTTTTACCTCGCTGAGATTCGTGTTTTCCAGGTTGGCTTCGTCCAAGCAAGCTTCGATCAAGTTAGCTTCCATCAGGTTTGCCTCAGATAAGTTTGCCCCAATCAATTTGACACCAATCATTTTGGTGTAGCCCAAGTTGGCATTTTTCAGGTTTGCGTCTATCAAATCTGCCCCTGTTAATTTGGCTTGACTGAGATTTGCTTTACTAAAATCTGCCCCATTTAGATTTGCCATTAGCAGACAAGCATTCTCAAGGTTGGCACCAATTAAGTTAGCCCAACTTAGGTCTGCCAAAGCTAAATTGATTTCTTTCAAATTGGCACAGGCTAGATTAATATGAATCAGGAAAGCTTCTCGCAAATCAGCTTCTTTCAGGTTGGTTTCATGAAAATCTCTTTCTCCGGCTGCATATCGCTTCAACAGTTCATCAGCATCCATCTCACTAGCCTCTTAAGTTGTACTTAAAATTATACTTCAAATTATACTACTGACAGTACAGTGTAGCTGCCGAAGATTTTTAAAGTTTCCGTGTGGTTTTTCAATTCTTCTAGTGCCGATCGCACTAATGTAGAACAAGCATCCGCTTCAACGTCCATAAAGAAAATGTATTCTCCGAGCGATCTTTTTGTCGGCCGAGATTCAATGCGACTTAAATTAATACCGCGACTGGCAAATACTTGCAAAGGCTTTACAAGCGATCCCGGCCTGTTGGCAGGTACGCTAAAAGCTAGTGAGGTGTGAGTGCAATTGGCAGGCGCTGCATCCGGAGCCGAGTTAGCCGCTGATTTGGTAGCGGATGTAATTGATGAATCGCCGGATTTGGCGACGTTTCCCAGTTTTCGGGCACTTTTGCTCAGCACCCAAAATCGAGTGTAATTGTCGGGATAATCATTAATCGGGCTCGCTAGCACGGGTAATTTGTAGAGTTCGGCAGCTCTTGGGGCAGAGATTGCCGCTATACTTCTATCTTCCAGGTACTGCAAGGCTTCGGTGGTTGAATTCGCCGGAATCAACTCAGCCCCAGGGATAAACTGGCTCAACCACAACTGACACTGAGCTAGCGCTTGCGGATGAGAGTAAACTTTTTGAATCTCGTTAAAACTTTGAGCATTTGACAGCAGCGCGTGGGAAATCGGCAAAACCAATGCGTGTTGAATGCCGAGCCCATCGAGTCGCCACAGCGTATCTAGGGTGACAGTCACGCTGCCTTCTATGGAATTTTCCACCGGCACAATTGACACATCAACCAGCCCAGAGGCAGATGCCTCTAGTGCCTGAGAAATAGTGGAATAAGGACACAGGGTGTATTCAAAGTTAGTTTCCAGACTCAAGCAATTGACATAAGCTAGAGCTGCTGTTTCTGCATTAGTACCTATAGGGCCCAGATGTGCGATCGTCTTCGAGGGCTTGGCTAACGAAATTTTCATAATTATCGGCAATTTTACGTGACAACTGTGTTGCTTTACTTCGATCGGGCAGCAGGTACGAGCGCAAAACTAGCCCGATCCCCGAAAGCTTCGATCCGTGATTTCTCGGATGACATTGGGGGATTACGCGAGTTAATGCGAGACTTATGTCACCTGAGAAAGGCTATAGTTTATTAAGATATACTTACGAATCCTATATATTGATATCTTCTCATGTATATTCGCTTTAATTCTTCGCAATCGGTTGAGATCGCCGTGCCAGATGAACGGGTTCCCATTCAACATTATCTGCGCCAGCCGAAGCGACTGGTGAACGCTTTAGTCGATCGCACTCGCACGCAGCAGTTAACCGAGGACTGTTTCCGCCTCAAAATGCGGCCGTTACAATTTATGATGCTGAGCATTCAACCCACAGTAGACATGAGGGTGTGGGCGCAGTCAGACGGCACAATCAATTTGGAGTCCGTCGCTTGCGAAATTCGGGGCGTGGGTTATATAAACGATCGCTTTGCTCTCAATCTTAAAGGACAGCTTGCAGCAGACCAAAGTGGCGGGATAACATACTTAAAGGGAAAAGCCGATTTGGAAGTGCAAGTAGAATTACCACCGCCGTTTTGGCTGACGCCCAAACCGATTTTAGAAGCAACGGGCAACGGCTTGCTCAAAAGCGTGCTGCAGAGCGTCAAACAGCGCTTGATGCACCAGTTGCTCTTAGATTACCGCCAGTGGGCAAGCAGCGAAATAGAGGTAATATCGAGCGATATCCCCCAAATCTTATCTTTAGAAGGGTGATTTTGTACTAGAGATGCTGGTGGATAGCGGTTTAATTGACATTTAACGATTTTGCCGACATTACCGACGCTCTCGTCGCGCACCAAAGCCTGCATCTTCAAAGACGGCAATTCACCCTCTTCCTAGGTATAAATCTCAAATTCACTGATACTTTTAGCCCTAATCTTTGCGCTCGTGTAGGCCATCAAACTAGAACTAAAACTCAATCTGCAAGAACGTTCATTGATGGCAAGATACTCAGGCTGCGATCGATCTTGCAGCACTCTCGCCCTGCTGCTTTAGGTAAGTGTCAAAAATGCCCTAGATGTGGGTATTTTCCACTTTGTGTCAATCTTATGTAACAGAAGCTGTTAATTAATTTAGCGGCATATTTGGACAAAAAGCAGCTTAATTGCCGAGATATTTAGTTTGACGATTAAATAGTGCACCCTCAGCTTTGTTTGATTTTGCCCGCTAGCAGGGCGACAGATCAGTCAAGATCGATATAAGTCTGGGCTCCCTCTTCATCGTCTTCAATGATTCCTACACCGAAAGGCCAAGCAGTCGATTTCTCTTTGGATTCGTCCTCTTGAGCGATATATTGGGGCTGTGGCGGCCTGCTAATTGTATCCGGTTTCAAAGTCGCGCCTACTCGAATCCGGATTTTGGGTCCGGAATTGCCCAAGCGAATCGTCATCCCGTCGGCGACTGACACCTGAGCGATCGGTCTATCATCTACATAAGTACCGTTAGCACCAAAATTAATAATTTCCCAGCCATTGGCGTGATTCCACAACTCTACGTGGTGGCGGGAAACCACAGCGCTGTAAATAATTACATCATTGTCGTTCGATCGACCGATCCGAACCACGGATGCGGATTCAAAACACCACCTCTGAACGGGGACTGACTGGATAGGATGTAGCAGAGTTAAGGTAATCACTGATGTTTTGACACTCCGCCGCCAGAAAGAAACGGGTATGCTTCAATATCGATTTTTTGGCATAAAACCGCAAAAAAATTGATTTTAAAGGGGGCGGTAAGTGGGTGGCGACTGATTCGCTCTACAGAAGTTAACCACTTATTTCTACCACAGTTTCTAGATAAAATAATAGTCGGTTGTATCTGAGATATTGCACCATTCTCAATTAGCCTTTTATGAACAGGCAAGATGCCTGTTCCACAAAAGATCAATTTTGTTGGGGAGCAGGCATCTTGACTCTTGCTGAGAATCGTGCAAGATGTCAGTTGTATCAAACGACATAAGTTTTTTCGAGTTGCTAACATTTTCCTGATTAATTCAATACCTATAGAATACAATGCTTTGAGCAGCACTGGAATTCCTGGCACCCAAAGCCTCAATCTCCTGCTGCGAAAATACCGATCGGCCGGTGCGGGGGCGGGCCGCCCTAAAAATGCGACCCGTAATTAGTCGGGCCCGGCGATCGGGAAACCCGCACTTCAGAGCAAATCCGACTCTGGCGGATCGGGGGTTGGCGGGGGCGATGCAGATTCTTGCCTTTGTCGCTTCAACTCTGCTACTTTTTCTTGAGCGACATCCCTGACTTCTAGAGCTTTATCTTGGAGTTTGTCCGCCAGATTTTGAGCGCCCCGCTTCACATCTGCCACATTTTGGAGAGTTTTGTCGAAATCTTCGTGTAAAAACTCTGCTACCAGACCCACTTTTTTGTGTAGTCCCTCCGCGTACTGCACTGGCTCTGATACAGCAGCCTCTGAGACGATCGCCCGTTTGCTGCCCATCGTCGAAATCGCCCCCACCGGCAACAAATAAATCCCGTCTAAAACGCCGCGCCAGCCGCTCGATTTAAACAGGTAATTGGTAACAGAACCAGTCTGGACATCAAATAGGTAGTCAACCACCGTACCTGCTTTATTTCCCGAGTCGGTGAGTACCTCAAGCCCGATCGGGCAAACAGCTTGTTCCGGCTGGTGCAATGGGGGCAGTTCCGGGTTAATGGTGACAAAAACATTTTCGCCCACAGTATCAACTTGCGCCCAAGCGAACCAAGTTTTTTTGGTGCCCAAAAGTCCCGACTTGCAAGTAAAGCCGATCGCCCGCCCGGAGTCAGCATCAAGCCAAAGCCGATCTACCCTGCCAACCTCTTCGGCTGTTCTGCGGTCGATCGTCCGGCGGTTTAGCAGTTCGCTGCGCCTTACAATCTGTTGCGATCTAGTCATAAATAAACTCCTGAGTGCCTATAGCGCCGAGAAAAATGTCGGTCGAAGCGTCTATTTTTGATTTTTGATTTTCACCCACCAGACAGACGAATCTGGGAGCAATAACCGCCGTCTCAAATTTGGCGATCGACCCTAAGCAGTATCGGGGTTTGTACTGATTTTTCCGCCGAGTCCAAAGATGCCGATTTAATATTCTTCCGAATATTGTGGAGTATTTTCTGCCTCCGTCAACTCTTCCTCTTCCCTGGAAGTGCCAACTTCTTTTTGTTCGGCAACAGGAAGCGTGCTCAGGGGAGCCCCTCGCGAGGAAGCGTGAATTGCCTTAGCATCCCTTGGCTTGACGCTGGTTTGTCCTAAGTGGACTGAGGACTGATTTGGGCCAACATTGATTTGAATTTTCGGGCCCGATCGAGCCAAGTGAACGATCAGACCGTCCACAATGGGAACCTTAGCGATCGGCTTACCATCGAGGTAAGTGCCGTTGGTACCTAAATTGATCAGTTCCCAAGTTATGCCGCTGCGCCGCAATTCGATGTGGCGACGAGAAACCACAGCGCTAAAAAGAACGACGTGGTTTTCAGTCGATCGCCCGATCCGGACGACCTGCTCGTCTTCAAAGATCCAACTGCGGACGGGTATAGACTGGAGTGGATGTAGCAAGGTCAGCTTAATCACATTGGCAGCATTGAGTTTTGGTAGAGCGCCTCAAGATGCGATTTTAGATTTTAGACTTTCGATCGCCCAATCCAAACTCGATCTAAGAGATTTGAAATAGAAACGTAACCAGATCTCCTTTCCCCAGAGAGATGCGGTCTCCCGGTCGCAACCGGTGTCGGTTTCCCTTAGGCAGAGGAGTATTGTTGACGTAAGTGCCGTTAGAACTGCCTACATCTTCTAGGTAGCAAGCATCTCCCTCCACCCGGAGATTTGCGTGTACCCGAGAAACTATCTCAGAATTAGCAAATCCCGAAACATCAATATCCGGCGGCACTAAATCATTAGGCTTGCCTATGTGAACCACAGACAGACTGTGAGGCAATTCCATCGGCGTATTTGTCTGAACGTGTATCAGACGCGCCGATTGCTGTTGCAGTTGAGTTTTAGCCACACCCGCCGGCTGTGGGGTGACAATCGGGGGAGAAGTATTTACTGCTGTTGCCACCGATTCAGTTGTAACAGGAACCGAGAGCGAAGGCCCAGGTTCTGGAATTTCCGGAATGCTGGCAGGAGTTTTTTCCAAGTTCGGCCCCAGATTTGGGTTAACAAGAGGTGCCTTTGCCGTCAGGGGTTCGGTGTTCGGCTCCTTGTTTGCCGTAACTAAAGGTTCCCTTGCTATCAGGGGTGCAGTGGGCGCTAAATCCGGTACCGGTGGCGATACCACTGTCGGCTCCACCGTCGAGGCCGACGGTAATGTCATCTCAACTTCTGGAACTGTGGAACCCGGACTCAAGTTAAAGCCACACTGACCGCAAAATGCTGCATCTGTCTGAACCGCTGCACCGCAGTTCGAGCAACTTGCGGTAACGGGTAAAGGCGTGTAACAAGCCTCGCACTGGCTGGCCCCGTCGGGGTTCTGGTGATTGCAATTGGGACAGACAATCATCGATTTCTCCTTGCTATCGGCCAGATTTTCAAATCAGCCTCATAAAACTACTGGGTATATGGTCAAATTTTAACTTTAACCGCCACAATTCTTATCAAAAAATTAGGTTTAAAACCCCGTCCTTTGAGAACGGCTTTAATTGTAAAGCTTTGTTACCGATATCCACAATATTGTGCTAAATAGTATAGCATAACGTCGGCAGGTCGAGCCATGCTAGTTTTTAAATTCAAAGGTTACGGAAATAAGAGTCAATTTGCAGAAGTAAATGAAGCAATTCCTACACGCTCCGCTTCGCTTCGCCCAAGTTGTCAGAAATAGCTGTTTGCGCTATTGGATGGACAACCCAAAAGTCAACAAGTACGACTTAAACAAATACTGCGCTGTACTGGCTCGCGCATTCCCGTTTGCTGACGAACTCAATTCAATGACCAGACAAGCTAGTGCAGAACGAGCATGGTCTGCTATATCCAGATTTTACGAAAACTGCAAAAAGAAAGTTGTCGGCAAAAAAAGGATATCCACAGTTCCAGAAAAATTGTGGCTCTGTTGAGTATAAATCAACTGGGTGGAAGCTTGCAGAAAACCGTAAAACCATAAACTTTACCGACAAAAAGGGGATTGGCAAGCTCAAGTTAAAGGGAACGCGCGATTTACATTTTTATCAAATCAGTCAAATTAAACGAGTCAGATTGGTAAAGCGTGCGGATGGGATTTACGATTTACGTCCAATTCTGTATTGATGTTAACCGTAAAGAGAATGTAGAACCATCAGGAAGCACGGTTGGATTAGATGTAGGATTGAAAGAATGCTACACCGACTCTCAGGGAGTAAGCGCTGAGAATCCCAGATTTACCGCTCAAGGAGAGAAGGTTATCAAGCGCTCGCAGCGCCGCGTTTCTAGAAAGGTAAAAAAGTCAAAAAACAGAGGCAAAGCTAGGCAGATTCTAGGTAAAATTCATCTCAAAATAAGTAGGCAGCGTAAAGACCCTGCTGTAAAATTGGCACGATGCGTAGTTCAGTCTAACGACTTGATAGCTGTGCGTTGATTTGAGAATTAAAAACCTGGCAAAGAATCACTGCGAAAGCTAAGTCGATTAACGACGCATCTTGGTATCATTTCCGAATTTGGCTCGAATACTTTGGCCAGGTGTTTGAGAGAGTAACGGTTGCGGTTAACGCGCAATATACCAGCCAAGAAGGCTCGCTTCTGCGGTGCAATTGTTAAGAAAACGCTATCAACTAGAACTCATGCTTGCAAGTGCGGGTGTTTGATGGATAGAGATTTCAACGCAGCTAGAAATATCCTCAGTCGGGGATTGGGTACGGAGCGGGCATACGGGAACCTTTGCGATCGAGTCAAGCAACACTTTAAGAGAATTGACCTCTACTTTTGCTGGAGAAATCCTGTCGCAAGCAAGCGAGTTCGTAGAACAAAGAATCCCTGGGCGATCGCGCCTGGGAGTGTCAAATTGCTTAGCTAATACTAACAACTGAGCTCGTGCTGCGACGTTGGCGGTGACGGGCAAAATAAAGTTAGTGATACTGATGGCTTTGTTGGCACGGGCTATTTTACGGCTTCGCCAGCGGCGGCATCGAGCAGCCACCAAAGTTCGCCTTCTGGTTGAACGAGTCTGGCTGGATAGGTCATGGGGTCGGCGGCGGGGGCAAAAATTTGAGCTAGGGCGGGTTGTTTGCTGGCTCCTGCGACTATGAAGATGACGCACCGGGCGCGGTTGATTAAGGGGACTGTAAAGGTGATGCGGGGTTGACCGTCTTTGTTGCCGACAGTTACTAGGGCGTCGCGGACTTGCAAGGCTGGTGTACCGGGAAATAGAGAGGCTGTGTGGGCGTCGTCTCCTATGCCCAACAGGATGATGTCGAAAGCAGGAAACTCGCCGTCGGATACTTTGAAGAATTGCTGCAATTCGGTTTGGTGCGCGATCGCGTCGGCTGCGGGGTCTCCGGTGCCGGTGGGCATGGGGTGGATGTTGCTGGCGGGGGTGTTTACTCGATCGAGCCATGCTAGGCGCGCCATTTTTTGATTGCTATCCTGGTGTTCTGGGGGAACGTAGCGTTCGTCGCCCCAGAAAACGTGAATTTTGTCCCAAGGCAGGTCTTGGCTGGCGATCGATCTGTAGAGCGGTTCTGGTGTGCTTCCGCCCGCCAAGGCGATCGTACAAATTCCGCGTTCTGCTATGGCTGCTGCAATTTGCCGCAGGACAATCGCGAGCGAGCGCTCTATGAGTTGTTCCCGATTTGCTAATACTTCTACTACTTTTTTCATCAATTTCGTTTTTATTTTCCTGTTCGTATTGCTCCCTGGGAAATGTCAATTTTGTTTTGACATTTTGCTTCTGGGTCGATCGGCTAACGCGCCTGAACAGCTTACACTGCGTCAAGTCGGATTTTATCATTCTTAGCCCGCTTTATTTTAGGAAAGCCAGACATATTTCTACGAGTGCTAGATATAGGTTTACATCTTCTTGTGGCAGATATGTCTGTAGGAACTTTCGATCGCGAGTTTGATCGCACTTGCGCCGGGAGAGCCAAAATCATCAACATTCATGTGGTATACTAGTAAAAATAGTTTTAAGTCCGCACGATCGGATGCAAGGAAAACTATGTCAAGTTTTAAGCGATTGCCTACATCTGTCCGCTATCTGATAGCGCGGTTGCGCCACTGGACGCAACCAGCGGTTTGGGCTCCACTAGCCGTACTCTGTGCGGGGGGGTTATTTATCTGGGAGGTCTCCGTACATCCAGAAAGGTTGAGTATAGATGGCGAAGAATTAGCAGCCTCAAACAATC
This sequence comes from Microcoleus sp. LEGE 07076, assembly GCF_015207455.1. Lineage (GTDB taxonomy): Bacteria > Cyanobacteriota > Cyanobacteriia > Cyanobacteriales > Microcoleaceae > Microcoleus. The sequence goes on from NZ_JADEWV010000023.1 coordinate 47,539, forward strand.
CAGGTTCGCTACCGGGGCTGTCTGCTGAAGAGAGCGCCAATGCTGCTGAAATCGACAGCTTACCGGTGCTGATCAATCAGTTCAATCAGTCTAATTCTGACTTGAATTTGCTAAATTCACCAGTGGTCAACGGCCAAGGTTTATTCAACGAAATTAGCGCTCGCGGCTTACAAAATCCGCAGCCATCTTCAGCCCCAAAGCAGCGGGCCAACAACAGAATTTTGACCTTGCAAAATTTAGCAAATCCTGCTTCGGGAGTGCTAAAAAATAACCCGCAAGATTCGAGTTTGCAAAGTTCAAACTCCACATCAGCTTTGAGTTTATCTGGCACTGGGACGCTGATTTCGGGGATAAAAACGATCGGCTCTCCTGAGTCGGCGGATACAGCGACAGGCAGTTTATCGCAGCCGTCGAGCGGTGCTAGTTCAGACCAACAAAACGACAATCCTCTGCCTTTGAGTCCGTTGCAAGCAGCTATGAAAAAATACGTCGCCACTAACACTTCGGGGGCGACTTCAACGGAGAAAACTGCCAACTCGGCTCAATTGCTCGATCGACCGACTTCGGGCGAGCTTCCGGCAAATCCGGCAAATTTGCTCCCAGCAGCCGCCACAGCTTCACAGAGAGTAAATCCCGTCAATGTTCCGGCAGCACTTCCCTCTCTTCGGACTCAAACAAATACAATTATCGGGGAATCTCAACAATTATTAAATCCATCAGCTACAGCCTCTGAATCATTTGCCGGGTTAAATTCCAGAGTACCGAACCTCGGGGAAATTAATCC
>NZ_JADEWV010000253.1 GCF_015207455.1 Microcoleus sp. LEGE 07076
TCCTTCTTCCTTCTTAGTTCTTATTTCTTATTTCTTCCTTCTTCCTTCTTCCTTCTTCCGACGGACATCGGACTTACATCCGTTACATCCCGTACATTGCTCGTTGCCGAACTTCCTTCTTCCGACGGACATCGGACTGATGACGTTGGACCCAAAGCTCGTGGGGGACAGCAAAACATGACGTTGGACTAATGACTAATGACGTTGGACTAATGACTTCTTCATCACGATCGCACCGCAAACTTTAGGCGAGCGGAAAATGCACCCGTTTCAGGCGGATTGCTAGCCTAAATTTGTTTCTTTTCATTAAATATAGTACATAAAAGTACAAGTGTTCAGTCAAAATACTTAATATATTTTCCTGACCGCTGCACCAGTACGGCACTGCAACCCTTCGATTCCTCTGTTGTCGGGCGTTTCTGTCGATCGGGCGATCGCGCCCAAGCTACCGGATGCTATCGGCGACGTGCCAAGCAATCTTTGAGTCCATAAATCGCCCGCTCTTGTTGATCCCTCGACAGTTCAGGGAACATCGGCAAAGACAAGACTTCGCGACAAACTTGCTCTGCTACAGGTAAATGACCTGCTCCACCGCCCAAAGATTTGTAAACAGGTTGCAGGTGCAAAGGTAACGGATAGTAAACCATCGAACCGATGCCACATTCCTGCAACTTATTCCGCAGCGAGTCCCGGAAATTGCCAGAGGGATTTGGCGCATCTTCTGGGCTTGTCAGCCGGATGGTGTATTGATTCCAAACTCCTTTTGCTTCGGGCAATTCTTTGGGAACAGAAACTCCGGGCACGCGGGAGAGAAATTCGCCATAAAGTGCCGCTTTTTCCCGTCGCTGCGCGTTCCAACTGTCGAGATACCGCAATTTAATGCTGAGAATCACCGCTTGCAGGGCGTCTAAACGGCTGTTGCAGCCGATTTCTTCGTAGAAATACCTAGAAGACTGTCCGTGTTCTTTGAGCATTCGCATGGAAGCAGCCAAGGCTGGATCGTTTGTGGTTACAGCCCCCCCGTCACCGCAAGCGCCTAAGTTTTTGGTTGGATAAAAGCTGAAACAGCCGACATGGCCGATGCTGCCAACTTTTCGAGACTCCCACTCGGCGCCGACAGACTGGGCACAATCTTCAATTACCGCTAAATTGTGCCGAGTCGCAATTTCCATCAGCCGAGTCATGTCTACCGGTTGGCCGAAGATGTGCACGGGCATAATTGCTTTGGTTTTTTGGGTAATCGCTGCTTCGAGTCGATCGGCATTCAGATTAAAAGTCTCGCTGTCAATATCGACAAATACCGGAGTTGCACCCACAGCGCTAATTGTCTCAGCCGAAGCAAAAAAAGTAAAAGGAGTGGTAATCACTTCATCGCCAGGGCCAATTTTGAGAGCTCGCAAGGCCAAAATCAGGGCATCCGTGCCCGAGTTGCAGCCCACGCAATCGGAAACGCCGATGTAGTTGGCGAACTCTTGTTCAAAAGTTTTCACAGCCGGGCCGCCGATGTAGCCGCCAGAGGCAAGCACCTTCTGTACCGCAGCGCTGATCTCGTCGCCAATCTGGGCGTACTGCTGGGTCAAGTCGAGGGGGGGAACATTATTCACTCTTCACACCACAAATTTCAACCATTATCAAAGCAAATTCTTACAGCAAAACTGTTTCTGAGATACCTTTATTCAAATATCTTATAGTCGGAGGGGTAAACAATCACTTTATCGAAAGAGAGCGCCGATGTTAATTCAGCTAGAGTTTACTGATTTGGGTTGGGCTTTGGGGATGGTGGCGATCGCGATCGGGCTTTCGGCGTGGCAGGGATTGGGATTGGAGGGGGCGATCGCGATCGCGGCGGGTCGCACCCTGATCCAACTAATCCTAGTCGGCTACGTGCTCGCAGTAGTATTTGCCCCGGAAGGAAAAAATCCTTGGCTGGTTTTAGCAGTTTTAGCAATCATGCTGACAACAGCTAGCACAGTGGCTAGCAACCGCATCAGCAAAAAAATCAAGCACTTGCTGCCCTTAGTTTCGGGTTCAATTTTGATTAGTACGGCGTTTACTTTGGGCTATACAAACTTGCTAATTTTGCAACCCGATCCTTGGTACGAACCGCAATACCTGATTCCCTTAGCGGGGATGATTTTGGGCAATGCGATGAACTCAGGGGCGATCGCCGGCGAAAGACTTGTCAGTACAGTTAACAACAGCCAGTTAGAAATAGAAACCCATTTAAGTTTAGGATCGACCCCGCAGCAAGCAGTCAAGCAGTACCGCAAAGATGCCATCAAAGCTGGATTAATCCCGCTCTTAAATACAATGACAGTGGTAGGAATCGTGACATTACCGGGAATGATGACAGGTCAAATGCTCAGCGGTGTCAGTCCTCTTGATGCAGCATCTTACCAGATTTTGATTATGTTTGTGTTAGCCCTGGCAACTGTAATTGCAACTCTATTGTTGACGGAGGGATTGTCCCGCAGGTTTTTTAATCAAGATGCACAGTTGATAAAATGGTAATTGGGCATTGGCCCGCGCAGGGCATTGATTACCGTAGGGGCGGGTTCACCAATGTCTCCCATACAAATGATAAATATCATAAACCCGCCCCGCCCGTGACTTGATCGACCACAATATCCCGTCGGGGCAGGTTTAGGGAATATCGGGCTGCTCTTACTCAGCAGATCCAATGATTGGAATTAATCGTTCCTCGATTTCATTAATATAGGCTGTTAACCCTGTCTGAACACCTTTTTCTCGCAGATGTTCCAGATTCGTCTCTTCCCAGCACTGTTGTTCGCGCTCCATTTGGCCACCTGTTAGCTTTTCGACAACTGCTTTAGGATTTCTCATGCGATCGGGTTCTGTCAATGAGTTAGAGCGTAATTTGTGTGACTCATTACAAGGATTAAACGTCAATTGGGTCGTTATCTCTTGAAGAAGTTGTTCTTCCTCTCGATTAAATGGAATAAATCCATTCAAAACCCAGGCTTCCCGCATTTTATTGGCTGTACCAATAATAATTGCTAATTTAGGTTGTTGATTTATGTGCTCTGAACGTACTTGATCGATATGTTTTTTTCGCTCAGGTTGATTGTCTAAATCACGCATAAAAATAACGGCTTTAATCTCTCTCTTTTGTTTATATTGTATAAAGCTGATTAACTTGATGATTTTATTAGCTGATTGACCATCACTTTTGAATTTGCCATTGGATCGGATGGTGGGAAACTTGAATTTATCGGCAAGACGTTTAGTTATATCATCGATGTTTTTCCAGCAAGAATTGTCTGTTTCAGCTTCTAAACCACTCCATTGATATAGATGTTGCAGCATCTCAGGTTCTAACCAATCAATTTTTTGTACTAAAATGCGATCGGCTAATTTAGTAGCGGTGCGTGCGTCGGCGCTACTTTCCACAATTACAACAAACTCAATCATTGATTTCCCCTGCAACCACCCAATCTTCTCCCTCCGCATCCCAGAATTCTCCGGTGGTTAAAGTTTGTTTTGCCCATTCTACATCAGGATGTTCATCTAATCTTTTGCAACCAGTCACACCTGAATTGTTGTTACTTAATACATGAACTTGAGACGGAGTAAGTTCATCGACAATGTAAGGAGAATGGGTGGAAAAAATAATTTGCAGGTTGTTGTTTTGTTGAATAATTTCTTTAAAAACAGCGATTAATTCTCGTTGCGCTTTGGGATGGAGTCCCTGTTCAACATCATCTAGTAACACTAAATTAGGTTGATTGGGATCCATCAAAACAGTCAATAATCCGAGAGCGAGCATTGTTCCTTCGCTAATCGCATGGGCTGGTATACGCTTACCAGTATTCATATCTAAGACAACTTCTTTCCCTACAATTTCCTGACTTTCTTCGTAAGAGATAGATTTGCCATCGACTTCGATTAAACGTTGGCGATTTACCATAACCTTGGCTCGTTTTACGCCGACTTCGCGTACACCTGGTACAATCCGTTTCAACCTTTCTTGTAAAGATTGAAACTTATCTGGAGCTTCGTCACGAAGATAGTCTAAGGTAGGTGCTAAGCCTGAACCATCGAACTCAACTCGCGGAATGATTGCATCGCTGTAAGCAGCTTTAGCAAGATTAGTAGCTACTAGCTTCAGATGCACTGAATATCTCAAAGATTGCTGAATTGGCTCTGGAGCATACATGAAGGAACTTGCCTCTCCTTCCATACTTTCCGGCTTTTTATCTGCCTCCCAGGATAGTCTAGCAGACCAATAATCATTAACGCTTTGTCTCCAGTCATAAGAAGCTTCCCAATCATTTTTATCTGGGTTTTTCCAAAAACCACTTACAGTGACAGACATATTATTTTGCCCAATTGTTGTAAGAAATTGAGGGGCTCTTTCATACTGAAAAATATTGGCAAATGATGAATTAGCAAGCCTACTGAGATAATGCAATGCTTGCAAAACGGATGTTTTACCAGAACTGTTTTGTCCTACAAGTGCGTGTAGGCGTGAATTGTCAAAATTAAGTTCTGTATCTTGATGACTTTTGAAATTATGAAGTTTGACCTTTTCTAGCATTTGATTGCTCACATCCTTTTATACAGTTTGATTGCCGAAATTGTAGTGTGTGTTCGGATGTTCTAAGTTGTTATGGCACATTTAATTGTAAGATTTTTATTTCTTGAAACTATTGTGGGGCGTTGCTCCTAGCCCGCCCCAAAAACTAAAATTCAATGCCGCAACAGCTTACTTTGGTTCGTGACTCGCAATCCGCTTGCCTTCGCCATCGTACACCTGCATCGGAATTTTCGCGTTTTCGGCGATCGCCTCCAAAGCTTTTTGCAGCGTTTCAACGTGCTTTTCCACAGCTTGGCGAGTCTTCGCAGTCTTGTTTTTTTCCGCTTGGATAAAAGTTTGTTTTAGTTTCTGCACGTAATCGGGAGTCATCTGCACCGCAATCAAATCTTTGCTAACAGTATAGTCGCAAATCTTCGGTTGGCCTTTGCAAGTTTTATCCAAATCTGCTCGCGCTTTTTGGAAAATCCTTTCTTCCCGCAACTTTACTTCTGCTTTCTCCAAGGATTTTGTGTAGGAATCAATCAGCGGTTTTGCTTTCTGCGAATAAGCAGTTGCCGGCGGAACTTGCTCAGCATAGCTCAAAGCTCTGCGCCAGTATTCTGATGCTTTAAACCAGCCGTTTTTCCCTTCAAAAATTTGAGCTTCGGCTGCTAAAGTCACTGCTTGAGTGTAGGCATTTTCCGAAATTCCTTCAACATTTCTGCGCTCACGAGCTTGTGAAAGCTTGGTTTCGTATTTCGGAACGAGCAGTTTACCTAGTTGATAAGATTGCGTGTTGCCGGGAATTTCTGATAGGGTTTCCAAGGCTTTTTCCCAACCTGCTTGCACTTGACCCCAAGTCTCGGCTGTCTGAGCTACTGCTTCCCTAGCTTCTGCTAGTTGGGCTGTTTTTTTTGCCGCTTGCAAGGTTTTTTCGGCTTGTTGTTCAGTGCCTAATTGCTTGTTTCCTGTTGCTAAATTCTTGCGGTATTCCTTTGCCTTTTTTTGAGCGTAGGGATAAACAGGGCTGTCTTGGGGGATTTCTCCGAGTTGGCCGATCGCGCTTTGCCACAGAGCTTGCGCTTCCTGCCAATTCTCGGCAGAATAAGGAGGATTTTCGGTTTTCCGGGCTGCTGACTGTGCGAGGCGCGCACCATCGATCGCAGAGTTTAAATTCTGACTTTGCTGGCGGTAGTTTTCCAGGGCGGTTTGAGCTTCAGCGCGATGAATTGACCATGCAGGAATCGGTTCCAAAAGGGCGATCGCCCCTTTTAACTGTTCCTGCGCTTCTTCGGGGCTGTTAGCAACTTTTGAAGTTTTCAGCGTCCTTGTCGAATTGTCGCTCAACTGTTTAGCATTGGCCAGCGCAGTGCATTCTCCGATGACGCAGGGGCGGCTCAGCAAGTAATAACCGCCTGCCAAAATTATCGCTGCAATGGTGACGGTTCCTGTCGCCGCCAACATCGCCCACGGTGAATGCTTGGGTGTTTGGGGCGCTGTTACCGCTTCCATATCTAGCGGATTGAAGGGATTTTCTGTAAAATCTCCCGGGATTGCAGCTACCTTAAAGGCGATCGGATCGGCATTACTAGAACTCTCAGCAGAAAAATTGGGGAAATATTCATCATCCCCCGCCTCTTCAATATTTGTTTCTAGCGGCATTTCCTCCACTACATCCGCTGCATTTGCTGCTAGCACCATCCCCGTTTCTGCAGCAGGGATCTCCTCAGTTTTTTTTCGGACTTCCACTGTTCTCGGTCTTGACAAAACAGGGTTGTGCATCGTAAAAGAATGAAAAGCATAAGGCTGTTTTTGCCCGGTAATTTTTAGGCAAAGTCCAATCTGTTCTATAGATTCCGGTTCTATTTCCAGAATTGCTGCTTCTAGCACCGTAAAAGTCGGTTTAGCTTTGAGAACTAAACTCCGAGGGTGTTCTCCCACAACCGTTAAAGAGTCATCTCTAAAATCGCAACTGATATAAAGCGGTAATTTTTTTAATCCCGCTGCTTGCAAGTGCTTTTGCAACTTTACTTCTAAAGTTTGTGCCTTGCTTTGTCGCGCTGCTACTGTCATAATTTATTCCTCTGCTTGCTCTCACCGCTGGCGATTTTAGATTTTAGGTTTCCGATTTTAGATTGCGAAAATGTCGATTTTTGTGATTAATTTTAATTTTGACACCTGCTCGTACAAATCTTAACTCTCAAGTCTCCAGTTGCAACTTTTTTCCATAACTTTCGCTGTAATAAACTTGAGTCTTATCAAAACGCCCGCCGTATTTTTTGAAAGGTTCTGCTGCATAACCAAGCGGTAGCAAACAGCAAACATCTACTTCTTCGGGAATTTGAAAGGCTTCTTTCACCTTAGCGCTGACAAAACCTTCCATCGGACAACTGTCTACTCCAAAGCTTTTAGCTGCAATCATTAAGTGAGCTACTGCGAGCATTGTATGTCTATTTGTCCAAGTTTCTAGAGAGTCGAAACAGGGACGGTTCTCGAACAATTGCGGGATTGCTTGGCGCATATAACCGGCTAAGCTGTCATTCATTGCGCCTGCAACTTTGCCCAATTCGATGACGGCTTCGGTGTTTTCGGGTTCGGCGGCGCGCCGATCGCCACAACAGATTAACACGGTTGGGGCTTCTACCACCTGCCGCTGGTCGAAGGCGCAAGTTTTTAATTTTTCTTTGCTGGCTGTGTCTTGCAGTACGATAAACCGCCAAGGCTGCAAG
>NZ_JADEWV010000254.1 GCF_015207455.1 Microcoleus sp. LEGE 07076
AGCTTGTATGTTATCAAAATAAGTTGATAAGCTCCCTTGTAAATGTTCGATGGATATTGGTTGAGTCCGATTATTCTGCTTCTGGGATTTTTGGGTTGGCGAAACAGGAGCAAATCCTTTTTTCATTGACTTTTTCTCACCAGTCATGACGAATGATTAAGAAACATTATATAACCACTAATCACTAATGCCAACTCGTATATATTGCCCTTTTTGTCAAGTACAATTTATACCAAATTAGATGAGCTTACCCTGTCTTTCTTACCAGTCGAGACACTCGTTGTCGAATAGTACAGTTGAAGCGCTCGATCTAGTTAGTAAAACCACTATCTTTATCTACGCTTTGATGACGTTTGCTCGGCAATACAGAATCATAAGCACTCCAATGGTCGGTATAAATTACTGCCGATTGACGGTACACTGGTGGCATTGAATTCCATAGATATTGAGCCGATAATGCGCTACGAGCTCCAATATGTACACCAACAATTTCCCTAGTCTGGGCATCCAATGCCAGCCAGACCCACTGCTGATTTCCTTTACTATCAACGAATGACCATAACTCATCCATCTGAACATTCAAGCGCTTTTTTTCTTTGGGAGTCACTTCCACTTGCTTCTTAACAGCAGTCGCTTGGCTATTAACGTATCGCTGCACTGTATCTTCTGACATTTGAAGTACCCGAGCAATTCCTGCCTGAGAAATACGTTCAAGTAGCATCCGTGACCTTAACTCTTTTTGTTCTTCTGTAATAGGCTTCCCAGCAGGATTTAAAACAAATTGACGACTACATTCTCGACATTTAAAACTTTGTTTGCCATGCCGAGTTTTACCGTTCCGACTAACTTCTTTTGAGCCACAATTAGGACAATGGGGAATCTCTACTGTCAGCTCACACTATGGTAAACAATTCTCTGTAATAGTAACTTGCTCGCTCCTTTCCTTTAGGGGACTACCTAAAATAGCCTCAATTTGATTTTCTATTTCCTGAAGTTCCCGACGTTTGTCAGCCAGCCAAACCTTTTCGGCGTCGCATTCTGCTTGATTTTGGCGATCGCGCATTTCCTGCTGTTCCAATAAATTTTCCCACAGCGACATTGCTTGTGCGATCGCACCGCTACTCGTCTCAACTCTTTCTTCAAAGACTGCAATAATTCTTTCGTGTATCTTATCAAAAATAGACTGCGAAGATTCACCAAATTTCTCAAAGCCTAATTCACGAACTTTTTCCTTAATCTGGTTATGAATTCCATCAACATCTAGCATTCCCAATCCAAATGTGCCACCCCCACCAGCAGCTAAGCCACCCAAAATAACTGGAATAATACCAAGTCCTGCGAAAAACAGCAATCCCGCCGCTACTAATCCACCCAGGCCTAAACCGCCCAGAAAACCTCCAGGACCTCCAATATCGGGATTGATTGATGAAGCGATACCGCTTCCACCGATGCCAATTCCACCCAGATTTTTTCCTATTCCTAAGTTATTGAATTGAGTAACAAGGCTAGTGCTAAGTCGCCGATCGAACTCTTGAAACTCTTGTCGGATTGCATAAAACTCTTCTTTAAATTTGAAGTCTAAAGTTTCTATTTTTTGTTTCAATATAAACTGCAACTTTTGGTCGCTCCAGACATCAATTTCTTGTGTTAATTCCAACACAAATTGATAGGCATAATCTCGAATTAACTTGTCTTGGCTCCAAATATGCGAATGCTTAGAAGTCCATTTATTACTTTTTGTAGCGAGGCGACCTGGCAATATTTTCACCCATTCATTCCAAGATTCAGTAGCTTCTTTTACAGATTCCTCCCTCAGTTTATTAGCTAAATTTCTCATCTTAACATCGCGGCCGCTTGCTTCCGCCATTTGTTCAAAAATCTTCGCCTTATCTCCTTGAGAAATTGTCAATTTTCCTGCTAAAATTTCCCTATATTGACTCAATTCATCGCACCCAGTATTAATAATTTGCTTAATTCCGGCGGCTGATTGCTGAAGTGCGATCGCCCCCCGTTCAACAGTCAGAAATTTCTCAATCGAATCAGTAAAACCCTGAAAAGATTTTTGATAATCATCATTTTCATTTCCTTCTAAAATCGCCTTCAATGCAGATTGAGCAGAAATAAAATGAATCCTGTTTTCAGCAACAATCAAATTTTGACTCTTAACAATCGTTTCTACCCTTTTTCGTACCTGCTGGCGACTCTCTTCCCGCCGCAGCAAATCGAAAAAATTAACTACCATAAAAATATTACCCGCGCCTTCGTTATTGCCATAATTGAGTTCTTTTTTCAAGTACAAAAGCAGTTCCCGCTCTTTCTCCGTTAAAGCATTTTGAGCATGAGTTAAGAAAATAACCGCATCAGTTGTTTTGAGAACCTGTTGGGTGACTAATGTGCGTTCGGCTTGTTCGTTCAACCCAGGAGAATCAATAATTTCTACCCCATTGCGGCACAACTCTAAGTCGGGATGTTCAAAAACGATTTCGGCAATTTCCGACTTGGCAATTTCTTCATCGGCATAAGAACCATAAGCGGCTTCTTCCGAAATCGAAGCTTTCTCTTGATATTGTGCAGGTGGAATTTCTTCCTCTCGTCCATTTTTGTAGCGACAAATAACCCGGCGCTGCGAACCATATTTCAAAATAGTCACATTACCGCTACAGGGAATATCCCGCACTGGTTGGATTTCCTCACCGAGTAAAGCATTGAGTAAGGTTGATTTGCCTTTACTAAACTCGCCGACAACAGCAACGCGAAAACATGGAGATTGCAATCTCTGAGATACTTTGGTTATTTCTTCGGCTAAATTAGGAGAGAGCACGTTGCGATCGCTTTTATCTCGCAGGGTTAAACCTAGTTTGCCACAAACAGCGTTAAGTTGTTGCCGATACTCCTGAAACTTTTTTAACTCCTGATAGGAAGAAACTGAATGTTTGCGATTTGTTTGCTGTTTGGGTTTGGCTGGTAAATGTTGGAGAATGTGACTAGCAGCACGGACAAACAAAGAATCGAGAGATTGAAATCCTGCTGGATCGAGTAACGAGTGAACTTCTGCTAAAGCTGCTGTATCCCTTATTGCCTGACTGCTAAAACTCGCTTCCAAAACAGTCAAATATCGCCCAGCGATTCCGAGTCTGTTGGCGATGTTTTGCAAATACTCTTTTGCTCGTTCCTCTATTGTCCCATCTGCCGCCGACATCTGATACCCAAAACTAATCAGCAGCAGTTTTTCCTCCTCAGAAAAACACGCAGTCAGCGCCAACAACACCGTCACTTTATTGTAAACTTGCCGGTCTCGCACGCCCTTAACCATCAGCATTACCAATTGGCGCAAACTGTTGTTCGCGGGGATGAGTTCCGTAAAAGTTGTCCGCAATCGCTGCGTTTCCTCAGCGCTAACCGTACCGTCGGCATGGATGACTCCCAACAACACCGTCACCAGCCCCGCCAAGAAAAGCACGGGCGGAGTAATATCCTCTTGGCGTAGTTTTTGCCCGGTCAGCCGCGAAACAAGCTCAACTGTTTGGGAACTAATTAGCGAAGTGTCCATTTGCAGGGCTCACTGATAATTTTTTTTTATTTAATGTATCATAATATATTAGTTATTCTGTGGTTTGCTACCAGGGTAAAAATTGATGATGAACTTTGTATTTCCTGCAGCGGTACAGGCTGCGATCGAGGCTGGCAAGTACGCACAAGTGTTTACATCGACTGGAGTGCCGATCGGCATGGCGAGAGATGCAGCGACGGGACAGTTTGCGGCCCATGCTGTCGGTGCGGCCCTCAACAACAGCCCGCTATCGCCCTTAGTGTCTCCCGTGCAGCTTGTTATGGGCGGCTTGCAGATGCAGCAAATGCACATGGGTTTTCAAACCCTCCAAGCCAGTTTGGGCGTGCTGCAAGCGACAACAGCCGTCATTGGTGTGGGAGTTGCGGCTGGGGTAGCTTTGTCTGCGGTGAATTTGCACCAGACTTTGAAACTAAAAAAAGCAGTAGAAAGGCTGGAAGTTAAAGTAGAAAATGGTTTCATCAATTTAGAACAACTTGTGAAAGGCCAAGGCGCCCAAATTAAGCAATTAATTTCCGAAGTGGTTGCAGATATAAAATTTGAGAATCATCGTTTAGTTTTAGTGCGGGCTTACGGGTTATTCAATCAAGCAATTCAACGGATGCGATCGGCTTTGCAACTGCAAGATATCAACCGCCGCAATGCTGAAATTGATGCGGCGCGCGGGATGTTGTTTGAAGCTTTAGCCGATTACAGAAACCCGCATTTGTTGGCAGAAACCTGTGCGGCGGGACAGTTGCGTCGGTTAGAGTGCAGTTGGGCGATCGAGCAAAGTATTATCGGCACGTATCAGGTGCAGAATGAATTTGGTGCTGCGGGCGATCGCATTTCTCAACTGCAACAACAAATCCGTCAAGATGGCTTAACAGTAATTGCCGACTGCGACTCAGACGATGAACTAGATTTTCTCTTCCCAGAAATCACCCGAATTCACAATCACGATTTAGCTGCTTTAGACATTTGGCTTCATCAGATAGACTGGATAAAATCTTTGCCAGAAAGTGAATTAAAACAGTTACAGAGTGCTGATTTTAGTAAATCAAACTCGGCTGTTATTGGGGATAAAAATTCAGCCGCAATAGCTTTAGGAATCCCAGACGAACAGTTATTTTATGAAAATTTGAGGCCCAAGTCTCATTTTTATGCGCTTCGCACTCAACTGGAATTAATGCTCGATCGGCAGCGACGTGAAGAGTATGAAGGTTATATCATTGAGCAAGGGGAAAATGCGGGTCATAAAAGTTTAGTATTGTCGAACTTGGAGAAAGCCTCAGATTTGGCTGTTGCTAATTTATATTACTATTTCAGAATCCGGGATGAATCGGAAGAGGAATTAGAATTAGCGAACACCCCGTAGGTTGGGTAGAACGAAGTGAACCCTACGCAACGCTAGAGTCCAATGCAAAGCAATCATTAACATTGGGTTTCGTTCGTCAATATAACCTGTGGTTCCTAATACCCCAGAAAAAACTTTGAATCTATAAACACGGAGCGATCGCAAAATGGATAAATTGGTTGGAAAAGCTGCTGCATTGGGATTACCCGCAATCATTCTGCTAATTGTAATGGCAACTACAGGCTTAACAGGTGGGGCTGCAATTACAGCAGCTTTAGCATTGTTAGGTGTCCCACTCGCCGCTGTGGGTGGTCCAGCAGGTATGTTAGGCGGAATCGCACTGCTTGGAATCATCGGTTTAGCTACAGAAACATTGTCTAAGTATGGTCTTGAAGCAGTGCTAATCGGGATTTACAGACAGCGCCTTCAAAACGGAGAATTAAAATCGCGTCTGTGCGGAGAAATTCGTAATTTACCTATCTCTGGGGACATGAAACGCAAACTTGACGAAGAGTTGGGTCGTTAATAGATAGGTAGAATTAGGCTTGGTAAACCCTCTCTTGCTAAATAGGAACAGCATTGACGCACCAAGCTCTATCTGTGGGAAATGCCACCTTACCGCTACAGGGAGAAGTTACAAAAATGCGATCGCTCAACCAAAACAGAGGGAACCATTGATTAAGTTTATTGGTCAAGTCGAACTGCGTAACCATCGCCGAGTCTACTACCAAAATGATTCTTACCGAGTAGAGCAAATCAATCCAACGAGAGAACAAGTGACTTACTCTTACGACATTCCTGACAAAGCTGTGGACTATCTATACAACCAACTAAATGGTTGTATAGTTACACCAGAAGAGGCTTCTACTGTTCTAAAGCCAGTCGCTAAAAACTTGAACCTCCCTTTTACCTGCGGTCATAAACTTGACTACTACGCTCAGGAAGTATTAGTGGTACTTGTGGCATTAGGTAAAGCAAGTTTAAGTAAAGAAGGTCGAAGATACTTCTACACCATTGCCTAATTGTTAATTCCAAATCCTTGTATTCTAATATTTTTGAATAAGGCAACAGGAAGCAACATCTAAAACAAATACTGTAGGAACCCTGTCATTTTTAGTACAACAATAATCAAATAAAATGAAGTCTAAATCAGTTACGCTAATCAGCGGTCTTCCCGGTCAATTAGTCGGTGCAGTTCCACTCCGAACCAGCGGTACAGGAACTATTAAAATAGTTGGAGACACCTTACAAGGAAATTTTACTTCATTTTTTGGCTTAGAAATCAAAGAAATTGTCATTCCCATTCAAAATGTCAAAGCAGTTGAAATTGGGGAAGGCTGTACTTGGTGGCTGCTCGGACTCGGAATTTTAACCATCGGTTTCTTCTTCATTGGTATTATCTTCATTGTGTTAGCTTTTGTTGTAAAACAGCGTTATATAGTTATTTACACGAGTAGAAATAATCTCATTCTGTTTTGTACAAAAAATGATAAACTCAACCAGTTTCGGAACGAACTTATAGAAGCTTGTCATCCTAAACCGAGCTATATTCCCCGACCCTCTCAGTCTCCACCTGCACCACCTTCTTTAGCCAAAGTGATTGACACTTAGTTAAATTTAAGAGGGCGAGCTCTATTTCTACCAAAGTGCGATCGCACTTATTTTATTTAGATACAAAAGTGCGGCTCTTCTCTTGAGGAAAGCACAAAGCGCGGTTGGAACAAAAAAGTTAGGGACATACAATTTAAGGAGTAAAAATCTAATGCAACTAATTTTGGCAGAATTTTGTGGACGCTGGGGCTGTTCTTGGTGGGAGAACATTATCACCATCATCTTGGTTAGTCTGAAGGGTAAGGGTGCTGTACTATTGGTGGGATTATTGCTGATACCGATATTTTTGGTGGTGCTAATATTGCTAGTAGCCTCGATACCAGCTTTTGAATTTATTGCTAGTTTTGGGAAAAACAAACAAGAACTCCAAAACCCAAACAATTCTCAGCAACAAGACCAAAGTATTTTATCAGCAGGAGCTAAGTTTGTCGGTTGTAGAGGAGCTAAATATTTGGGTCGTAAATTGAGAAAAGTAAACAAACATGAAGATGTGAACAATCTAGATTAGTCTCACTAGATTAGTCTCAGCAAAGAGATAAACATAACAACAACCCAGATCGGTATCCTTTCTCTATTTTTTGTTTAATCATCTCAAAAACAAAGCCCCAATCTGGAATTCAGAAAGAGGCTTTGATTATTATGAATAAAATCCCAGGCATCGAGCTATTTTCTCAGGCAGTGACCCACCAAATATCTTCGCCACCGCAGCGTTTAACAACCGAGTTCGGGATGGAATCGGAGTGG
>NZ_JADEWV010000484.1 GCF_015207455.1 Microcoleus sp. LEGE 07076
CGATTCGCCTTCGATGATGGACTTGTCGAATACTTCTGAATCAGCTGTGAAGTGACCACAGAAAATAATCACGAATGTCCAGTAATTGCGAATGATGTTGGCCAAAAAGTTGCCAGCCAACACGGGTAAGAAAAATGGACCAGCCAAAAGCGGGAAGAAAACATAGTCTTTCGCAATCTGGCGACCGGCTTTCTTGAATGTCGGAATGGCGCGGTCTTTGGTTTCTTTCAGGGTTTTCTCACCGCTGATTACTTTCTCAAGTTCAAGGGTTTGCAAAGCCAGCAGGTTTTCAAAGAAAGTGGCCAAAATTACCATCAGCGGCACATTGGCCAAAAAACGAGGTTCCCATTTTTGTTCAGGGAACAGGCGCAACACGCCATAACCAATGTCATGGTCCTCTCCCAACACGTTGGTGTAAGTGTGGTGGCGGTAGTTGTGGCTGTAGCGCCAGTTGTCCGCGGTACACCAGGTGTCCCACTCGTAAGTTTGGCCCATCAGGCGCTTGTTTTGCATGAAATCGTATTGGCCATGCATCACGTTGTGGCCCAATTCCATGTTTTCAAGAATTTTCGACACGCCCAAAGTCAGCGTACCCAGAATGAATGCGGGCGGAAAAATACCGGCCATCAGCATGCCGCGCCCTGCGATCTCTGTGTAGCGCACTGCTTTTTCAATTTTGGTGATGTACTTGGCGTCGCGTTCACCCACGTCGGCCAGGTGCTTCTGGCGAATCGCTTCAATCTCGGCACCAAACTGTTCCAGTTCAGCGGGGCTCAATTTGCGGTCAGCTTTTCTCATGATTTGCTCCAGTATTTTTAGGTTTTGCTTTTACAGGTCCAGTGAAACCGGGCCTTGGGCGGCGTTGATGCACAAACGCAGCGCCGTGTTGTTGGTGCCGCACACCGATTTGTTTTGCATGTTTTGCGTAGTACCTGTCAGCTTTTCGCATGAACAGGTGTTGCAAATGCCCATGCCACAACCGTGTGGGGGGTTAATACCCTGCTCTTGCAACGCTTTCAGCAGTGGCTTGTTGTTGCTCACTTCCAGAACTCGGTTGCTCTTGGTCAGGGTCACCGTGAATGTTTTCACCTCGGCGTTCTCATCAATGCTCAAGGC
>NZ_JADEWV010000485.1 GCF_015207455.1 Microcoleus sp. LEGE 07076
AATCAAATTTATCCTGAAGTTGTTGAGCTAGCTTTACCGACAGAGTTGTCTTCCCAATTCCGCCTACTCCGCTCAACACTACCAAGCGGCATTGTTCTGTGAGAATCCACTGGGCGATCGCACTAATTTCTTGAGTGCGGCCACAAAATTTGGAAATATCTGGGGCTTCACCCCAATCCACTAGCGGGCTCTGAGGACTTTCGCCATAAATCAACGCAGAGTCAGACAGCAGCGGTGTTTGAGGCGATATCGTCTGGGGCGACATTTGTCTGGAGGGCGATCGTAAATGTCGCCACAATGCGGCGCGGAAATTAGCTTTGCTGACTTCTTCTCCAAAAGCTTCGGAGAGCAACTTCCAGAACTTGGGGCCGACATCTCGCATCAGGTAATTGACTTTATATTGAGAAATCTCGGCTATTTGCTCGTAGGTCATCCCCAGACACGCCCCACGCAAAATCGTTACTTCCGGGTCGCTGAGGTGTCTTTCCGTTTCGGCAAAAACCGCTGTATCTATAAGTTTGAGGGTTTCTTCAAATTCCATTGCTTTGCTAGAGGTTGCGATGCAGTGTCCTGACTGACTTCACCATAACCCTAAGTTAACAAAGCTTTTTAGTTGACTGACTTATGCTGTATTATTTTTTAGGATTATGTTATGCTTAATTATGTCTAACAGTAAAGTTCAGTGCGGTTTTAGAGCAGCCAAGTAGTACCCGAACCCCTTGATGCCCTGTACCGGAGGTCAGAGGAACAGTCAGCAGCTACAGCATATTCCTCGCAGACATTGTATTTTCCCAAACAACCTTAGCTAATTCAGGTTCATGCTATGAGGCTCGTACACAATTCCTCGGATTCCGAGATTAGCAAACAGATATTTGTCTGAATCTGATGGCAGCAGTCCAGATGCAGATGAGTTTGTTAGAGCTTTGCAATCAGTTTATGGAACAAAGTCGGTTCATTGACTAACTCATGTCATAGAACGGCTAGAATTATGTTATGTTTTTGTATGATATACAGTTAACCACTGTTTAGGAGGCAATTAGTCAAGCGGTAGGCGATCGCCTTGACACCCCCTATCACAAGTCAGAGAAACAGTCAGCAGTTAAGTTGCGCGCTTC
>NZ_JADEWV010000255.1 GCF_015207455.1 Microcoleus sp. LEGE 07076
CTTCGAGCCTCTGTTCTGAGTCTACCTCTCGGCAGAAGGCAAAAGGCAAAAGGCAAAAGGCAAAATCAAAGCAATTCTAGCGCATCGAACATTGGTTGATTTCCTCAATTCCTGAACTCTCACAAGCTCTCAGAGACAAGCATGACTAACTCCGACGATGACAAAAATCAACTCGCAGCCCGCCCAAGACGCCGCTGGTGGCGCCTGCTGCTGCTTAGCGGTACAGGATTGGGCATTATCGGCTTGGTAGGGGCGGTTGCCGCACGGGAGTGGGTGCGGAAAAACTTAGCTCCTTTGGTGGCGTCTGAGGTGAGTCAGACACTGAAGAGGCCAGTGAAAATCGGAGATTTGGAGCGATTTTCTCCGACGGGTTTGCGGTTTGGCCGATCGACAGTACCCGCGACTGCTACGGATCCAGATTACGCCTCTACAGAAGCAGTCGAAGTAAAATTTTCAATTTGGCCGCTGCTGTTCAACCGCACCCTCAAATTAGATATTACCTTAATCAAACCCAGCGTTTATATCGAACAAGACAAGCAAGGTAGCTGGGTTAATCTTCCCACCTCGGAGCCAAAAACTCCAGGTTTATTTAAAACTGAAATTGAGGCCGTGCGAGTTGAAAATGTCAGCGCAGTTTTGGTGCCGAGTCCCCCAATCGGACAGAAATCGGCTCCAATTTCTGTATTTCTGAACAATGGCAGCGCTCTCTTTCGCGACCAAAATCAGCGCATTCTCTACGAACTAAACGGTCAGTTTGCTAATAATGACAATTTTGTAGTCAAGGCTGATTCTATGTTGCCTGCGGCTGAAACTAACCTGCAGTTGCAAGGTCAGAACTTGCCTTTATCCGACCTCACCAGCTTGCTAAAAATTTCCGGTATTTCTTTACAAAAAGGTCTGGCAAATGGCAATTTAACCGTACAAGTTCGAGACAATAAGTTATCGGGAATTACTGGAACGGCTAGTTTTG
Source organism: Microcoleus sp. LEGE 07076 (assembly GCF_015207455.1). Lineage (GTDB taxonomy): Bacteria > Cyanobacteriota > Cyanobacteriia > Cyanobacteriales > Microcoleaceae > Microcoleus. Next base: position 971 of record NZ_JADEWV010000255.1, read on the forward strand.
CAGGAGTGCAGGCAACTATCAAACCGCTGAAACAAGCAATCCAAAATAGCAGCGGTCAATTGCGATTTCAGGGAACTAATTTGATTGTCGATAGTTTGACTGCTAATTACGGTCTAATTCCCGTTCAAATAGCTGGAACAGTGGCAACAGGAGCCAATTTCAATCTCGATCGAGCTAGCTTCAACCTAGCAACTAACGTGCAGCCGATCGCAGTTGCCAATCTTCTCAGTGCGGTAGAAGCAGAGTTAGGGCAGAAAGTTGTACTGCCGATCGCAGTAGCCGGAGAACTCAAGGTGGATGCCAAACTGACTGGAACCGTTGCAAATCCAGTGCTGACAGGTACGCTAGCCGCCACTAAACCCGCTGCGGTCGATCGGCTGCAATTAAACAATATTAGCACTAATTTTCAGATAGAACGGGGAATAACGGCTCAAACCCCAACTCCCAATTCTCAATCTTCTATTCCCCCATTTTCCTCTTTACATTTAACTTTGAGCGATATCTTGGTAGTGCCGGCAGCAGGCGGTAAAATTGGCGGGAAAGGTGAAGTAGATATAGCTTTATCGAGCCAGAATTCGCCATCGGGTTTGGTGTTTGATTTGCAAGCTGAAAATGTACCCGCAGATAATCTCGCCCAAATTTATTCTGTCCCGATTCCTGCTACTCTTAAAATTGGCAGCGTCTCCGCTAAAGCTCAAGTTTTCGGCCCCTTAGACAACATCCAAGCTAGAGTTCAATGGCAAGCACAGCAAGGAACCTTTCCCGCAAGCGGTGAAATTCGAGCCGCAGGCAATTTGGTGGACTTGCAAAATACAGTTATCAAAATTGGCGACACTAATGTAAATGTGGATGCAGCCGTAAAAAACCGTCAGTGGGAAGCGTTGATCCAGGGCGATCGCATAGCTATTAATAGTTTGCAGCAAGTCTTCCCAGAGCTTAATTTACCTCCGCAATTAACAGGTTTGTTCACCGGCAAAGCCGAGGCTGCGGGAACTCTGGACGATTTGAGTTTAAATGCGATCGCTGCTAACGCCAAAGGAACACTAAATATTGCTGACAGTATTGTGGATGTTCGCGGCAAACTAGAATCAGGCAGGTGGCAAGCTTATGGCAATACAGAACGAGTGGCTGTCAATCAATTAATCGATATTGGTTTACCGTTTGTCAACCTGCAATCCTCCGCCAATCTAGACAATCTAAAATCCAAAATCCAAAATCTAAAATCGCTCGGCGGACAGCTAACAGGTGAAGTTTTAGCGGCAGGAAATGTTGACAATTTGACCGCTAGCGGCATCAATATCAAGGCCAACGGCAAACTCAATTTTGCTGACAGCAATGTCAATTTGCAAGGAGAATTGACAGAGGGAAATTGGCAAGCAACTGCTGAAACCGATCGCACTGCCATCAGCCGCCTGGTAGATTTAGGATTGCCGCTGTTAGATGTCGCTTCCGCCTTCAATCCCGAAAATCAACAATACAGCAATCTTAAACCCAAAATCCAAAATCTCAAATCGATTGACGGACAGCTATCGAGTCAATTTACCGCATCGGGAAGTCTTGACAATTTGACCGCTAGCAGCATCAATGCCAGCGGCAGGGGTCAACTCAATCTCGCAGGCAGCAATGTCAATTTTAAAGGAGAATTGGCAGGGGGAAATTGGCAAGCAGCAGCAGAAACCGATCGCACTTCCATCAGCCGCCTGGTAGATTTAGGATTGCCGATTTTAGATGTAGCTTCAGCATTCAATCCCGAAAATCAACAGTACAGCAATCTCAAATCCAAAATCCTCAATCTCAAATCGCTTGACGGACAAATATCCAATCAATTTACAGCATCGGGAAGTCTCGATAACTCAACCGCCGCCGATATTGTGGCCGACAGCAGTGGTCAACTCAATATTGCCGACGGTACTGTGGCTTTTAGAGGTAAATTAGATGGTGGACGGTGGCAAGCTTTTGCTGATGCCGATCGAGTTATTCTGAGTCGCTTAGAACAAACAATCCGCGATACCCAACTGTTTGCGCTGACAGCAACTTTGCCCGCAGGATTTGACGGCAGAGTTAACGGCCAACTCGAAGCAGCGGGCAGTTTGGATAACTTGACAGCGCAGGCAATTAGTGCTAAGGCCCAAGGACGGATTTTGGTCGATCGACTCGGGGCGATCGATACAGCAGCCACATTGGAAAACGGCAACTTAGAAGCATTGCTAGAAACCAACGGAATTACAGTCAGCAACTTAGAACAAACCCTCAAACAAACAGGCTTGCTGACAGCCAATTTACCGCCAGAAATTGCCGGCACCCTCGACGGTAAAGTCCGAATTTTGGGAAATACAGACAATCTCACCGCCAACGGCATCACCGCCAAGGGCGACGGACAAATTCGACTCGCCAACGGCGGCGGAATTGTCAATGCCACAGGTAGCGCCGCATCGGGGAATTGGCGCGCCTCAATCGAAGGCAACCAAATTGCCTTAAGTCGCTTCCAGAAAGCCTTTGAATCCCAGCGCCAAAGCTTGCAAGAAGCTAGCGGTTTAGTCTCCCAATCCCAAAATCTCCCGCTGCTGCGAGGAGTATTTAACGGCAATGTCAATTTATCCGGCCCGATTGCGGCGGGCACAGGGGCACCGCCCCTACAAAACGTTCGCGCCGGCGGCAGTTTCCGCATCTCGGAATTGCCGTTTTTGAAACAACCTTTTGAGGCAGCATTTAATTGGAATGGAAAGCGGGTAGAAATAGAAAAAGCTGCAACTCCGGGTTTGACAGCCAACGGATTTGTTAATGTCGAACTCGAAGGTAAAGGATTGCCCTCAATTGAAAATTTGGATTTGGATGTAAGACTCTCCAATTTTAACCTCGCAGCCTTACCAGCAGAACAATTAGGATTTTTGAAAGCAGCGAATGTCAACAATACTTCAGAAGCAAATCAGCCTGTCCGCGGCAATGTCGATTTCACGGGCCGCCTCACCGGAAATCTCGCTTCACTCAGCTTGGTTGGCGACGTGGAAGTGCGGAATTTGGCAGTAAATCAAGTTGAATTCGATCCGGTACTGGCGGGGATGGTGAGTGCGAATTCCGATAAAAGTGTAGACTTGCGTTTGGCCGGCACCGGCGACAAAATTGAATTAGCTTTAAATTCATCTTTTCTGCCGACTTCTTTCTTAGTTAAACGCGGGGAATCTGTAGCCCGCGGCCAAACTCAGGGAGAAACTTTGCGAGTCAATTTAAGCGATTTTCCCCTGGCTGCTTTGAATCTCTCGCCGGGGAAAGATGCGGGTTTGGGGCCGATAACTGGTACGGTTTCGGGACAGGTGAATGTACCCGGTTGGAAGATGCCGTTAAATCCGCAGACTTTGCAGGCAAATGGACAAATTGCGATCGCCCAACCGGCGATCGGCTACATTAAAGGTGACAGTTTTCAAGCCGAATTCAGCTATGAAGGAGGCAGCGCCACTCTGACAAACGGCATCTTCCGCCAAGGTACGGGTGAATACTTAATTTCCGGCAATGTCACAACAGGCGCAAACCCCCAATTTGCCGGGAAAGTTAACATCCAGCAGGGCAACTTGCAGCAGGTTTTAGTAGCTTTGCAGTATTTCAATTTAGGCGATTTGGCCAGAGGCCTCAAACCTCCGGTTTACGCTAGCGCCGCCGACGTGCAAACTGTCGCAGTCGGAGAACCGGAAGCCCCGCTAATTGAACAGTTGCGCCGCTTGGCAGAAATTGAAGTGCTTTTGCAGCAGCGGCAGGAGGTGATGGCCCAATCGCAAAAATTGCCCCCGCTATCTCAATTGCAGGGAACTTTTGGCGGGGAAATTGCTGTCGCAGGTTCTTTGCGAACCGGTGTGCAAGCTCAATTTAACGTTACGGGCGATAATTGGCAGTGGGGAAAATATGTGGCTGAAAAGTTCAGTATTGAGGGCGGTTTTCAGGACGGGGTTTTAACTATTTTACCTTTGGAAATTCGATCGGGCAAAAGTGCGATCGGCTTTTCGGGACAACTAAGTCAAAAAGCTCAATCCGGGCAGTTGCGGATCGCAAATGTGCCTGTCGAACAGTTAGCCGAACTAATAGAATTGCCCTTTGTCGATGTCACCGGAAATTTGAATTTGCGGGCGAACTTAGCCGGCAGTTTGGAAAATCCGCAAGCCACCGGAGAATTGAGTTTGGTTGACGGTACTCTAAACGGAGAACCGATCAAACAAGCCGACGGCAGTTTTAGTTACAGCAACGCCCGCCTCAATTTTGGCGGCAGCGCTTTGATAACTCAAGTCGAACCGATTGAGGTTCAGGGAAGTTTGCCTTTTGAGTTACCCTTTGCTGCTGTAAAACCTGACAGCAATCAAATTGATTTGAGGGCGAATTTGCAAAATGAAGGATTAGCAATTATTAATGTATTGACTCCGCAAGTTGCCTGGGTCAGCGGCAAGGGACAGGTGCAAATACGTGTCGGAGGAACGCTCCAAGAGCCTGTAGCGCAAGGAATTGCAAATTTTGAAAATGCTACCGTCCGGGCGAGAGCTTTCCCTGAACCGCTGACAGGGCTGACTGGGACGGTGCGCTTTGAGGGCGATCGAATTCGGGTAGAGGGAGTTCGCGGACAGTTGAGTCAGGGAGAAGTTGTGGCGCAGGGAGTGATTCCGCTGTCTGTGCCCTTTGCGGAGGGCGATGTCGATGCAGCGAATCCTTTGGCTGTCAATCTCGACAAGTTGGCATTGAATCTCAGAGGATTGTATCGCGGCGGCGCAGTCGGCCAAGTCCAAGCAACGGGCACGGCTTTTCGACCGCAGTTGAGCGGTAACATTGAACTCTACAACGGCGAAGTATTTCTGCCAAGTGCGGGCGGCGGTGCAACTCAATTAGTTTCTTCCCCTTCCGATTCCCCATCTTCCCCTGCGACAGAAGCTTCCCCTTCCGATTCCCCGTCTTCTCCTACGGCTTCGGCTTCTCCTTCCGATTCTCCTTCCACGGCTTCGGCTTCTCCTTCTCCTTCCTTTGATGTAGCCTTCAACGATTTGCGGCTGAAGTTGGGCCGGGGCGTGCGGGTAACAAGTCCGCCGATATTGAGTTTCCAGGCGACTGGGGGTTTGACGGTGAATGGAACTTTAGACGATATTCGCCCGGAGGGTACGATTCGGTTGACTTCGGGGGCGGTGAATTTGTTTACAACGCAGTTTAAGCTCGATAAGGGATACCCGCAAACTGCCACCTTTTTACCAGAACAAGGACTCGATCCGACGCTGGATGTGAGATTGGCAACTTCGGTACAGGAAGTAACGCGCTTCCGCACTCCGGGAACTTCTGTCGCCTCTGAAATAGCCGACGAACCGACAAGTTTCGGCAGCGTGCGGAGTGTCCGAATTCAAGCGTTAGTGCAGGGAAGGGCTTCTCAGTTAGCCGAAAGTCTGGAGTTGAGGAGCTCTCCAAGCCGATCGGAAACAGAGATTGTAGCGCTGTTAGGCGGGAGTTTCGTGCAGACTTTGGGGCAGGGAGACAGTACGCTGGCGATCGCCAATTTAGCAGGTGCGGGTTTATTAAACAACCTGCAATCGGTGATTACCAACGCCACAGGATTGACGGAATTTAGGTTATTTCCAACTAGAATTAGAGGCAACCAAGGAGAAACAGCCAGTTCCAGTTCTGGGGGCGCTTCCGGTGCGGGTTCTCTCGGAATCGGTTTAGAAGTTGGAGCCGATATCACGCGCAATCTTTCGGCATCAATCATTCGAGTTTTGTCAGCAAATCAGCCTACTGAATTTAATTTGCGGTATCGGTTGAGCGACAAAATTTTGCTCAGAGGTTCAACTAATTTTCAAGGAGACAATCGCGTTACTGCTGAATACGAATTGAGGTTTTAGTTATTGGTTGTTGGTTATTGGTTATTTGTTATTTGTTATTGGTTATTTGTTATTTGTTATTTGTTATTTGTTATTGGTTATTGGTGATTGGTTATTTGTTATTGGTGATTGGTGATTGGTTATTGGTTATTGGTTATTGGTGATTGGTGATTGGTTATTGGTGATTGGTTATTGGTTATTGGTTATTGGTGATTGGTTATTGGTGATTGGTTATTGGTGATTGGTTATTGGTTATTTGTTATTGGTGATTGGTTATTGGTGATTGGTTATTGGTTATTTGTTATTTGTTATTGGTTATTTGTTATTTGTTAGCTCCAATTCCCAATTCCCAATTCCCAATTCCCAATTCCCAAGTCCCAAGTCCGAATTC
>NZ_JADEWV010000486.1 GCF_015207455.1 Microcoleus sp. LEGE 07076
GGACAATTTTGATTCCATGACCGACCTTGCGAAATCATTTCGCCAGAATTTGAACAGCCGTGCCTGCATCAAGGCCCCCAGTATCATTTCCGACAACGTATCCAAAGACGGCACGCGCAAGTGGCTCTTTGATGTTGGTAATGGCGATGCAGTTGAAACAGTGTTCATCCCCGAAGAGCGCCGCGGAACCCTGTGCGTCAGCTCGCAGGCAGGCTGCGCGGTCAATTGCCGTTTTTGCTCTACTGGCAAACAAGGTTTTTCCCGCAACTTAAGTACCGCTGAAATTGTGGCCCAGTTGTGGAAGGCCAATGTCTTGCTGCGCGAAGCTGGCGACCGTGTTTACGCCCAAGAGCGCCCGGTTACGAATGTGGTCATGATGGGCATGGGCGAGCCCCTGTTGAACTACGATGCCTTGGTCCCGGCTTTGCAATTAATGCTGGATGACACGGCTTACGGTCTTTCCCGCCGCAGGGTCACTGTGTCGACATCGGGCGTTGTGCCCTTCATGGACAGGCTTTCGCAAGATTGTCCGGTGGCCTTGGCTGTGTCGCTGCATGCGCCCAACGATGCGCTGCGCGATCACCTCGTGCCGCTGAACAAAAAGTACCCATTGCGTGAGTTGCTCGATGCCTGCCTGCGTTACCTGAAATTTGCGCCGCGTGATTTCATTACTTTTGAGTATGTCATGCTTGATGGAGTGAATGACAAGCCAGAGCATGCCCAGCAATTGCTTGAAATCGCCAAAATTGTGCCTTGTAAATTCAACCTGATCCCGTTTAACCCATTCCCAGAGTCGGGTTTGCTCAAGTCAACCAGCCCTGCAATCAAAACGTTTGTGGATATCCTGGGTGGCGCGGGTGTAGTTACCACAGTTCGCAAAACCCGGGGTGATGACATAGATGCAGCCTGCGGTCAACTGGCTGGCGAAGTTCGAGACCGAACCAAGGTCAAGGAGAGGCTTGTGAGTACGGTGTCCCTGGAAGAACTGAGGGGTTCCTCCAAACGCAGGGACTAGGCAAACAGCGTGCATGCTTTGTCATACAATGAAAGCAAGATTGAGTGTGTTGTGGCAGTGATTGCGTATTAATTCAATTATAAAAACGATATTTTT
>NZ_JADEWV010000256.1 GCF_015207455.1 Microcoleus sp. LEGE 07076
CTCTCCCACACTCTCCCGGAGAGCGGCTTCACAGATTTGGTATAAAGCGCTTCAATTATTTTGGTTCGTACTGAGCCTTTTTTCTCTAGACAAGTAGATACAGTTGTATATGCCTGCGGAAGGAACTTTTGCAGACATTTCGCCATCTTTATTGATAAATTATTTCCTGGGACAGATGGTAATTTTGTCAAATAATTGTTACCTTTTGTAATATATACTAAAGCCAGATGGGCCAGGAGGGCATCCTGAAACCAAGAGCCGATCGCTGAAACAAGTTACAAATTGGGTTGATCCAGGTTTTTTATTTTCAAGTCACCTTTACTGACACAGGAGTCTTTCGTCATGAGCCAACCAGCAGAATTGTCTTTGGAGCAACAATTTAGCCTGTGTTCCTTCAAAACACAGGTAAGTGACATGAGCCGCGAACAAGCTCAGGAGTTTTTGGTCAAGCTTTACGAGCAAATGATGTTGCGGGAAACTATGTACCGTCATTTTCTCAAACACCACTGGGGTTTAGAACCTAACCCCGGTGTTGAGTAGCACAGAGTCGCAGTCGGCGACCTCCGTCTCTTACTCTGTTCCCTCAGTTGGAAAGGAGTTGGGGGTGATGGGGCGTCACTCTTTGAGCCGATGGTAGAACCCACGCTTATGGAGAAAGTATCTGCACAGACTCATTGTCGATCGGGAAAATTTGACATAAAACATCGGATATAAGCCTCGTCCTTTTAGAACCGCTTTATGTTAGAATATTGTCACAATCACAATATCTCTATGCTCAAGACACATTAAAACAAAACTCTTGATGAGTTATCTCATTTGGAAGGGCAAAAACGGTAATGGTTGCATCCAACGCCGAAGCTAAAGCGCCAAGTTGCCATAAAGCATTGGCAGACTTGAAACGGACAAAATCGGGAAATTAAGAGTATGCAGAGATAGCACATCCCGATGAGATGTCCAGAATTACAGCACATGAAAGGGCGGTGAGTATGTCAGAGTGTATTTCCTGATTCTCATCAATTTGGATATCCGAGCAATCTGTCGAGCGACAAAAAAAATTACACAAAAATAATGTATTGCGCCTAGACTTGAAAATTTGATAATTATTAATTATAATCCAGCGTTAATTTTTAAATCAATAATTTTTTTTACCAATTCAATATATTTGTCTGTATTTGCGCTCTACGAGGTTTAACAACAATGGAGCTAGCCGGACATTTGAGCGCGACCTCCGACTAGCAATACCTTCAATATTCAAATCGCACCCTAGAACTCGTAACTGCTGACTCTATCCTCAAGTGTCATTCCGGCTGACGCTCCAGAGTCGCCTCCATCGTACTGGTCAAGTAATGACCCGACATGATGCCGCTAGATTGATAGTAGCGATTGTCATCAACCCGGTGAAGGGTATCAAAACCAGTGCGCCGCTGCCGTTCGTCTCCCAGTACCCAGTAACGCTGGACGATCGACTGGGGAGCAATCCAACCTTCGCCCTCAACGCGGCCGAGTTCGCTGTGTTGGAGTACATAAGTATACTGCCGTTCGTCGCTGTTGAGGTGTCCTCGGTAATTCAAAATAATATCTTCCCGATCGCCTCCTGGAAAAACGAGCTTCGTCACCATATTGAACCAATCTGTTCGGTTCCAGCTAAGTAAAGTTTTGCCTTTAACCGTAATTGGCACGCCATTGCGCTCAATCCAACTTCCTTCGAACGTCCATTGGCCTGATTCCATTAAAAACGTGTGAGCCACAGTGCTGTTCCTATGCTTTTCCTGCTGGCTACAATACGGGTGCAACAACGCACAGCCGTTGTCCCTCAAACTATATGCTATCACGCCCAACTGTGCCAACAAGAGTTAATTTCCCCTAAAAGTACCGGTACCCGGGCACCAGTAACTTGAGGCAGATTGCCGGGAATGCCCCGAACCCGCCATGCGGCTAAAACCGCAAAAGCGATCGCCTCTTTAAAATCTACACTCAAGCCGGCCTCGGAGGTAGTCAACACTTGCACTGGGTGCAATTGAGATTGCAATCGGCGTTTTAAGTAGAGATTGTGGCTACCGCCGCCGCACAGCAAAACTCGATCGGGCATTGCCGGCAAAAAAGTTTGGTAACTGCCAACGATCGAAGCCACAGTCAGCTCTGTCAAAGTAGCTAGCACATCAGCCGGACTGAGATTGTAAGCCGATGCCTCTACCAAACACCGATCGAAATAGTCTGCACCAAATAACTCTCGCCCCGTCGATTTCGGCGGTGGGAGGCGGAAGAACTCTTGAGCGAGCCAATCCGCGACTAAAGCTTGACAGGGAGTACCGCTTGCCGCCCACTCTCCACCTACGTCGATCGTCAAAGTGCCGCCGGAGAAGTGCTGCACTGCCAAGTCTAGCAGCGAATTAGCCGGTCCGGTATCCCAACCCAATATGCCATCCCCAAGAGCGGAAATTTCCGACTCGTTATGATTTTCCCGATTTTCCTGGGGTGGGAGATAGGCAACATTGCCAATTCCGCCCAGATTTTGGATGCAGAGGCTGTGGTTGGGTTCGGCCAGCAGGCAGGCATCAACTATGGGGACTAAGGGTGCTCCTTGACCCCCTGCTGCAATGTCTGCCGATCGAAAGTTGCTCACAGTAGTAATGCCTGTCAATTCGGCAATTAGAGAGCCCCGTCCGAGTTGCAAGCTGTAGCCCATCAGCCCATCTTGGAGATATTTCTCCCCTGTTTTTGGAGGTCGGTGGTAGACAGTTTGACCGTGAGAGCCAATTAATTCGGCTTTAGTATCATATTTTGCTTGAATAGTCAAGGCTGCACTGGCAAATTGTCGGGCGATGGCATCATCTAATTGGGCGAGTTCGGCCATTGACAAAGCCTCGCCGCTGCAAACCGAGAGAATTTGCGATCGCAAATTAGCAGGATAAGGGAAAGTCTTACCGGCCACCAACTCTACTTTTAAGTCTGTTTGGGAACCTAGCACATCAACCAAAGCAGCATCAATGCCATCAACTGACGTGCCGCTGATCAAACCAATAATGCGGGTCATTCAATTTGAGATTTGAGATTTGAGATTTGGAGATAGTCGGCCGCGCGAGGGCGCGAGCATATTATTTGAGGTCGATGGTCACGATCACCACAGTAATATTATCGCGTCCCCCTTTATCCTTAGCTGCTTCAATCAAAGCAGTTGCAGCACCTTCGCCAGCGCGAATCGACTTGAGAGGCGAAGCAATCAACGGATCCGAAAGTTCCTCTGTCAAGCCGTCACTGCACAGCAGCAATCTATCTCCGGGCTTTATGTCCACCGGCACGATATCTATCTCGCGCAAATCATCGCGACCCAAACACTGGGACAAAACATGACGCCAAGGATGAGTGCGAGCCTGCTCCGTAGTCAGGGCTTTTCTTTTGACAGCCTGAGCCACCCAAGTCTGGTCTTCAGTAATCTGCTCCAAGCGAGCTCCGTGCAGTCGGTACAAGCGAGAGTCCCCGATATTAGCGCACCAAGGTCGGCCCTCATCCCTAAACATCAGAACCACAGCCGTAGTACCCATATCAGCACGCTCAGGATGGTCTAGCTGATCCGTCAAAATTGCTTGATTGGCAATTAGCAAAGCCTTTTCCAACAACAGGGGAGAATCTTCAGGCCCTTCCCAATGTTCTAGCAAATAAGATTGAATGGCCCCAGTCGCAATCCGGCTGGCTTCTTGACCTCCGGCGTGTCCTCCCATTCCGTCGGCAACTATGAAAAATCGCCCGTCAGGGTCTATGTAGTACGAATCCTGATTTACGGAACGAACTAGCCCTGTGTCTGTCTTACCTGCGAAAGAGCGTTTCATAGATTGGTGAATGGACTCATCGAACTTAAAAGCTTAATTTAACTGGTGCAATTTTTTATGACTGAACTGACATCCCGAACGAAACTTCAAATTACTGTCGCCGCGATCGCCAGTTTAAAAAAATTGCACTTCCTTGACCTTATATTGTAGATCGTCTGGTGCTAATTGCCTCTGAAAATTTCCGTAAATCAACCGGGACGAAGCAGCGCCAGCCCCAAAAAACTAGATTTTCACCAGAAATCAGAGGTTTGGCTGACGAGAAATTGAGGCATCAACCCTGTTTTTAGCCTCAAAGCAGTTAAGTGCTGTAAATTTTAGAAATATGTGGTCAGCGAGCCAAAACTTAACATTCGAGGTTAAATTTTGGCGAGCGACAAACCTCAAACCTGAAATTTCCCATTTCAAATTCCCGGATTATGACATCCTGTCTAAACGATCGATCCGCTTGAACAAACGCAGCAGAGCCAACCCTGAACCAGCAGCCAGCAAAGCAACACCGACAGCCGGCCAAACGAGATTGCTGACAAACAGAATTGTCGCCGACAAAGTAAAAGCACTCATCATCAAAGTATAATTCGTTCCCATTTGAACGCTAGTCATGCGACGGATCAATCGCTCTGTTTCGGCAGAACGGACGCGAATCCGCAAATCTCCCTGTTCGAGTTTATCAATAGTCTCCTCAATCCGGCGGGGCAAACCCAAAGCAGTCGAACTCACCTGAGCCGCCTGACGGCCGATTTCGTTAAAAATGCTGCCCGTTGCATCAGGGCCGTTTCCATTAGTCATAAGCTGCATGGCAAAAGGCTGTGCCACCTCCATAAAGTTGAACTCGGGATCTAAACCTCGACCTACCCCTTCGATGGTGGAAAAAGCTCGCATTACAAAAGTAAAGGTAGCTGGGAAGCGAAAAGGTTGATCGTAAGCAATATCGTAAAGGTCCTCAGTAATCGCGCTTACCGACTGATTTTCAAAAGGCTTGTCCATGAAGTTATCCAGCATATACTGGATGCTGCGGCGCACCGGACTCATATCACCTGTAGGAACCAAAGCGCCCAAATTGATCAGAGAATCCATAATCCGCTGTCCATCTTTAGAAGCAATGCCGTAGAGAGTCTCCATCAGTCCTTCGCGGACGTTGGACTGGATTTGCCCCATCATGCCGAAATCGTAGAAAATCAGAGAGCCGCCAGGACTGACAGCGATATTGCCGGGGTGTGGGTCAGCGTGGAAAAAGCCATCGTTGAGCAACTGTCGCAAATAAGCTTTCGCGCCTAACTGAGCGATTAATTTACGATCGATACCGGCCGCTTCGAGAGCCTCGTAGTGGCTGATTTTAATCCCCGGCAGGTATTCCAAAGTCAGCACTCGGGGGGCGGCGTACCGCCAATAAACCCGAGGCACCAGCACCCAGTCGCAGGTGCTAAAATTGCGGCGAAAAGTATCAGCATTGCGGCCTTCATGGAGATAGTCAATTTCCAGCCAGAGAATGCGACAACATTCGTCATAAATCCCCATCCAATCTCGACCGCGGCCCCACTTAGGATGATTTTGAAAGTAACGAGCAATTCCCTTGAGAATTTGCAAATCTATCTCAAACAGCTTCCGCAGTCCTGGGCGCTGCACCTTAACCACAACTTCATGACCCGAGTGCAGTTGAGCTTTGTGTACCTGGCCCAAACTGGCTGCGGCCAGGGGCACGGGGTCAAAGCTGCGGTAGAGTTCCTGAACTGTTTTGCCCAAATCTTGCTCGACAATTACTTCTAACTGTTCGTAGCTGAAAGCCGGCACTTTGTCTTGCAGTTTAGAAAGTTCTTCGACAAACTCTGCGGGGAACAAGTCGGCGCGGGTGGAAAATAACTGGCCGACTTTAATAAAAGTTGGGCCCAAATCCAATAGTGTTTCTCGAACCCAGATTGCTTGAAAGCGCCGTCTGGCAACTTTTTTTTCTTCTGTCACGCCTCCCCAATAGCTCCAGTTTTTGCTGTCGAGCCACAGCGAAGCGAGCCAGAGCAGGACAAAGGCCCAAATGTCGAAGAAGCGCCGCTGCCTGGAGTATTTTTCGCGATTCCAGCGATAAGCTTTACTTTTGTAGGATTTAGTAGTTTTTGGCTCATCGCCGTCGCCACTGCGCTTGGGGGAGCGCTGGCGATTAACAGAGTCATCAAGGAGAGCAGACACTTGGGTTCCCAAATTGCGTGTTTTATGTTGTTGCTTTGATTGGAGGTAGGAGCGCAGGAGCGCGTGGTCTTGCGCTCGCGTGGCGGTAAATAATTGTTCGATCGCCCTTTTATTACCTTTTTTAGGGCAAACTGCTGCGGTAGCGCTGTAATTCTGAGCGCACCAGGGCGACTTCAGCGCGCAGCTCGTCAATAGTCGCTTGCAGCTCAGCAGGATGGATATCTTGAATGGTAGTCGTGCTGGTGGTGGCAGTGCCAGTTCTCGTCTGCATCGCTTCATCTGCAGCTCGATTAGCCCGTTCTACAACTCGATCGGTGAACTGGCGCAGGCGTTCTCTTTGTTCGGCATCAAATTTGCCGAGTTCAGAGAAAGCGTTGGTTGCTGCGCTTTCTAGTTGCTCGTACAGTGCTTCGGCAACTGCTCTGCCTACAAAAAAAGCATGAACTGGGGGTTTACTCATAAAAAAATCTCTTTGCGCTTCCGCAACAAATTATAACTTGCTTATCCTCAATGGTGCTTCCAAACAAAGGAAGATTGCGATAATTGATGCACTGCCAGAGTTCGACCTGGAAACAAACAAGTTTTTTTTCCGGTGCGCGATCGATTTACACTGGTATCTGGGATGCCACCTTTACCACCCGCCGGATTTTCTGATCCCTTGTTGCTAACTACTTTCTCAAACTCGCAGGTTTGGCACAAGCAATGCGCGACACAGTACAACCTGTGCGTCGGTGCCTATATTTTAACATAATTTCTTTAAAATATCAAAGGTTTATACATTTTTCCCCTAGGGGCATTTCGATTTTCGATCGAATAGGAAATATGCGGTCGAGTCAGGTTGAGGTCGTTGGGATTTTCCAATTCTGAAAACAGGTTTTGCGATCTAGTCGCTGGTGCCCAAGGGCGTTATTTTTTCGACAATCGATGGATATTTGCTGAGTCAAAAAAGCAAGTATTTGTCCGCACTTTTAACCAACAAAAACCATACTAATTTGTCGCAGGTGCTGGGAAAGGCAGAGCGGTTTCTGGAACGGGGGCCGATGAGTAAGGAGCGATCGAACTATCCGAACTGCTGCCGCTAGGGCTGGGGATTGGCGGTGCTGGCGATGTTGGTGCTGGCGGGGCGGATTCCGATGGGGACAAGGTTCCAGCACTCGGCACAGCAGGCG
>NZ_JADEWV010000257.1 GCF_015207455.1 Microcoleus sp. LEGE 07076
CTGCTGCACTGCGCTGCTGGAATATGCTCGATCGCCAAAAGGGCGATCGAATTAAAAACCAACCAAATTGCCTCACCAGTTAAAAAAACTGATAAAAATTAGCGATCGGGCAATATTCATACTGCTACTCTTAACTCTTTAATAATCCGTTCAACCAATCACCGAGCTAATTTTTGATTAGCCATTACTCATCATATTGAAAAACTCGCAAAAAAAATTAACTATTTGAACAATAAAAAAATAGCATCTCTTGACCCGCCAGCCATTTAATCCATCTTTGACAACACATACTTTCCGCAAAAAACCTGAAACTTACTGCGGGTTGAATATCACATCTAAGTATCGGCTTCTGTTACATTTTATCTACCAGTAAAATGCAGCTAATTTATATTCTAACTGCCGACGAATTTTACTAGCAGTTTCCACAAATCCGATCGACTATCAATCACGTGCTGCCTCGATCCGTACAGAGGCTTAAAACTTGAGAAATACGACTTACTAACAGGAAGTTAACAATCCCGTGTGTTCTACTCAAAAATGCACTAAAACCTCTAAAACAGGTAAAAAAAATAGTTTTTTATGCGTCCGAGACAGACACAATAACTTCATAATGTTCCACAGTCGGAAAAGGATCGTAAAAGTGATGTAACAAAGAACGCCACTTTTGATACTCCGGCGATTCTCGAAATCCAACAGTATGGTCTTCCAAACTCTGCCACCGCACCAGCAAAATATAGCGATTTGTAGTTTCGATACAGCGTTGAAGCTCGTGCGAGACATATCCCGGCATAGAAGAAATAATAGCTGAAGCTGTTTTAAAAGCAATTTCAAATTCAGCAGCCATCTGAGGCTTAATATCAAGAATTGCAACTTCTAATATCATAGATTTAATCGGGCGATCGCCACTTGGCTGCTTTCCGGTCTATTTCTTTGATAAACCCATCTTTTCCGTCCATGTACCCCTGAATATTATCATGGTAAGTATTTGCGAGTTTTCTTTTAAGTTCGCTGTATTGCTGCCCGTCTTCAGGATGGGAAATCAGATAATCTCGAAACGCTAAGTGGCGATATATCTGTGCTGAGTTCACTTCAAACGTGTGAATGTGGTGCGTTCTAATCCCTAGTTCATTACTTTTACGAAAAAAACGGCGACCGGGTATGCCAAACTCACCCATTGCTTCATAACCTAATGCCTCAACTCCTGAACTCTGTGCATCGACTTTCATAATATCTTTGACCTCAACTAGCATATCGATAATCGGCTTTGCCTGAATTTGTGGAATGGCTGTGCTACCGATGTGATGTATAGCGATCGCATTTTCGGTAAGTGCAAGTGCAATCTGTTTCGACTCAGTTTCAAAAGCGTCTCGCCAACTTCGATCGTGCGGGACGACTTCTACTTTGAAAAAATCTAGTTTTATTGACATGACTGATAATTATTTGCGACTTTTGTGATTTCAGATGGGTTGACGATCGCATTTAACCGACACTGATTTTATCATTACTCATTTACCGGCTGCGCGCAAAACTCTTAAACATACGGACAACGGGGAGAAACTGACTGTTTGGGAACGGAATTTCAAATCGCCCGATCGCCTTTTGTGTAAAGTTGCTCTCCCGCCAGCGTCGCGACAGGGAAAGCCCGACAAAGGACTAGGCCAACAAAGAAGAGCGCCACCCCAGGCTTTGAGCGAACCCAAATTTCTTTTCCTCCCGCTTCTTGCAACTTTGTGGCCGGCTATGATTGACTGTTGGGAGCTTTTCAGAATCTAAATGCCAAACACAACTACAATAATTTCCAGCCTGCTGATATTTATCCCAGTTTCCATCGCCGGACACTTTCTCGGCTGGGAATCCTCCACAATCTTCATTACATCAGCCCTAGCCATCATCCCCCTAGCCGCCTGGATGGGAACGGCTACCGAAGAAATCGCTGTCGTCCTCGGCGCCAACTTGGGCGGTTTGCTGAATGCTACCTTTGGAAACGCCACCGAACTGATTATCGGCATCGTCGCCCTCAACGCCGGACTAATAGATGTTGTCAAAGCCAGCATCACCGGTTCAATTATGAGCAACCTGCTGTTAGTTATGGGATTTTCGATGCTGCTAGGCGGCTTGCGCTACAAAGAACAAGACTTTCAGCCGACAGTCGCGCGGTTGAACGCTTCAGCAATGAACTTAGCCGTGATTGCCATTTTGGTGCCGACGGCAGTTAATGCCACCTCTGTCGGCATCGCCCCGGAAATTATGCAGAACCTCTCAAGCGCTGTTGCTGTAGTCCTGATTGTCGTCTACGTGCTGACGCTGCTGTTTTCGATGAAAACCCACGCTTATCTGTACGATGCAGGAGTGTCAGAAAGTGAAATGCTCGAAGAATTAGCCGAAAGTAACTTAGCACCAGACAATCCCGACCACAAGGTCAATCTGTGGCTGTGGATTGGGGTGCTGTTGGCCTGTACCGTCATGGTAGCGATCGAGTCGGAACTGCTGGTGGATACTCTAGAAGAAGCTACCGCCCGTTTGGGGCTGACATCGCTGTTTACCGGGGTGATTTTAGTGCCGATTATTGGCAACGCGGCCGAACACACCACCGCAGTGACGGTGGCGATGAAAAATAAAATGGATTTGTCGGTTTCCGTGGCCGTCGGTTCGAGTTTGCAAATTGCTTTGTTTGTTGCGCCGGTGTTGGTTTTGGCAGGTTTTGTCTTGGGCAAACCGATGGACTTGAACTTCAACCCGTTTGAACTTGTAGCGGTTGCGGTGTCGGTGCTGATCGCCAATTCTATCAGTTTTGACGGCAACTCTAACTGGCTCGAAGGTACTTTGCTGTTGGCAGCTTATGCGGTTTTGGCCTTGGCGTTCTACTTCCATCCGGTAATCGAGGGTGTTGTTTAATATCAATTCCGGTGTGCGATTCGTTTAGCCTAAATGGATAGGTTCTCCTATCCAGGGACGGTTAGCCTGACTCCGCTGCGAGTTAGTGATAACTGATTACACTTCTGGGTGAGACGTTAAGTCAAGTCCCAGTCCGCAGGTGCAGCGGTAAAAGCATATCCCCTATTTTGTGAGGTAGCAACTAACAGGATAAAGCGGGGATAAAAGGCAGAAAGACTCTTAGCCAAATGGAGTAGCTGTCGAGCTAGAACATATGCGTAGCGAAAGCAAAAATGTGTCTGAACCACCGTTATGATAGATGGTCAAATGGCTGATAGACCAAGCCAAAAGGCAAGGATAGGGCATAAGCAATTATCGGATTGACTTATCAGCACTGCCCAAAAAACCCGGTGGAAAGCATTACGCTGTCATGTTCAACCAATGTGTAATCGGAACGAAGTAAAGCTCTCACAGCCCTTAAAAATAAGTAGGTTGCTAGCCGTAAGCTGTGAGTGTGAGGGATGGTTGCAGAAGCTAAAGCTCTGCTGTAATAGCAGAGATCTGCTGACAGCGCCCGGTGGTGTAAAAGATAGAGACTAAGTAACCCTTTAAAAGCCTAATGCCACAGAAAAATCTGATGGTGGGATGTAGGGGTAAAAGGAAAACTATCAAGCGGTATAAATCATCTCGTGATGCGATCTTACTGTATCCATAACCAGGATTACATCATTCAGGAGCCGTGTGCGGTGAAAGTCGCAAGCACGGTTTTGTAGGAGAGATGATAGGGGACACTCTGCCATCGACTCTCTAACTGCACTCATACCGGAATTGTTGACTGTTGACTGTTGACGGGCGGGTCGAAAAACTGAATGGTTGAGTGTTGATTGTTGACTAGATTTGATTATTCTGATGCAACCGTCCACGAGATAACAGGCTCTTTGATGCTGAAGGAACAACAAAAATGGAAGTCGCAAGACTTTCCTCCCCCCACTCCCACTCCTGATTCAGGTTTTTCCCCAGCCCGGTGTTTTGTTTGAGTACCCAGATTTTCGCCCGGTTTAGTTGACTTCATCTATCCCGCCGTCAAAAAACACCTGCGAGCTCTCCTCCTCTGGGATTCTTCCCTGGGCTTCTGGCTTCGATCGCGGTCGGGGCGATCGTACAATTGAATACGGCTGCTGCGAGTTATCGAAAAAGACAGAATCCACTCTCGCGATCGAGATTTTAGTTTCTCGGCTTGACTCGATCGACCCTTCTGGACTTCAATCAGCGAGTGCAGATGAGTGTTGTGCTAGGTGTGCTACGATCGTCACAAGTTGAAAATTGAGTACAACCAGACAACCTAACAACTTAACTCGATTGTTGAGTGCGAAGTCACACAAAGACGGTGTTGCCGTCTAGAAAAGCTGGCACTTCAACAAAAACCGCACAGGATCAAGAAAATCGATCGAGTACGGAGCGGGCATACCGGAATTTACGCTTGAGGAGAAGACACCTCTAAAACGGTTGGAGAAATCCAGTCGCCAGCAAGTGACTTCGCTGAATCAAGAATCTCAGTCACAAACAGTGCTGAGAGTGCCCGAGTAAAACTTGATAAAGCAACCTCAATCAGGGTTATGTGGCTTCGTGAGTTATTGCCTCAATCCCAAATGCCCGAATCCCTCAGATCCAGCCAACTCAGGCAAATCCGCGTGCATTCACTGCGGGTCACAACTTTTCTTGCAAGGTCGATATCGGCTAGTCGCGCCTCTCGGAGGCGGCGGTTTTGGCCGAACATTTGAAGTGGACGACAACGGCGCCCGAAAAGTGCTAAAAGTCCTGCTCAAAGAACATCCCAAAGCCGTAGAACTGTTTAAGCAAGAAGCCGACGTATTGGTCAGGCTGAGACATCCAGGTATTCCAAAAGTCGATCGCGACGGTTATTTTACATTTACGCCAGCTCACAGCACAGAGTCTTTTCACTGCCTGGTGATGGAGAAAATTGCTGGGGCAAATTTGCAAGACTGGCTGAAACATCGGGGCCGCCCGATCAGCGAACAACAAGCTCTAAACTGGCTCAAACAACTGTCAGAAATCTTAGACCAAGTTCACCGACTCAACTATTTTCATCGAGATATCAAACCGCACAACATTATGTGCAAGCCGAACGGGCAGTTAGTGCTGATTGATTTCGGGACTGCCAGGGAAGTTTCGGCAACTTATTTCGCTAAAGTCGGTCAGGGACAAAATGTCACTGGCATCGTTTCGCCTGGCTACACACCGCCGGAACAAACTAATGGCAAAGCTGTTCCGCAGTCAGATTTTTTTGCTCTGGGGCGCACTTTTGTTTACTTGCTGACAGGGAAGCCGCCGACTGCCTTTCCCGAGAACCCACGCACGGGGAGATTAATGTGGCGCAAGGGAGCTCCTCAAGTTTCCGACCCCTTGGCTAACGTGATCGATTACCTGATGGCGCCTTTTCCTGGCAATCGACCTCAAAGGCCGCAGATGGTTTTGCAGTGCTTGGAGGAAATTAATCTCGACGGCGCAGAAACTCAGTTGCCGACTCAGTTGCCGACGACAGGGCAAACTAAAATTCGCGGAATGTCTGGGGGGGCTGGGGGGACGAAACAGGGTTTGATGAAGCGCCTCAGACCTCTGGATTCGGGATCGAACCAGACCCAGAAAAATGTTTTTGATTGGAAAAATAAGTTGTTGGCGGGCGCTGCTGTCTTGATGCTGGGTATTGGCGCGTCTCAAATTTACGGTTCGATGCGTTACGGAGTATTTCCGGCAAACCCGGTGTGGCTGCTTGCTAGTTTGCCCAGCAGTCAGTTTTTGGCAAGAAGTTTGGATAATGTCGGCAGTGTAAATGCCATCGCCCTGTCGCCGGATGGTAAAACTTTGCTCAGCGCCAGCTTTGGGACGATTAGAATTTGGAATGTGAAGACCGGACGCCTAATGCGGACTATCAGTCCGGCGCATTCTAAAAAATCGGTCAAGACGCTGGCGGTGAGCCCGGATGGCTCGATTTTTGCCAGCGGCGGCGACGACAATAATGTGATTTTGTGGGATTTGAAGACGGGGCGGCGGATGCTGACGATTTCAGCTCACAAAGCCACCGTCAACGCCGTCACTTTTAGCAGTGACGGTAACACTCTCGCTAGCGGGAGCGATGACAAGACTGTGCGTTTGTGGAATGCCAAAACCGGCAGCAGGTTGCGGACTTTGAGCGGCCACGCCGGAGCAGTAAATGCGATCGCTTTGACCCGGGACGGTAAAACTCTCGCTAGCGGCAGCCAGGACAAGACTGTGCGTTTGTGGAATCTCGACACCGGAGAAGTCAGAAGAATTATTACAGGTCACGGGGGCGCAGTTAATGCTGTGGATTTTAGCCCCAACGGGCAACTTGTAGCTAGTGCGAGCAACGACAATACGCTTCGTTTGTCAAACGTGGAAGACGGGAAGGGCACCCGCACTTTTAAAGGGCATTCGAGTTGGGTGAGGACGATCGCCTTTAGCCCGGACAGCCGCACTTTGATTAGCGGGGGCGGAGAGATTATAGTTTGGGATTTGAAGACGGGAAAAGAAAAAGCCACTCTTTCGGGTCACAGTCAGTTTGTGAATTCTATTGCTATTACCAAAGATAGCAAGACTTTGGCAAGTGGCAGTCCCGATAAAACTATTAAAATTTGGCGAATGCCTTAGTCAGATCATTTGAGATTTGAGATTTGAGATTAAAAAATTGAAGCATTTGTAATGACTGATTTTATATGATAGAGCTGTTGCTGGCAGTTGAATAGGATAAATCTTCGATCGGGGAACCGCAGGTGAAAGACAGGTGCAGCGCAGCCTGTAGCAGGGGCATTGCAAGATTGGAGAGCGATTAAAGGCAAGATAAGCGAGTAATAGCTGGTAAAAGTATAGTCATTTATTGCATGACATGGGAGGCGTTAAGTCCCTCCCCCTTCCCTTTCACTTTGAGCGGATTAACCCGCCTTGGCTGAACTACGCAGCTCTCTATCAAGAGTGCTGAAGGCATTTGGGATTGCTTTTCTGAGGATGTTGTACGCACCGTTCACATCGGAATTAATTAGCTGACCAGTCGATGTTTTGTACAAACCCCGCTTAATCCGCAAACCTGTAAACACAGGCTCTTTTTCAGTTTTTCCATAAACAGGAATTGGGTCTAAACCTAAAAAACTGGAGCGGGATGTGTAGGATTCTTCCTGCACAATTACTGTGATTCCCGCCAACCGAGCTTTGTACTCCAACATTTCAATTAATCGAGAGTGAG
>NZ_JADEWV010000258.1 GCF_015207455.1 Microcoleus sp. LEGE 07076
CCTGAGTTTGTGGTGATAAACAAACCGCATATCCTTACTCCAAGGGCATCACAGAATCGCGAACAGTTGTGTTTGATACCGTATCCACCATAAACCCAGGAGAACCCCTTTTGCTCTTAATGGCAACAGACGCTAACGCAGCCGTTTGTAAAAAGATTACAGATGGCCAACCAGGCTGCGACCTTTTAGGCGGCACTTGGGATAGCCAAAACAACTGTTGCCGACTTTAAAGTTGCCAACTTTTTTAAATCACAACTGGGGTTTGCCTGGTTTTTTTTAGACCAACCGCCATCCCTTATGTCTTTTATCTTAGTCCTCAACTCCAAGACTTAAGTTGATTTGGAAAAAGCTGGCTCATAACTCCTCCACTTACCCAAAGAAAATCTATGAAGAACAAGCTGCGTAATGTCCGAGACCTTATCAGATATTACTCAAACCCCCGTGCCGATAGAGATACTCCAGACTCTTTCTATTCTTGGGAAGAAACCCAAGTAATGATGAAAAATATAATAACTAATAATGCTCCTAATAAATCTACTAAAAGCATATTGACAGATTCCATCAAAGCTGGATACGAACTGATAAATAATGCAGCGGACTTGAAAATAGCCCTCAAACCTTTTCAAGAAGCAAAAATTATCGGTATTGACTGCGAAACCGCTTTGGGAACTGACCCGTACCGAGCCAAAGTTTGCCTAGTACAGTTAGCAATTCCCGATCGCCCCGTCGCAGTCATCGATATCAGGGCGATCGCACCCGCCGACCTCCACCCCTTGCGTGCCCTATTAGCCGGAGAAGCCCTGAAAATAGGTCACAACCTCAAATTTGAATGGATGATGCTAACTCAAGCTGGATTGCCCCCCAGCCGTCCCTTTTTCGATACCTATCTGGCGTACCGAGTGCTCGTTGCTGGACTAAAACGCAATTTATCGTTAGAAGCTGTAGCCGACAAACTACTCGGCGTCAAGCTAGATAAAACGCTGCAAACAAGTGACTGGAGTGGAACGCTGACACCGTATCAACTGCAATATGCCGCTACCGATGCTGCAATTTTATTGCCCTCGCGAGAAACGCTCAAACAAAAACTGAAAATTTCAAAACTTTGGGAAACTGCAAAATTGGAGTTTGCTTGTTTGCCTGCGGTAGCTTCTATGGAACTAAATGGAATGCTATTAGATAGAGAACAGTGGAAAGTTCTTGGCAACAAACTTTGTTACACTCGCGACTTGCTTTTAACCCAAATTAATTCGCAATTGCATCGACATAACCCTCACCAACAACTCTCCCTGCTTCCCGAATTTACAGAAACCATTAATCCCCGCTCTCCAAAACAAGTTTTAGCAGCCCTTCAATCTGCTGGTATTCCTGTTAATTCCACCACTACTCAGACATTGATTTGCTTTGCTGAAAAACATCCCGTAATTCAAGCTTTGCTCGACTACCGCAGCGTGTCAACTCGAATCAGCACATTTGTTGAAGGTTTGCCCCATCACATTCACCCCGTTACTGGAAGAATTCATCCGAATTGGTTTCAGATTGGAGCGAGGTCTGGTAGGTTTAGCTGTCGCCAACCGAATTTAACTAATATTCCTAGAGATGGGGAAACTAGGCAGTGTTTTATCACAGCACCCGGTTGTGTACTACTCAAAGCCGATTACAGCCAAATTGAGTTAAGAATCATGGCTAAGGTTTCGGGCGATCGCACAATGGGGGCTGCCTACTCTAAAAGTGAAGATTTACACAAACTTACGGCTTCTTTAGTGCTTGACAAACCATTGATTGACATCACCTCAGATGAGAGACAGCTTGGCAAAATCATTAATTTTGGTTTAATTTACGGCATGGGAGTCAACAAATTCAAGAACATGGCTCAGTCCGAATACGGAGTAATTTTAACTCTGGAAAAAGCCTCGCTGTTCCGCAAAAAGTTTTTTAACTCCTATTCAGGCATTAAACAGTTTCATACAGCCATTCGCCGACAGTGGCAGAAAGGGATTAGAGAAAGTCGCACAATGGCTGGCCGACGGCGACTTTGGTCTCAAGAATCTAAACCGCTGCTTAATGAAATGCTGAATCACCCGATTCAAGGGCTGAGCGCTGACATTACTAAATTAGCATTAGCGAAACTTTTTGCACCTTTGAAAGGAACGGGAGCTAAACTTATTTGTGTCGTCCACGATGAAATTTTGTTAGAGTGTCCAATTACCGAAGTTGAGCAAGTAAAAACTTTACTTGATAGCTGTATGGTGTCAGCAGGCGACAAGTTTTTATCGCCAATTCCTTGCGAAGTAGAAATCAAGGTTCTCACAAGTTGGGGCGGTTAATGTTTGTTTCTGAACTAAAATCTTGTTTCGGCGCGTTCCACAATTAAATCTACGACAAATTTTAAGGCATCGCGGTGCTGCAAAATACTCGCGGCTGGGGTGGCGGTGGTCATGTCGTCGTGTCCGAAACGGGGGATGGCAACAGTTACATCGGCTAATTCTCGATCGACTGCGCGGAAAAAAGGCGTGACGCTGCTGGCTTCGACGGCCGGGTAAAACGTCGTGTGCCACGCGCGGTTGATTCTCGATCGCGATCTCGCTTGCTGATGGATGTTCAGTGGGGCGCGCGCCAAACCCGGCCTATTTTCGTCTCGCCATCTACGCGGTCTTTTTCACAGTGAGGCAAGGCTAATCGGCTTTTGGTTGCAGTTACATCGTTGGTATGGAGGCGGTTCAGGCGTTCTAAGGGTTCGCAACTAATACAGGCGATCAGCTAAAACTCCTTAATGTTGGAAGAGTTAAGGTTAGGGTTCGGATGTCATTTTTTAGCTTAACAGACCGCGAAATCTGTATGTTGTCTAATTTCCGGGGGGTGAAATGCCAGTACCATGTCACTTTTTGGAACACCAGCAGCCAACAAATCAGTTGCTATTCCGTCTTCTGTTCCATCTCTTTGAATCCAGATTTTACCATTAATAATTTCAAGGTGAACAATGCAGCCATGATTTCGCACATCTTTTTCCCATCCTATTGTTAGCAGTAAATAATCATTGGAGTCTTTGCTAATAATGAGTTTGGATTCCAGGTTGTTGTATGAATATGGAATTTCTGCATATTCGCTTAAGATTTTTTCAATGATTTGTCGGTAATTATCTAATTTATCCATTGTACGATTTCCTCTTTGGTAGGGTCAAAAATAAGTAAGCGCAGAGAGTTTTTGCGTATCACTAGAGCCCCGATGGCTTCTGAAAATATTTCTTGATAGGTGGCTTGACGAATAGCTAAATATAGCAATCGGTCATTTTCGACTTCTTCTAAGATATTCAAGTAAACGATATACTGCCCTAATGCAGTTTCTAAATCGCTCACTTGGGAAAGACTCACGAAACTTTTAATTTCAACAGCTATTTTTTGTTCACCTCTTTCGGCAGCTACAAGTTTCGTGGCTCCTAAGTCTACAAATAGTTCTCGGAACCCCCATTTTAGTTTGAAAGGATCGTTTGTAATTGTCCAGCCGTCTTTTTCGAGAGCTTTTTTGACATGATCGTGATAAATATCTTTGGCTGGCATATTCGTTTGAGGTTATAAGTCTGAGCAGTGTAAAGGGCTGTGTTGATTAAACTTGTTTTCATGGCTTGAATTTCCGAAGTCGCCTCAATTTTATTATCTTTAATTCTAGCTGTTACGTCAAGTCGCTTGACTGATGAGGTGACAATACCCTCCAAATATAGACAAAATCAAGGATATAACCCAATACGGTTCAGTTAGTGCTCTTAAACGAATTTGAACTCACAGTTTTTTGAAAAATACAGGTATCTTTTAGAAGTCAGATTCTTAACAGAACCGTATTGGGACATAACCCTCATACCCCCATATGCTTTGGTTAACGTTTTTTGTCATTGTTCGCTGTGAGCGTAGCGATCTATACATGAAAGCAATCACAGTATCTGTTTTTCACAGGCTTTTGCCTCCTAGACTGTCTTATCCCAAGCGTATTGACTCATACCATTCTCTCCCGAATGCCAACTTATTACGTTTTATTTTCTTTTTAGCTGTTAAGAAAGCAGTGAATTCTGCATCTAGATTAAACAGCGTCATCTTCGCTCAAATCGTAAGTAGGGGGCTTATACTCAAACAGTTCTTGTTCGCACGCAGCAAACCTGGAAGTGTCGGAACTGGCTGTGGGACGAGCATAACTAGCTTTATTCCGAATCCCCTGGATATCTTCAGAAGAACGCTCAGACGACAGCACAAACTGAGTTCTCTGATAACGCAAATGGGCCAATTCAATTTTACCCGGTCGCCCTTCACAATAAGCTCGTTCAGCGCAGCGCTTAACTGCGATCGCAATTTCAGCACTCGTTGCTCCGGCATAATCAGATAGTAGCGAATACCACTGCCTGTCGCTCCAAAGGTTCTCTTTTCCCTCCCCAAATTGCTCTGGGAAATACTTAGCTAAGTGCAAATTGAAAATCTCATAGCGAGCGCCACTGTGTGGCAAATCCACAAACCAGATTCCGCCGTCGTCAAATCTGCGGATAAGTTCAGCCGGCAGCATTTCTAAGCGGTTAACAGTAGCTAACATTAACACGGGACTCTCATGCTCCTGCATCCAGGTGAGCAATTTCTGCGACAGCCGCCTAGCTACACCGCCATCAGCATTTGATTCCCAGCCAGAAAAACCCTTGTCAAAATCGTCAAAGAACAGCACGCAGCCGCCCAAATTATCGGCTGTATCCAGCATTTTATTGAGAGCGCGATCTGGATTAGAAGAACCTAGAATATTGCCCCAACTTGCTGCTAAAAGCGCATAACCTAGTTTCTTAGCAGCTAGCTTTGCACTCAAACTTTTGCCCGTCCCCGGCGGCCCCCACAGCAGCATTCCTTTGGGAGGTCTGAGGTGATATTTCTTGGCATCAGCTTCTGACAGCTTTACGACTTCGCTCAAATAAGCGTCTAATAAATCTAAACCGCCAGCATGAGGCACGTCGGGAGAAGCAATGAACTCCAACCCCTGGTCTCGAAGTTGCGATATTTTATGCTCTAATACCAACTGTGCGATTTGGACAACTGAAGCGGTCACACAGAGCGATCGATCTAACACTAATTCAATTTCAGAACTTGGTAGCCCTAAACTAGAAACAGCCAGCCGTTTTTTAGCAGCTACCGCATCTGAACCAAAATCAAGGGAACAATTGCGATCGCAAAAATTATCCACAAGAACTTCGACTTCAAAGCGATCGGGTAACGGACATTTGAGTAGAGGAATTAATGGACTTAGCTTTGATGGCAGTTGGATGTACTCGCCCAAAAGTATCCAATATTGGTTGGCCCAACGCCCTTTCAGCTCGGCTGAACGCCCTTTCAGCTCAAAAAATGCGTTAGCTAATTGAGAATAACGGCGGACAAGAGGCTGTTCGCTACTGCCTGACTCCAAAATATCCTCTAACAAAAAGATACCGGGATAGTCATTTTCCAGCAGAAATTGCAGGACATCGCTTTCGACAGATAGCTCAGTTTTGCAGAGGACGCATTCACTATTATACATCTCTGAAAAAGCATCTGAAACGCTTGTCATGTTTGAGTGAAAACCTAAATTTGGGAGATGTTTATCGAAACACTGCACCTGTTGAAGAGTTGACTGCACCTGTTGAAGAGTTGACTGCACCTGTTGAAGAGTTGACTGCACCTGTTGAAGAGTTGACTGCACCTGTTGAAGAGTTGCATAGCCAGGATTCCAATAATAAACAGGTAAACAACACTCATTAGCGTACTGATGAAATGATGACAAGATTGTTTGGCGATCGGCACTGTAATATTCGAGGGCAATAATGGGAGTTTGAATAACTCTTAAGTTAGACCAGTTATTGAAAATCTTCATGCGTTATACACCACTACTTACAGGAGATTTAACATAAAATTTAACTAATGTAATTAAAATTTAACTTCCTGCTAATGAGCGAAATTCTCCCCCTCAACTGGAGGGGGTAATTGTGCCTAACGGCACTCATAAATTGATGTTATGCAAGTTAAATTGTCAATCATGGCCACAACTAAAAAACAAACCGCAGCCACTCCTATTCGGTCTCAGTCACCAGTGCCTGCTAAATCAAAACCGCCCGAAAAGCAGAACAATCAAACAGTCGGCAGTAACAATGGTGCCAAATCAAAACCTCAACCTAACCTCAGCTCCGAGCAACTTGCTGTCGAGCTAGTTAAACAAATTCGCAATACAATTCATAAGAAGTACGGTGTGACAATTCAGCGTCGCGATAGCCGTATTTCGACAAAGGTTGGCCACGCAATTCGCGAAAAACTGGGATTGGATATTCAAGCTCAGTTGAACAAGCGCAACGGCAATGGCAATGGTAAAAAGTTCGACTGGCAAGAGTGGAACAATACTGTGTTTCCCAAGCTAGTTGGCCGGCCCGATGAACTCAAGTATGATGTCGAAGTTGTTGCTTTAGCGATGAGCCAACTTTACGATACAATTGCTGACAATCCACAAGCTGCCATTGCCGATTTAATGGAGTTCAATGCTCAAAGCTTAAAGCGTCGCAACGAGTTAGCTAAATCCTCTGAAGAAGATACTGAAGAACTCGATGAGGATGACGATGATGACGATGAAGATGATGACATACTCGATGAAATTGATGAGGATGACGATGATGACGATGAAGATGAGGAAAGCGATGAGGATGACGATGAGGAGGATGATTTTAGTCTAGACGAAGACGAGGAATTTGAGGAAGACGACGAATAATCGCTAAAGTTTGATTAGAAAGCTCTGCTGAAAAAGCAGAGCATTTTTTTGCCTCTATCGAGGCCTTTTCCACGAATCGCAATTGAGGGTAATGATTGTCGCCACCGTCCGAATCAGGACGCTCTGGGAAGCAGACCCAACAAATTCACAATCAAGGAAGTTTTGACCTTGATTGTGAATTTAATTTTACCCACTCACCCACCCACTAATTTTTTTTAATTAATTGTAATTAGCAGACTGCCGTCGCTTTAGTTGTGAAGAAAAAACACAAGGAGTGTTAATCATGGCTAATCGCAAATCAGCTCCAACTCCGATGCAAAAGCAATTTGCAGAAACTCTTGAAGAACAGCGCTTCGAGATGTTTTTGCACGTTGCCCGCGAGTTAACGG
>NZ_JADEWV010000024.1 GCF_015207455.1 Microcoleus sp. LEGE 07076
AAGATATAGAGAAGGTTGTCGATCGGCAATTTCGACTAAAACTCAAATTTTCATTGGTAAAATGAGGTGACTTATGACTGCTGTAATTCAAAAACCGATATCGCAGCTAAAAATTACCTGGCCGCTGCTTCCCGATGATTTTATTCTACCAGATGACCCCGTGGAAAATATAGAACATCCTTTAATTGCTAGTGCTTTGCGCCAGTCTGTAGTGGATTCCCCGGAACTAACGCAAGATGCCCTGATAGTTTCTAATTTTGCTTTGTGTGCTGCTGTGGACGATCGCACTATTTGCAAAGCCCCAGACTGGATGTACGTGCAACCAGTACAACCTTGGCCTCACAGCTATCCCCGCCGCAGTTACACCCCTCATACCGAAGGAACAGTGCCTTTTGTAGTGATGGAATTTCTCTCAGCTACTTACGGCGATGAATACTCCGTAGAACACACAGAAGAAATCGGCAAGTGGTTCTTTTACGAACAAGTAATCAAAGTTCCTCGCTATGTCATTTTTCGGCCGCATACGGGCAGACTAGAAGTTTATGCGCTGGAATCGGAGCGATACAACAATCAAGATCCTGATGAAAATGGGCGTTATTTGATACCTGGAATGGATCTGTTTTTGGGAGTTTGGGTGGGAACTCGGGAAGGTAGAACAGGAAATTGGCTGCGCTGGTGGAATGCAGACGGAGAGTTGCTTTTGTGGCCGGAAGAACGGGCGGAAGTAGAACGTCAGCGGGCAGAAGCTGAAAGTCAGCGGGCAGAAGCCCAAAGCCAGCGGGCAGAAGCCGAAAGCCAGCGGGCAGAAGCCCAAAGCCAGCGGGCAAATCGCGAACAGCAAGATAAAGAGTCCGCCCAAACGCTGCTGGAACAGGAAAGACAGCGCAATCAAGAACTTTTGGCGCGATTGGCAGCCCTCGGTATCGATCCAGAATAAGATTAGAAGGAAGAAGGAATAAGGAAGAAGGAAAGCCGAGCGAGATGTACTTTCTTCATCTTCCTTTATTTAGTCTGCTTTCTAACAATACTCCGGACAGTTTTTAGAACAAAACCACAAGCTTTACAGCGTATAGATCGTAGAAATTACGAATAAAATGCAACTGAGGCTCAGACGTGACATTGATTTAATTATCGCTGGCAACCCGAAACCCTAGAGGATACGTCATCCAGCACTAAAAAAAGTGTCCGAACCATTGTTCTAACTTATCTATTTGTAATGAAAGTTGAAATTATGTTAGTGAAAAAACTCGAAGAATTAAAAGACATTTTCGCGCTGATGGAACGAGCGCTGATTGCCTACTCTGGCGGCATTGACAGCACTTTGGTGGCAAAAATTGCTTTTGACGTGTTGGGCGATCGCGCTTTGGCTGTGACGGCTGTTTCTCCGTCTCTATTACCAGAAGATTTGGAAGATGCCCGGATTCAAGCCGCAGAAATTGGCATCGCCCACCAGGAAGTAGAAACTCAGGAAATGGCAAATCCCAATTACACTTCTAACCCGGTTAATCGCTGCTATTTCTGCAAAAGCGAACTGCACGATACTTTGAAACCGCTAGCACTAGAAAAGGGTTATCCTTATGTGGTGGATGGGGTGAATGCTGACGATTTAAAGGATTACCGTCCCGGGATTGTGGCTGCGAAGGAACGGGGCGCGCGATCGCCTTTAGCAGAAGTTGGCATGACTAAATTTGAAGTGCGGCAATTGGCAAAAGAATTGGGCTTGCCTTGGTGGGACAAACCGGCTCAACCTTGTTTGAGTTCGCGCTTTCCCTACGGCGAAGAAATCACCGTTGCCAAGTTGCAAAGAGTGGGGCGCGCTGAACGATATTTGCGGCAGTTGGGACTGAAAAATCTGCGCGTGCGATCGGATGGAGATACGGCGCGAATTGAATTGCCGGCCCAGGAGATTCAAGAGTTTGTGATAAATACGGATTTGCCTGCATTGGTGGCGGTGTTTCAAGAGTTTGGTTTTGTGTACGCGACTTTGGATTTGGAGGGGTTTCGCAGCGGCAAATTAAATCAGGTTTTGCAGCCTGAGCTTTTGGCGACGAAAGGTTGATTAATTATCTTGAAAAAATGTCACTACAACAGTGTCTTCGTCGCGATCGCATTTAACTTGAAAACGGCGCTGAAGGTAAAGCGATTTTAGGCGACTTTCCCACATCTGAGCTAATGCTTGTCCCAAATACAATAAATTGTCACTGCTAGCGTTTTGGGCACCGGGGAGAATGTCATCAATGTGCTGGTGGTTGATCACCTGCTCAATTGCAGCGACATCATTCCCCAGTTCGATTTTCCACTGTTCGTATATTTGATTGTCAAAGGCTTCGGACAAAAAGATGCCGCCTTCATGTTCGACAAAATCTGGCCAGAATAGTTTTGTGAAAGCTATGGCAATTTCAATATTAGCAGATCCCAAAAGATAATCCCAGAGTGAAAAATCATCGCCGTTGGCTTTTTTCCACTGCTGGAAATCGCTTATTTTATCTGCATTCAAGGATATTTGTTTGATGAACATAATTTCTAGGGTATAGCAATCCTAAATCATTTGCATAATTATTGTAGGGGCAATCCCCTCGTAAAGAACCCGATAGATAGGGGGGGTAGGCACGGGGGCACTACCCCTACAAATTTATCTGAATCATTTAGGATTGCTATATTTCATCCAATCTAGCTTGCCTAACTGTTTTCTCAGCTTTCACGAAAATGTCTCCGGCTGGGTTTTGGTTATGTTTGTATTCAACGGCGTGAGGTGTCGGCACATTTGCAGGAGCCTTTCCTTTGACATACTCACCGTACATCAAAGGTGGGTGAGTATGTCAAAAATCGCAATTTCGCTAAATTTGCAGAAATCCTGACTGCTGGTTAAAGCAATAGCATAAACTGAAGTAACAGGAAGCTAAAGCAAGTTTTATGAAAGTTAAATTTAGGTTGATTTCCGTCCTCTTAGCGTTGTCGCTATCCGCGTACATCCCATTTCGGGTGTTAGCTAACCCGCAAGTTTCGGGTGATACTGTTAGCTCTGCACTGTGGTGGCAAGTTTCGGTTTACAATCAGGTACAACAAATTAAAGAGCACCAATATGAAGGTTGCGTGTGGGGCGATTCTATTTCTTCGGCCCTGGGCGATTCTTTGGGAGAAAAAAACTTTAATTTTGCGATCGGCGGCATGAGTTCTGTTTCGCTGCTAGAACAGCTAAAACTTGTAGTACCCCAGGGGTTTACCTGCAAAAAATCGATTTTGGCGATCGGCACAAATGATGCTATGTACGGCATTAGCGACGAGCAGTTTGTCAGCAATTTAAAACAGGCGATCGCAATTATGCGATCGCTCGAAACAAAACAGATTATTCTGATTCCTGCTTTTTACTCAACTCTTGCCGCTAGCTACAATCCTAAATTTGCAGGCACAATTGCTAGAGTTGACGAAATCAATGTTCTCATCGATCGAGTAGCCTCCGACGAAAATATTCCTGTGGAATCTCGCGGCATCCAAGCATTGTTTAAGGACAAAGCTCTGAATGCAGATTTAACAATTGATGGCGTTCACCTCAATGCTAAAGGTTTAGATATATACAGAAAAGTTCTGTTAGATATTTTAAATTCTCCCTTAACAGCGCGCAGTAACATACCCCCTTTACGATCCGGAGGTTGAAATCAGGTTTGCACAAACGATGTCGGCCGGAGGCTGACTGGTTGAGCGAGAGGAGTCCAAACCCGGATTTGGTATTATATCTATTTAGCCGAACCCGATATTACAGGTCTCGAACTGCAAAGAAACTCGGCTGGGATTGCGTACTGCACCTACATGGAATAAGCTGTAACGGTTATTTTACAGGACTAAATATCAAGGAGTCATTGGCTGAATTTGCTGCGGCTGCATTTGCTGCTGATTTTGGAGCTGAAGTTGCTGCTGCTGGATTTCTAGTTGCCGATTCTCAAGATTTATCTGCCGCTGTCTGTCTTCGAGTTGCAAGCGTCTGTCTTCGAGTTGCAGTCTTCTGTCTTCTGCTTGCTGTAGTCTATCTTCACGTTGTATCTCTCTTTCTAGCTGTCTGTCTTCACGTTGCTCTTGTCTGTCTTGACGTTGTTCGCGAATCTGTCTGAGTTGATTTTTCCGCTCGAAATCTCCTCCCAAAAACAAGTTTTGAAAAGCGTTGATAGTTGCTTGAAACCCAGTAAAAACTCCGCTAACAGCGCTGATACCACTTGCAACTCCGACGACGGGCTGCAAGAAACTATTGATATTATCTGCTACCCTGGTATAGCCCGCTCGCGCTACGAGAATCACATCATTGTTGCGGAGAACTGGGTTATTGTCAGGATTCAACCCTTGAGCAAAATCCACATCGATAGTGCGGCGAGTAACAGTACCGTTCGGGTTCAAACGCAGCAGTTCTACCTTGTCTTTTTTCGCCCGCAATTGATTGAAACTGCCTGCGGTGAGCAAAGCTTGGTGCAGGGATGTACTGGGTTTAACCAGTAAAGCTCCTGGCCTGATTACTTCCCCCACAACATTGATGCTAATCGCATTTGGAGAGAAACTGGTACTTCCGATTTGAGCAACTTCAGTCAAGTCTACAGTAGATGCTGTCGGGATGATCACGCTATCTCCTTCTTGCAGCAAAATATCTTGAGTAGAGTCGCCTTTTTGCAACAAATCCCACAGATTTACCATGATAGTTTGTTCGTTGCCGCCTCTGACTTGGCGGCGGATTTGCACGCGGCGAATATCAGCTTCTGTAGTGATACCGCCGGCAATTTTGAGCGCTCTAGTGATTGTTGGCAAGCCCACAACGGCTCCTTGCTGCTGGTCGATAGCTACAAAACTCAAATCTGTTTGTTGGTTGGTCGATCGCACATCCGAAGCAAATACAGTATAAGGCCCCGGCCGGTTCACTTCTCCCACAATTACCACACCAATTGGTTTAGTAATATCAGCGGAAAAATTAGCACTTGCTCTTTGACGGACTTCTTGAGTATTCAGCGCACTTGCTGTCGGTACAAAAATTGTATCGCCATCTCGGATTGTGACATCTTGGCGCAAATTTCCCGTGTCTAAAAAATCCTGCAAATTCACTGTAGTAACTTGTTCTGGCCCACCTCTGCGGGGACGGCGAATTTGGACGTTTCGCATATCTCCTGCTGATGTCACCCCTTTTGCAAGTTGCAGCATTTCCATCAAAGTCGGAAATTTTAGTCCTCCTCCGGAGCCTTCTCTGACAGGATTAATTTTATAGGAACCGGGGCGAGTAACTTCACCTGCAATACCTATATTTAGGGGGCGAGCGAGCATCAGAGTCACGGTGACAACGGGAACATTGATGAAGGGTTCGTAGCGCTTGGTAATGACGTTAGCGGCTTGTTGCAGCGTCAATCCTTGAATTGAGACGCTGCCAATGATTGGCAAATTGAGCGTCCCGTCAACTAACACTTGATATTCTTTGCTGAATTCTGGAACGCCGAAGATATCTAAAGCAATGCGATCGCCCGAACCTAAAGAATAAGCTGCTTCTTGTATCAGCGAACCAACCGAATTGCCTCTAGGCAAACTAGAACCCGGAGGAGGAGGCGGCGGTACGGGTGCACGATTTCTGACGGCAGGCAACTGAGCTGTACAGGGCAGCGAACTGCCCAGCACCAGGAGTGCTGAAAAACTCAGATTTGTAGCGGTTTTAACGGTATGTTTCATCTTTGTTTCCTGGTTGAAGCCTGCCAATGAATGAGAGCAAGTTAGCTAGTTGATTTTAGGTTATTTTCCCTGTTGTCTAGTGTAGCCTCGCTTGGTTACAAAATCCACAGGTGGAATCATAAAATTGTGAGGCAATCGAGCTTGTCTTTTGTAAAGAAAGTGTAAAGCAAGCAAGCTGTTGTTAGAATTAGGAGCTTGTTTGACCAAAATTATTTATACACAACTCAGGATACAAATCAACCCGCCCCAGAAAAGGGAGAGAAAGAAATCGCCTTGATTGGATCGTCCGTGGAGGGGGTAGGCACTCTTGGCACTACCCCTACAAAACCCGGTTTCTTTGAAAATAGTGGCTGCTTTCTCGATACATTGATGAAGAAACCGGGTTTTTGAACTGCGACGCGCAAGTCCTGTTGATGTAAAATATTAAATAATTCTCTCTGCGGGACAAAGAACAAGTGTCACTAAAATTAGATAAAGTAATTCCCTGGGGACGCTGCTTGGATGAATACATAGGAATGTTTAGCCTGACATCAACGGATCTGAAGCTAGCAATTCTTGATTGTGCGGGCGGCCCGGCGAGCTTCAATGCCGAAATGACTCGCCAAGGTAGAAAGGTAATTTCTTGCGATCCAGTGTATCAGTTTACGGCGGTGGAAATTGGCGATCGCATCCAAGAAACATATCAAACTGTGATTGACGCTGTTAAGGCAAATGTAGACGGCTATTTGTGGAACAGTTTTGAATCGCCGTACCAGCTAGGTGAAGTGCGAATGAAGGCGATGCAGGAATTTTTAGCAGATTTTCCCTCTGGTTTGGAGCAAGGCCGCTACATAAATGCTGAATTGCCGATTTTGCCTTTCAATGACGGTCAGTTTGATTTAGCTTTGTGCAGCCATTTCTTATTTGCTTATTCTCACCTGCTTTCGGAAGAATTTCATCTAGAAGCAATTATGGAAATGTGTCGGGTTGCTAAGGAAGTGCGGGTGTTTCCGCTGTTGCAAAGTTTTAGCGGAGAGGAATCTGAGCATTTAAGTCCGATTATTACCGAATTGAAAAATAGAAATTTTCGCGTAGAAATTCAAGAGACTCCTTATGAGTTTCAAAAAGGCGGAAATAAGATGCTGCGAGTTAGGAGATGAATGTAATTCGCGTCTCTACAAATTAAGTTACAGGGCGAATGGAATTCGCGGCTGTACAAACGATGTCCGCCTCTGCGGACTGGAAGAAGTTACCGGGCGAATGGAATTCGCGATCGCTTATTTCCCAAAAATTAGATAAGCTAAGCATAAAGTT
Organism: Microcoleus sp. LEGE 07076; assembly: GCF_015207455.1. Lineage (GTDB taxonomy): Bacteria > Cyanobacteriota > Cyanobacteriia > Cyanobacteriales > Microcoleaceae > Microcoleus. The sequence goes on from NZ_JADEWV010000024.1 coordinate 6,985, forward strand.
ATGCCTCTTCTTGGGGTTCGCCAATGGCACGTTGGAGTGCATTGCGAATGTGGATAATCCTCACCGTTGGTATGGGTCGATCGTCAAGAATAGTGAATAGTATGCGATAGGTGGTTTTACCACTTCCATATAGAAGCTGGCGAATCTCTTGGCTGAAGAATGCGTTTTCACGGGCTAAAACACAACGACGGGGCATTTCTTGAAGTGAGGAAATCGCTTTAATCAGACCCTGATACCATGCTTGAGCGCGATCGGGAGTCGTGAATTGGGAAAAATTCAGAAACGCTGCATCAGCTTCAGATTGAGCTGTACTGGAAAATTCAATGCGATAGACGATCATGCTTCCAAAGAAAGTCCGTATTTCTGGTTTTGTCGATCGACAAAATCTTCCAGACTAGAAAATTGACCCCGATCGAAGTCATCAAGTCCGCGTTGAATCCCTTCCAATGCCTCGAAGAAATCGCTTTCATCAAAGCTAAGTCCGAACGCGAGAACAGCTAGGATAACGCTGGTTATATCTTGTCCTGTACTTTCAGCCCGTTGGCGCAGCAGTGCTTCTAGTTTGGGGGGTAAGGTGAGTGTAAGGGTCATAAAAGTTATGATGAATGGTTAACTTTATTTTGTAACTCTATTTTGGCATAGGTAGCCAAAACATCGCTTCATAAATTATCTGCCCATGCCTTAACCCGATCGCCCGAAATGCCCATCTTGCTTTTTTGGTAATCTTCCAAGACGGAGAGACTCATTGCGATGGCTTGTTCTTGGCCCAGAGGTTGAAACTCGTTTGCTGTGTCAATTTCTCCCCACTGATATCCCTCGCTTTCCTCAGTAATTTCTGCGATTAGGCGTTCCAAGTCGCGCTTGATTAGCGTTGGACAGATTCAGCCATGAAAGTACGATCGCCTTAACGGTATCGCTGGGCTTGACCTGAATTTAAGCCTGGAGTTGCTTTATAGATTGAGCCATTGGATAATAGAGAATGACTGATTTAATTTTAGCGCAATGTTAAATACTTGCGGCGCTCGTAACCCATAGTTGCGGTAAAATTGGTTAAAGACTTTAAGAATTGTCAAAATGCTAAGCAGCGCCGCATTGAGGAAAACAGGGACAGGGTGGGAATTTGTCAGCGAAGAGGCTGTAGAGGATTTTGTCGAAGTTCACTTGCAAAGTTTACTCGGTTTGACGGTCATCAAGCGGCAATTCACTGTTAACGAACAAAGATGCGATATTATAGCGGTGGACGAGAATAAACAGTTAGTTGTGGTGGAGTTAAAAAACGCTGAAGATCGATATATCGTCCAGCAGTTAACTCGTTATTACGATGCTTTGTTGGAACACAAACCTTTTGCCGATCGCGTGGATTACGCTCAACCCGTTCGCTTAATCGCAATTACGCCAAAATTTCACAGGGATAATCTTACCGACAGGAAGTATCACGGGCTATTTTTTCAGTTTTTGCAATTTGCGATCGTTCCTGACGGGGAAAAATTATCTTTACAACTGAAAGATGTAGATACCGAACATATTGCACGAGTAGAGATTGCAGATCGGCAAACAGAAAGGACTGATAATATACCGAGTCCACCTAAAGCATTTATAAAACTATTAAGTCAGTGCGAGCTTAGTGAACAGGAAGACATATTGAAAATCAGGCATAAAATTCTTAGCTTCGATGGACGAATGGAAGAAATCACTGCTAGTGGCAGTATTAAGTTCGGAAATGGCAACAGTAAGACCAGTAAATTCTGTGCAGAGTTATGTTCTGACAGTAAAGGAAATCTCATCTTGTTTTTGTGGCTACCTTTAAAAGGTCTGACAAGTAAAACTATTTCAAGAGCAAGAGTTTGGACAGATTGGAATGACAAGGCATTGATTGAGGGTTATGTTACAAGTGGAATTGGTTCTAAAATTAGCTCTCGCAAGAAAGTAATAGGTAATCAAACAGAAAAAGTCAAGCAAAACATAACAAACATCCAACAATGGCGACAAAATTATACACATACTTATTTTATCCAAAAAAGCTTGATAGAGTATATAAACAGCGCAATTAAACTTATTGAAAGCTCTGTCAAATCTAAAATTTTCACTTATGAAGAAATGAAATATATAGATTTAGCTAAAGATGTAAAAACTATTTTTATTGAAATGAAAATTGCCGAACACTATCCGAATATCTTAGAAACTATAGACGAGTTAGATAAGCGCGCCTGTAAATTTACTTCAGGTCAATTAATTGATTTAGCCCTGCAAAAATGGCTGGAAAGACTTTAAGGGTAAAATTTCGACGATCGCACCCATCACCGCATCACCCCCTTACCCAATCCATCTGCGTCTATCTGCGTGCATCTGCGGTTAAAAACATCAAATCAATAGCTTGGCAACAAATCCAACTACCAAACCTTGATATAATATTACATCAAGAAGCCAAACTAAAACCAACTAATGCCACAAACAGTCTGGATCGCACGACACGGAAACCGCATCGACTTCGTAAACCCCGACTGGTTTCTCACCGCAGAACACCGCTACGATCCGCACCTTTCCGAAGACGGTCACATTCAAGCCAAACAACTCGCCGATCGCCTCAAAGGTGAAGGAATTTCTCATATTTTTGCTTCCCCTTTTCTGCGAACTGTCCAAACTGCCAATCACGCGGCAGAAGCTCTTGATTTGTCGATAAAACTAGAGTGGGGACTTTGCGAATGGCTGAATCCTGAATGGATGACGGAAATGCCGGAAACTGAGTCTGTCGCAGATTTGTGCAGGCGTTTTCCCAGGATTGATGCTGCTTACAAAGGCGGTATTGCTAGTTATCCCGAAACTGGGGAAGCTTGTCTCAAAAGGGCGGGGGAAACTGCTAAACGCCTCGCTGCTGAGTTTCCCGAAGATATGTTATTAGTAGGTCACGGTGCGTCGGTTTTGGGAAGTGCGATCGGGCTGGCGGGCGGTGCTGAAACGGAAATTAACGCTTCTCTGTGCTGTTTGGTGAAAGTGGTGCGGGAAGATGTACAATGGTCGATCGAACTTAATGGCGATACTTCCCACCTGACGGACGCTGAAACTGCGATCCGGTTTAACTAGAAAAATGACTGCTGACTAATGACTACTGACTAACAATAATCGATATGGCTGGACACAGTAAATGGGCGAATATTAAACGCCAAAAAGCGAGAGTTGACGCTGTTAAAGGCAAGGTTTTTGCTAGAATATCTCGCGAAATTATTGTCGCGGCCCGCAGCGGAGTTCCCGATCCCGCCGGCAATTTTCAACTGCGGACAGCTATTGAAAAAGCCAAGGCGGCGGATATTCCTAATGAAAACATCGAAAGGGCGATCGCCAAAGGTGCTGGTTTGGCCGGGGGGGGTTCGGAATTAGAAGCTATTCGCTACGAAGGTTACGGCGTTGGCGGGGTGGCGATTTTGATTGAAGCCCTGACAGACAACCGCAACCGCACGGCGGCTGACTTGCGAGAAGCTTTTAGTAAAAATGGCGGCAATTTGGGCGAAACTGGTTGTGTGGGCTGGATGTTCGACCAGAAAGGGGTTTGTACCGTGGGCGGCCCGATTGATGAGGAACAATTGTTTGAAGCTTCCCTAGAAGGCGAAGCAGAATCCTATGATTTGATATCAATTGATGAGGATACTGAAGGTGCAGAGGTTTTTACAAATGTGGCTAATTTGGAAAAGCTTGCTGAGGTTTTGAAACAACAAAATTTGACAGTTTTGCAGTCAGAAAATCGCTGGATTCCGAGCAATACAGTGGAAATAGAAACTCCTGAAAAAGCTAAATTGCTCCTGAAGTTAATGGATGCGCTGGAAGATTTGGAAGACGTGCAAAGCGTGACGGCTAATTTTGAAATGACAGATGAATTGATGTCTTTGAGTATGGTTTAATGGTTGAAAGATGAGGGATCGGGAGCATCCTGCTGGCACTGCAAAAAAAGACGAAAACTCGCCAGCAGGACGATCGCGCTACACTATTACCAGGAAACGAATCCCCATCTGTACGCAAGGGGGGAGTGTCAATCCAACGCATTGCTGAAAAAGCTGCATTGAAAATCTCAACCCACAGTAAATCTCAACCCACAGTAAAGCCATGCTAGATAAAAACGAAAGCAAAATAGACAGCACCCACTCAGAAGAAGTTCTCTCAGCAACCGAAGTATCAGAAACCAAGGATCGATCCGAATCAAAGGTGCAGGCTGAACCAGGGGGTAAATCCAATTGGTTCGGTTCCGTGTTCGGAGCCGTCTCTGCAAGCGCGAGTGCAGTAGGAAATGCGGCGACGAGTGCGGGAAGTGCGATTGTTGATACGGCGAGTGCGGTGGGGAATGCCGCCGGCACTGCTGGAAGTGCGATTGTTGATACGGCGAGTGCGGTGGGGAATGCAGCCGTCAGTGCTGGAAGTGCGATTTTTGTTAATACCGCGAGTGCGGTGGGGAATGCAGGGGCGAGTGCGGGAAGTGCAGCAATGCAAGTTCCCAATTTTTTTGGTTCATCCCTAGTTTTTATTTCGCAGAGTCCTATCCTGAAAAAACTGACCCAAAATTTCAAAATCGACTGGTTAGTTAGTGCGATCAATAAAGTTGATGTCGTGACTGCCGAGGCGCAAGTTCGAGAGTTGCAGCGCCAATATCCTCACGAGAAACCTCAAGAAATCGCACATCGCTTAATGGTGGAAAAAGCCTTGCTAGCGGCAGGAAGTGGCTTGGTTAGCAGTTTAGTTCCGGGCGCAGCTTTGGCATTGGCTGGCATGGATTTAGCGGCAATTACGGCGTTATCCGCCGAGTTGGTTTATCAAATAGCTGCCGCCTATGGAATGGATTTGCAATCGAGCGATCGCCAAAAAGAAGTTGTCGCTATTTTCGGTTTATCCTTGGGGAGCAATTTAGCGATCGAAGCTGGAGTTACGCTTGTCAGCAATATTCCCTTGGCGGGTGCGGTAATTAATGCTAGCGCCAGTGCGGCAATGATTTACGCGCTGGGATACGGTGCTTGTCGGTTTTATGAAGCCGATCTCGATTCCTCTGAAATCGAAACCAAGCTCGAAGATTTACAAGAGGTATTGCAAGCGGAAAGTGAGCAATATTTAGAGACAGCGATCGCACAAGAAACGGTGATGGATTGGATTTTGGTGTATGTCGTCTATGCCAGCAAAAAATTCACTCGATGGGATGAGTTATTACCGGAATTACGAGCGGCGAATTTAAATCCCAGGACTTTAGCTGAGATTGAAGCTGTGACAAATAAATCTAAATTGCTTCCCAAGTTGGATATTTTACTTGCACAACTCGAACTTGACTTTGCCGAACCACTTTTAAAGCGATGCACTGAGATGATCGAGGCTGACGGTGAAATTAATCAACAAGAGGGGAAAATTTTGCTGACAATTCAACGGGCTGTTTTGAGCAAAAGAAAGCAAGCTCAAAAGCCAGCCCAGCAAACTTGGATCGAGGCTGCGGTACCGCCACCCACTGAAGCACAAACTGAAGTCCAAGCTGAATCACAAATTCCCTCTTTATCTTCTGATTCTCCTTCTACTAATAATTTGAGTTCGAGTATGCTGCAAAATTTCCAAAAAATCCTAAAAGTTGCTGGGCGATTAGACGTGCCAAAGATTGCGAATTTAATAGATACTGAATCACAAGCTCCTCCCTTATCTTCTCATTCTCCTTCTACTAAGTTGAGTGCAATTCTGCTGAAAAAATTCAAGCAGATTTTAGCAGGTTCTACGCGGTTAGAAGTGGCAGAGATTGGGTATTTAATCGATCAGGTCGATCGCATGACAGGAGAAGAGTTTGAGGAATTTTTAGCTTGCTGTTTCCGTAATCTCGGTTATGCGGTCGAAATGACACCCAAAACAGGGGATTTTGGTGCGGACTTGATTCTCTCTAAAGCCCGCAAGAAAACCGTTGTCCAGGCAAAACGCTATCAAGGAAAAGTGGGAAATTCCGCCGTGCAAGAAGTGGTTAGTGCGGTTAAGTATTACGGAGCGCAAGATGCGATCGTTATTACAAACAGTATGTTTACATCCAATGCTCATAAACTGGCTAAAGCGAATGGGGTACAACTCTGGGGAAGAGAACAGTTAATTGATTTAGTGATTCGAGCTAAAAAATAAGGTATCTATGAACCAAGAATCCCAGTCTCTGAAAGAGCGGGGAGTGTCATTTGAAACAACAAAATTTTACAGTTTTGCAGTCAAAAAATCGCTGGATTCCGAGCAATACAGTGGAAATAGAAACTCCTGAAAAAGCCAAATCGCTCCTGAAGTTAATGGACGCGCTGGAAGATTTGGACGACGTGCAAAGCGTGACGGCTAATTTTGAAATGACCGATGAATTAATGTCTTTGAGTATGGTGTAATATCAAATCCGGTAGCATCGTCCTGTATTCAGATATCTATTCTCTCCCTCTGTGTCCTCTGTGTTCTCTGCGGTTAAATCATTCCGATGCAACCGGAAACGATATAACGATCTAAATCACCAGATTTTTGCCATCCGCAAGACAAATCCCGGTAACTCTGGATCGGCGCTGACTGTTTCAGGATTATCTAAAATTTCAGGTTCGCGATCGGGACGGTAGATGTAGACTTTTCGGTTTTTGCGATCGACTAAAAAGCCGAGCGATACACCGTTGTCAATATATTCTTGCATCTTGTTTTGCAATCCCTTGAGAGTGTCGCTAGCCGATCGCAATTCAATCACAAAGTCGGGACAAATCGGTGCGAATGAGGCTTTTTGTGCTTCAGTTAAGGCATTCCAGCGCTCTAGTTTAATCCATGAGGCATCGGGAGAGCGGGTTGCTCCATTCGGCAAGTTAAAGCCTGCACTGGAGTCAAACGCTTCACCTGTGCCATCTTGTTCTGCCCAGTTCCCCAATTGTACGGCAATCTTACCGTTGCGGTTCCCTGTATCTGAAAAGGCTGGTGGCATAATAATAACTTCCCCGCTGGCTGTACGCTCAATTCTCAAATCGCGATTAACCAGACAGAATTCATAGAACTGTTCAACTGTCATCGATTCGATCGCAGGGAGATTGACAGTCAGTGGGACGCTCATGCTTTGAATTAGCAGCGTCGTCATGGTTTTTCCTTTTTTTGGTGGAGGCGTGACAGAATACCTTGAACTTATCGTATCTTAGCTTGGCGATCGCGATTCGCAGCCTTGTATCCGCTTTCGGGCGGTGTCAATCATATTTTTTGCCTGTCAGCAAATAAGTAATCATGTATCCCTTGCCCTTAATTTGAATAGCGCCGCGCTTCTGAAATGTATATTTATCCTTTAATACTTCGTAGGTTTCGGCGGTGACTTGAATGCAGCCGGTTATGCCGTGGGATTCCATGCGCGAAGCAATATTTACTGTGTCGCCCCAAAGGTCGTAAATAAACTTTTTTAAGCCGATGACACCGGCAACTACAGGGCCGCTGCTAATCCCGATCCGAATGCTGAAAGGTTCTGAATGATCTAAACTCAGAAGCCGAATTTCGTGCAGCATATCGATCGCCATATTGGCGATTGCCTCGGCATGATCTTCTCGCGGCGTAGGTAAACCGCCGACAACCATGTAAGCATCACCAATAGTCTTAATTTTCTCTAAACCGTGGCGATCGGCCAAGTGGTCAAAAGCCGAAAAAATATCGTTGAGAACTTGCACCACCGCAGTAGCTGAAATTCTCGACGAAAGCTCTGTAAAGCCCACAATGTCGGCAAACATCACAGTCACTTCCGCAAAACTTTCGGCGATATTGTGTTCGTTGTCCTTCAAACGCAGCGCAATCGCTGCCGGCAAAACGTTCAGCAGCAGTTCCTCGGATTTAACTTGTTCGAGTTCCAACTGTTGGTAAGCAGTCTGTAACTTTTCGGCTTGGCTAATTCTTTCTCGGGCTAGCTTTTCGATTTGGGCGGTGCGGCTCAAAGCAGTCAGCATATATGTGACTGGAATCAGAGTCCACAGCATCCCCATAGTCAGAGTTCCCCAAGAGCGCCAGTGCTTGCGAATCTTGCGAATTTCCGGCGTTGCGGACACATACAGAGACCACTGGCGGCCGCTAATTTTTAGCATCCTTTGACAGGCTGTGCGATTTGGATCTCGATCGTCCTGAATCGGGCAGTTGGAACGCAGCTCTCGCTCTGCCGCGGCCGATGCTGTCAGCACTTGTTGGGTGGCTGATTGGAAAATCAACGCAAATTGCTGAATTTGGCTCTCAGGAGCCCGATCTTTGAGAATCGGCTTCCCCGTTGGCGGTAACAGCGGCACTGCTGGTTGCTTGTCTGAAGCCTCGCTGGCGAGATAAATGGTGAGGTAGTCGGTATTGCGTCCTTTTAAAGAGGTTTGAAAAATATCTTTGCCTCGAAATATGCCCAGAACAAATCCTTGCAGCAGTTGGCGGCGCGATTCGAGGGTAATCGGTTTAGTGCTGTTTTGGTAAATCGGAACTATTACCAAAAGACCGGGTTCGGCGGAATTGCCCTCAGTTAGCCCGATGTAGCTGGTGACAATCATTTCTCCGGTATCGCGCGCTCGATCGATCACCGCCCGGATTTTCGGAGCAGAGGCGAGGTCAAAGCCCAACGCTGTCTCGTTTCCGGCTGTTGGTTCCACGTAGAAAGCCGGGAAGTATTCGGCACGCTGGTCGGCCTTACGCAGTTCTCCTCGGGGGCCGCGCTCTGTAATCTCGAAGCTGGAGTCGGTTTCGGTTCTGGCTTTGGCTTCGTAGTTGAGCCGCTCGGAACTGGGGACGCGGGGGGCCCAAGCCAGCAGTTGCAGGCTGGGGTGGACGGATAGGGGACGGCCGACAAAGCTGGCAAAAGAGGAACGTTCGACGGCGCTGAAGGCTTTCATGTAGTCGCTGAGGGCGAGAACTGCGTCTAAGTCCGAGTTGATCTGGCGTTCGATGCCGATCGAAATATCGTCAATGCGGCGGTGCATTTCGTAGTCGCGGCGCTTGTCTTCCCAGTCCCAAACCAAGGCAAATGCCAGGGCCGACAGTCCCACACCCAAAACGAGCGTCAACCCGGCTGGAATGTAGCGAGACCACGAGAAAGGTAATTTTTTCAGCATAATTGCCTAATGAATAAGGGCAGCAGATGAGCGCACCGCTGAATGCAATTAATTTCGGCCTGTGAGTGCGGTTAATTCCACTGGTGTTAACAATTCCCTGAAAACCTTTGTCTATCTGGTTTATATCCAAAAGCAGACTTCCGTGGCATCCCCCCTGATTGTTGGGGACTAGGGGTAGACGCCAGAGCTGCTTCCGGTTCCCCCGAATCGTTGCGGGGGTAGCGGAGGGTTCTGCTCTCAATCGTCAGACAGCAGACAGGTACTACATTTGACCTGTTTGTTGACACTAACGGCTTAATTCAAAACCCCGATCGCTCTAGCACCCACAGCAATTGGCAATTAAAAGTTAAATATTGAAACTTTTAGATGATCTGGACGATCGCTGGGCACGGAATTTCAATCCAAAATTCCGCTCCCTCTCCGGGCGCTGAGATGCACCGCAGACTTCCCCTATGTTTTTCTACCACAATCTGATGGCTGATGGACAATCCCAAGCCTGTGCCAGACCCGACCGGTTTGGTCGTGAAAAAAGGGTCAAATATCCGTTTACGAACCTCTTCGGTCATTCCCGGGCCGCTGTCGGCGATACAAACGACAATGCGATCGCACCCATCGACCTGGCTTTGATTGCGATCGGTCAACAAGGCTTTTTTCATCAGGGTGCGAATCACGATCGTCCGAGGTTGCGGTTGGTTTTCTAGAGCATCGATCGCATTGCTAATAATATTTAGAAATACCTGGTTTAACTGCCCCGCACAACAGTAGATTTTCGATATTTTTGCGTATTCTTTAATAATTTCAATTTGGGGTTTGTCACTTTTCGGCTGCAATCGGTGCTGCAAAATTAACAGCGTGCTGTCAATTCCTTCATGAATGTCTGCAAACTTCATTTCTGACTCGTCCAGCCGCGAAAAATTCCGCAGCGACAGCACAATTTTACTAATTCTTTCTACTCCTACCTGCATAGAATTGAGCATTTTTGGCAAATCTTCCTTGAGAAAATCCAACTCTATTTCCTTAATTTTTTCAACAATCTGAGCAACTGGGGAAGGGTAGCAGTGCTGGTAGAGATTCAACAGTTCTATTAAATCCTGAAAATAATTGTGAGTGTGAGAAATATTGCCGTGAATAAAAGTTGCAGGATTGTTGATTTCGTGGGCGATGCCAGCCACCATCTGACCCAGGCTCGACATTTTTTCAGATTGAACTAATTGGATTTGAGTGTGTTGTAGCTGTTCGTAGGCTTCTTGCAATTGGGCTGCTTGTTTTCTCAATTGAGATTCGGAAGCTTGGAGTGCTGCGGCGGAAATTTGGCGAATGGTAATATTTTCAACCATCCCTAAGTTGTAAATAGGTTTTCCTTCGCCGTCTCGGATCGCAGTAGATGTCACGTTTACCCAAACAATTTTACCTGTACCCGCAATCTGGCGGACTTCGATTTGATAGCTCGTAATTTCTCCCCGGTGGAGAGCAGCAGCAACTTGAAGGTTTGTTTGATTGTCCGCAGGATGCCCAATTTCTATGAATGTTTTCCCGAGCAATTCGGCAGCAGTATATCCCAGCATTTCGCAGTAAGCTTTATTGACTCGCACTAACTTGTTATCGTCTAAATTGGCTAAGTAGATACCTATGGGTGCATCTTCAAAAATTTTGCGAAATAGTTCCTCGCTGGCCCGGACTTTAGCTTGTAGGGAAAGTCGGTCGGTGATGTCTTCAAAAGTACACAAAATGCCGACAACATTGCCGCAATTGTCGTGCAAAGGTATTTTATTTGTATCCAGCCAGCGCTGGGTGCCGTCGGCTTGCAGTTGCGACTCAATAATGTGATATTCTGGGGTGTTTTTTGCCATGATGCGGCGGTCGCAGGCTCGAAAAAATTCTGTTTCTTCGGGCTTCCAGGGCATATCGAAGTCGGTGAGACCGGGAATTTGACTCGGGTGATTGAAACCTGCTACTTTGGCAAAATTTTTGTTGCCGCCGAGGTAAACTAAATCTCGATCTTTCCAGGCGATAAACTGAGGGATGTTGTTGATGACCAACCACAGCATTTTTTGGGAACTTTGCAAAGCTTCCGTGCGTTCTAGGACGCGCTTTTCAAGTTCTTGATTGGCTTGTTGCAGGGCGATTTTTGACGCGCCCAAAGCGATTTCTGCTAGCTTGAGATCGCTAATATCGATTGTCACCCCTTCCCAAACTATATCGCCGTTGGGTTGCTGTTCGGGGCGGGCAATGGCGCGAATCCATTTCAGTTTTCCTGACTTGGTAACGATCCGCCCTTCATATTTCCAAGGTTGTAAATTTTGTCCGGAAATAGCTAGGGATTCTAATAAATATTGGATGTCGTCTGGATGCACGGCAGACCACAGAAAAGCTGCGTTTTTTTGTAGTTTTTCTGGTTCTAATTCGTAGAGTTCCCAACTGCCGGGACTGACATAAGTGAATTGATTGGAACCGTCGGGATGCCGCAAGTATTGATAAATCATTCCCGGCACGTTGGCGGTCATTTTTTGGAATCGGGTTTCGCTTTGCCGCAGTGCTGATTCTGCTTGTTTGCGATCGCTAATGTCAATCAACAATCCGTCCCAAATAATGTCACCTTTTTCGCCGATTTCTGGTCGGGAAGCTCCGCTAATCCACTTGATACGATCGCCCGGTAAAACAAATCTGCCTTCCCAGCGCCAAGCCTCTAAAGTTTTAGCCGAGATAGCGACAGATTCCTGGAAGCTTTGCACATCATGAGGATGAATCATTTCGATCGCGGGAGTAGCAGAATTTTGGATCGCCTCCGGTTCTAATTCCCAGAGTTCGCGGCAGCCGGAACTAACGTAGGGAAATGACACACTACCGTCTGTTGCTAACTGAAACTGATAAATCATGCCGGGAAGGTTGGCGGCTAGTTTTTGGAACCTCGCTTCGCTGACTCTGAGTGCTGTTTCTGCTTCTACGCGATCGCTAATATCGTAAAATGCCGATAAAATTGCTGCTTCGCCGTTAAAATCGATCGCTCGCATCGACATTTTTACCCAAAAAAAACTGCCGTCTGCTTTTTTGAGGCAGATTTGTTGGCTGTCGCTAAAGCCGTTTTGTTTGACTAATTCTAGCAAGTGACAGCGGTCGCTTGTATTGGCATAAAAGTCGTTTTTTTTGCTGCCGACCAATTTTTGGTAACTCACACCCAAGCTTTCCCCGAAGGCTGGATTTGCGTAAAATATCGTGCTGTCTTCCAAGCGCGTAATTATCATGGGAACGGGAGTCGCAGTGGCGATCGCCCGCAATCTTTCTTCGCTTTCTTCCCTGGCTGTTTCGGCTGCGACTCTTTTGGTAATATCGTTCTGAACTCCGATAAAATGAGTTAATTTTCCCTCGCCATCTAACACGGGGGAAACGGTTAATTCGTTCCAAAAAAAAGTTTTGTCTTTGCGGTAATTTTTGAGAATTACCTTAATTTCCGTACCCGATCGCAAACTGCTGCGGAGTTGGTCTAATTGGGCGCGATCGGTATCCGGGCCTTGCAAAAACCGGCAGTTGCGTCCCATAACTTCTTCGCTGCTGTAACCAGTCAGTTTCTCAAAAGCACGATTGCAGTAGATAATAGGTGTATCAGGCTTCGTAGCATCTGCAATCAGGATGCTGCTGCTAGACGCGGCGATCGCCCGTTCTAGAAGAGACCGGTGCAAATAGTCTGTGTTCATCGGTGTCAATACTCACACTCTCAAGGAGCAGACAGAACTATAAAAAATTATAAATAGTTTGAGGTATTCTTATTTTACGATCTTATGATTAATTTAGCCTTTTGAACAGAGTCATGTGATGTCCGGTAAATTACCTACCGTCAACTTTGTAGCGATCGCCCAAGTCGTCAAAGCTAAATTGTAGGCTAATCATGACTTGAGTCCTCACTACAAACGACTTGATAATTGTTATTTGTTAACCTGACACGTCCCTTTCTACTTTTTGATTCTCCTGCTTCGCAAAGACCAGTCAATTCTGCTAAACCGACAAACTAATGGCAGACCCCCGAGCAGTTTTGCTTACTTCAATCCTGGCTTGAAAAACTTCTTTGAGCTGCGCCATGTGGGTAACGGTGAGGATGCAGGCGAAGTCAGGGGCGATCGCATTAATTGCAGCAATCAGCCGATCGCACCCTTCCGCATCTTGAGTCCCAAATCCCTCATCAATAATCAACATTTGCAAAGCCGTGCCCGCCCGCTGAGACAACAGTCTCGCCAGCGCCAGCCGAATCGCAAAATTAATCCGAAAAGCTTCACCGCCCGAGTAAGTTTCATAGGGGCGAGTTCCGCGAGCATCAGCAATTAAAATGTCTAAAGTATCAATCAATTTAGTTGCTTTTTTAGAAGCAGCCGCCCGCTGAGTGATAAATTGAACGTGCAACTGATTCGCGCTCAATCTCGACAAAATCTGATTGGTTTCCGCTTCGAGTTGAGGCAAAACATTTTCAATCATTAAAGCTTGAATACCGTTTTTGCCAAATGCTTGACCCAACTCTTGATAAACTCGGTACTGGCGCTTTACAACTTGCATTTGCTCTTTTTGAGCTACTAGCTGAAGTTGCAGAGCTTCCAAATTTTGCTGCTGCTGCTGGAGTCGTCCAAGACTTCCCAAATGTTGGTCTAGCTGCTGGCGGCGGCGACTTATTTGCTGTTCGATCGCACTTATTCGGGCTGTAGGATCGGGATGTTCTTGTAACTGCTGGTTCATCGCCAAAGTTTGAGCGCTGACAGCTTGCAAATCTCGATCGCGCACGGCGATGGAATTAGCGATTTCGTTGAGCCGCTGCTGCACTTGCGGGTACTGCACAGTTGCCGATCGCAATTTTTCGGCCCTAGTAATCCAAAACTGCGTCCGGCGCATTTCGCTGCGGACTTGTTCGTGCTGTTCCAGATTATAGCCAACTTCCGCAATGTATCTATCTAAAGACAGAATTTGCTGCTGAATTTGGGAGCTATTTTTTTGCTGTTCTAACTGTTGTTGTAGGGCGGCTAATTGAGTTTGCAAATCCGGCCGGCGGGCATTAATTTTATGCAGTTTCTGCTGAGCGTCTTTGATTTGAGCTTGCTTAATTTCCGCCCACCGCAAGCGCTTTTCATCGCTGCGGGCGAGCGAGTGACTGCGATCGCTGTAATTGAGCTGTTGCAGTTGCTGTTCTATTTGCTGGAGTTCGCTCAAATCATCAGCCCCGTACTCGCCCGCGCGCAGCAAACGCTCTATTTCCTCCGCATCTTGACGCATACTTTGCAGCCTGTTTTCGTCTTGGCTGAGGCTATCTAATTGTGCTTGCAAATGGCTGCGGCGTTCCCGCAATTCTTGGTAGGGCGCTAATTCCTGTTCTAGTTCGCGGTATTCATGTCTGAGGACTTGAATTTCGCGTTCGGAGACAGCCAACTGTTCGCGCACAACCCACAGTTGGTTCCAAATTTCCTGCTGTTGGGAGTGGTGTTTTGTGACTACCAAATTCCAGTAGTGTTCGTCTAAAGGTCGATCGCACAAAGGACAATTGCCAAAATTTGCATCCCGCACCATCAAACGCGAATTCGATTGCTCGTTTTCAGCAAAATTCGAGGCTTTACCTTCGCCGGCGCTGGTTTCTCCTTCATTTTTCCGCAGCAGTTGCAGTTTTTGGTCAATTTCGGCAAGTCTGGTTTGATAGTCGCGGCTTTTGGCTTGCAGGTTTTCCAGAAAGCTGTGCCTTTCTTGGCCTTTTTCGCGGACTCGTTCTTGATAAACTCGCTTGTTTTCCAACTGCAAAATCTGATTGGCGATGGCGGAGATTTCCTGTTGCAATTGCGGTTGGCGCTGCTGCTGCTGAACTTGCACCTGTCGGTTAATTTCGTCTAAGCGGGCGGTTAAGCCGGCGCGGGCGCGATCGAGCTTTTGTTGCTTTTGCTGCTGCTGTTGGAGTAGCGGCGAAACTTGCAGTTGCAGTTGGTCAAGTTCGTTGATGCGCGATCGAACTGCTTGCAACTGCGCGAGTCCTTTTTCAACCTCCGGCTGCTGTTTGAGAACATCTAGAACCTCTTTTTCATCTTGTTCTAAAACATCTAATTGAGCTTGCAACTGCTGAATTTTGCTTTGCAAAAAGCTCAATTCGTCGCGCTGCTGTTCTTGTAATTTTTGGCGCTGAATTTGGGCTTGTTGGTTGATCTTAAATTTCCCAGCCAGAGTTTCTTCAGTGGCTTGCAAGTTTTGGAAATACGCGATGCCTTCTGTTATCTCATTTTCTTGTTTGAGGAGGGCTTGCAGCTCATTTTCCTGCTGTTTGACCGCGACGAGTTCTTGCTGCAAGCGGCGGCATTCTTGAGAAATATTGTAGTGCTGTTGTTGGTGACCGGCGAGGAGTTTTTGCCAAGTTTGGCGGTTGTGGTGCTGGAGTTGGAGTTGCTGTAACTCGGCTGTCTCGGCTTGCTGCTGTGAAGAGAGCAAATCGGTTGCTTGCTGCAATTGAATTTGTTCTGAGACGAGATCGTCTTTTTGTTGCAGTTGCTCTTGTACGGTTTGCAAACTGTGTTTGAGGACTTCAACTTTAGCTTTAAATTCTCTAGACTTTTCCTTGGCTTGTTCGGCCAAAGTGTCGTATCGATCGAGTTTGAGCAGGCTGGCTAAAACTTGCTTGCGTTCGATCGGCTTTTTGAGCATAAACTCATCAGCACGCCCCTGCCGCAAATACGCCGAGTTAATAAAAGTATCGTAATCTAATTTAATGTGTTCGAGGATTTTCTGCTGAGTAGTTCTGAGTCCCTTGTCAGTGAGCGTGCGAAAACAAAGTTCGTCCTGAGTCGGCGCAGCATTCAAACTAACCTGAAATTCTAAACTTCCCGATTGTCCGCGTCGGCGGTTGCGAATCACCCGGTAGATTTGGCCGCCGGTGGAGAAAGTGAAATCAACGCGCACATCAATTTCGCCGATATGAATGATATCGTCTTCTGTATCGCTGCGACAACAGCCCCAAATCGACCAGGCGATCGCTTCTAGGAGAGAAGATTTGCCAGCACCGTTAGGCCCGCAAATGCAAGCGGTGTGCAAGCCGCGAAAGTCTAAAGCAGCTTCGCGATAGCTGAGAAAATTTTTGAGTGTAAGTTGTATAGGAATCATTTAGGCCATCGCGCCGTACAATCTATCTATAATTAACACTATTTGTGCGCTGTTGGCTAGTTATTCAATCCAGATCCAAAACAATTGTCAGTGCTTCGGAAATGTCTTCGATAATTTTATCGGATCAGGTTCCGAGCTGTCGGACAAACCTTTGTCGCGAGACGGAACGGACTTGAAAAGTATCGGCGGCGGAGACTTTAGCCAAGCCATTTTCGCTACTTGGTTCTAATCGAACCATCCAATTTCTCTCGGTGTATCGTTCTTTCCAGTCAGTGATGGGAACAATAACTTCAAGCAGCAAAATTCCCACAGTTTCATCGCTAACAATTACTACCGGACGGGTTTTGCCTATTTCAGCGCCCACGGTAGGTTCAAGTGCAACCAGCCAGATTTCACCTCTACGCATTAGTCTTGACCCCTGCATTCAGGTATTCTTCCTCAGATTCAAAATAGGGTTCGCTGTCAGAAGACCACAAATCATGTAAAATACCTCCCGGCATATAATCTTTGACTGCTGCTTCTGCGGAGGCTCTGAGTTTGAGCTTTCTCTCGGCTTTGCGCTGGGCTTTTTGTTCTATGTCGTCGCGCATCATCCGCGAAGCTGTTTCGATGATTTCTAGACGTTCTTCTGCTGTCAGATTTTTGAGTGCTGCTAAGATTTCTGTTTTGGTCATGATTTTTTCGGGTGGTACGTTGGAAAGTACGATCGAGCTGATATATTGCACCTGCCGTCAATAAGGGGTTTTTGAGCGGGTTGGGACGGGTTTATTTAACCTGTCTGCTGCTTTTAAAGCTATGGGTGAAGCCAGCCCCTACAGGTTCCACACGAATGGTGCAACATATCAGATCGATCCAACCATCATTATATTTTTCACAAAAATCAATCTCGGCGGTCTCTGTTTGTGGCGCACCCTACATCGATCGCACAGGCAGATTTTCCACCATCAAAAAGGGTTGACCGTATTCCTACAGCCAACCCGCGCCTATTTATTTGTCGCCTTGTATTTGCTCAAACAGCAATACTACCGGGAAATATTCGGGAACGTATAGCCAACACCGAGTAATAATCCCACTTCAGCTCCGTCGAGAAAACCAACATTAAGTCCCGCTGTTGCTGTAAAATTCCTCGACAGCGGCACATCCACACCGCCCGAAATCAGGAAGCCAAAATTACTGTTATCGCCAGTAGAAATTGTTACGCCAGCACCCAGGTAAGGAGCAGCAGTAATCACAAAATCATCGGTGACTCCGACGGCTTCTCTAGATACAAAATCGTAGGTGACGGGAAGTAAAAATGTCAACTCATCGCGGAACAAAATAGTCGGTCTCACCGAGAAATTGTTTGTCAAACCAATTTTGCTAATAATCGCAAACGAACTGTCGCCTAGGGCTGAATCTCCGCCAAAACCTAGATTGCCGCCAATGCCGATGTAGCTGGGGCCAGAACGGGTGGCTCTACCCGGTCTGATAGTAGTTGGTTGAGCCAATATCTCAGGTTTTTCGGAGACTGCTGCGGGTTTTTCGGCAAGTTTCGGTTGGTTTGTCAGGGTCGAGGCGGAAGTGCTGACAGGATTGCTTAACACTTCTTGTGCTGTTTGGACTTCTTTTTCTTCCTTTGCTGCTGTCAGTTCCGAATTGGGGCGATCGAGCTTTTCGGCAATCTCGACCGTTGGCTGCACTTTGACGCTATTATCAGAAATTTTAGCTGTTTCTTGCGAGTTTTGTGTCTCAGCAGCAATCGATGCCTGCTCGATTTTCGCCGTTTCTGTCCCAGCAATTTCTGATGTTGTTGCTGCAGATTCCGACGGTGCGACAACAGGTACTGGCAAGTTGGCTGCTGTTGCGGAGGCTGCTGGCTCTGCCGCTTCTGTTAGTTTGCTCCAACTGATAGAATCAATTTTTGTATTAGTAGCTGCGGTTTCAGCATCAAGTTTAACTGCTGAAGTTGCCACCGGCTCAAAAATTTGGTCAATATTTTGAGCGGCCGCATTTGCCGTTGTACCGACATCGGGCAAGTTGCCGGTTTCAGCTTTCGCTGACAGGGTACCGCAACAAACAGCTAACACTGCAAGATTTATTAACGCAAAACTAGACTTGGAAAATAGACTCTTCATAGACACTCCTCAATGAAATGAACGGTGTGTTAAAAGTGTAAGTGTTTGAGGGCTCGTGTTAAGAGCTTTGTTGAAAAATGACACAAATATGAGTTGTGTTGTTCCTAGATTGGCACTCAAGCGTTGAACAGTCAACTCTCAAGCTGATTTGATTCAAGAACCGACAGCGGGTTTAGATGTTAATTTAAATTTACACAGCGAGCTAATAAAAATCAATCCTGGGGGGGATTTCACCCTCGCGCTCTTTTGAATTCAGGGGCGCGCAGCATTCTACAATTCTGTACTTGGGGGCGCTGTACCGGCAGCCACGATCGAAAAATTGGGTTTTCGAGGGGGTACCGACTCGAAACCGACAGACATCAAGCTTTCAAAATTGTTTTGGGAATCCAGGGGGCTAAAGCAAGGGCGGTGGCGCTAGGGCGATCGACTGCTGCACCGTCCCTCCAAGTGATGTATGATGTCACTTATCCAAAAAACAGTTGTCGATCGATCCTGTCAAAATTATTAAATATTATTAGAATCGTATCAAGTAGAGCGTTTTATTATTAAATTTTAACCTTCGCTCTCGCTCAGGGTCAGACTATTTAACAACAGCACGCTATTACACAAGTAAAAAATACCAAGTATCCGATCTTAACCTGACTTTATGAACAAAGTTCTAATCATATTAGGCGAATTGAGCGACCGCGACATCGATTGGATGATCGCCAACAGCAGTCGCACCAAAGTACCCCCCGGCATCACCCTGATCGTCGAAGGTAAGCCCTTAGACGCCCTGTACATACTTCTGGAGGGAACTTTGAGCGTTACTGCATCAGTTATGGGCCAAAAAGAAATTGGAAAAATCATCTGCGGGGAAGTGTTGGGCGAAATGTCTTTTGTAGACGGAAGACTTCCTTCTGCTAGCGTCACGACAATTGATGAGTGCCTCATCTTGTCAATTCCGAGGCGGCTGCTAACAGAAAAAATGGAGCAAGACGTGCTTTTTTCCCTGCGGTTTTATCGGGCAGTTACCAAGTTTCTGTCGTCGAGACTGCGGGGTACAGTCCAACGCTTCGGCGAAGAGACTCATTCTTTAATATATCAAGACCCCAAGGACGAATTTGCGATCGCGCCTAATGTCGAAAATCCAGATTTGGCTGAATCGAGATTTCAATGGCTGTTGAAGCGTTTGAAGGAGAGTTGAAGGAATTTCTGCAACGGATTTAACCGATTTAACACCCATTCCCAATGACTGAGGACTAATGACTAATGACCAATGACTAATTTGCTTAAAAAACATATTTTTCAGCGACGCGCCAGTAGCGGGAAAAACGCTTCAAATCAATGTAACCATCGTAGCGGACAAAGGGTTCTGGCGGCAAAACTTCTACAGAGATCGATCGTCTAATTTCCTGGCAAATATCCTGAAACCGAGGACTGGGACTTGCCGCTGTGACTACTTGATTCGCGCCGGATTCGATCGCAAAAGCGACAACTTCTGCTGCCACACCGCCGCGCCGAATCACTACCGGCAACTCCAGCAAACATTCGTAAATAAACACCATTCGTTTGAGACTCAACTGCCATTCATCGATGAGCGCGTCGTCCCACACCCAGATTCCCGGCGCATCTGGGTGCGCTTGAAAAGCCGGGCCTTCAGGACTCAAACAGTCGCCGTGTACCCAAATAATCGGATTGTTCATAAATTGTTGACTGTTGATTGTTGATTGTTGATTGTTGATTGTTGATTGTTGACTGTTGATTGTTGATTGTTGACTGTTGACTGTTGATTGTTGACTGTTGATTGTTGATTGTTGACTGTTGATTGTTGACTGTTGACTGTTGATTGTTGACTGTTGACTAATAACCAATAACCAATAACCAATAACCAATAACCAATAACCAATAACCAATAACCAATAACCAATAACCAATAACCAATAACCAATAACCAATAACCAATAACCAATAACCAATAACCAATAACCAATAACTGTTGACTACTGACTACTGACCTTTTTTATGGCGTTGCCAACTTTTAGAACCGCCCGTGCGATCGACCTTTTCGCCATCCGGAAACAACTTGCTTTCTAAATATTCATAAGTTCCCTCAAAATCACACTGCCCGTACAGAGGACAATCGCGACAATAAACCGCCTTAGTGTAACGCTCCAAATTTTCCCGATTAAAAAAATAAGGTTTGTGGCTAAAAGTGCTGGCTACCCACTGCCAAGAAAGATTGTTACTCGCCGGATCTCCATCTAGCAAATGTTGCAAAAACCAACGAGCTCCAGCTTGCCAGCGCACGTGGCGCCAGTGTACGAGATAAGCGGCCATCCACATCCTCTGGTGGTTGTGCAAATAACCTGTTTCTCGCAACTCGCGGCTGAAACTGTCGATACAAACGTTACCAGTCGTACCCTCGATGACATCTTGCGGGAGAGTTTCGCTGTAATCTGTAGCAGTGTAACCAGTTTTGTACGGTTCCCGGTCTTGCCAAATCCCGTTGCCCAATTCGGCGTACAGTCGCTGCCAATAATCCCGCCAACCCAACTCGTTGACAAGTTTCACGGCCTCTTCTGGATGTCGCACCTTCTCCAGTACGGCATCCCGGACTTCGGCAAGACTCAAAACGCCGTAGCGCAAATAGGGTGACAAGCGCGTTACGGCACCGTTGAGGAAATTTCGGGTTGAGGCGTATTTGCCGGGGTCAATTGGTTGCAGCGCTTTTTCAGCAGCTTTGCGCCCGCCTGGGATCTGGGATACGTTGCTGTCCCGGGCGGCGGCTTCGGGGAAGTGTTGGCTGAGGTAGGCAATTAATTCGTCGCGGCTGCCAAATTCCCGCTTCATGTCGTGACTCATTGTTTTCTCAAGCGCCTGCTATTCTTCTTTCTCAATGTTAAAGCTATTTGTTCGGGGGTGCAGAGCCGATCGTCGGCGAATTGCGATTTGCTCCGGCTGAGATATTACACCATTAATAATCTCTTGTCGAACAGGCCCGACAGCCTGTGCGAGCGAGAATGGTGCAATATTTCCGATCGCAGCAAAAAGTTTGGTGTGGCAATCCAACACCCGCAACACAGCCAAAACTAGCATCAAAGTCAGTACACTCAGGATAGATATCATACCAAAATCTTATGGAAACTTTTCCGGCGGACGCTAAAGCGATCGCCACCTCAGCTAACCGACAGCAGCAAGTTACAAAAGAACAGGACAGCAGCAAAATTCAAGAGTTCGATCGAGCCATGATGGGCCGCTGCATAGAATTGGCCCGCCGCGCCCTCGGCAAAACCGCACCCAACCCCCTCGTCGGTTGTGTAATTGTCCGAGACGGCAAGATTGTCGGCGAAGGATTTCATCCCGGTGCAGGTCAACCTCACGCCGAAGTTTTTGCGCTCCGGGAAGCGGGAGAACTCGCCGCAGGAGCGACGGTTTACGTGAACCTGGAACCCTGCAACCACTACGGCAGGACTCCTCCCTGTTCCGAAGCTTTAGTCAAGGCCAAGGTGGCAAAAGTAGTCGCTGGGATGGTCGATCCGAATCCTTTGGTAGCCGGAACTGGACTCGCCCGGTTGCGGGAAGCCGGGATTTCAGTGGTGGCGGGAGTGGAAGGGGAAGCTTGTCAGAAACTCAACGAGGCTTTTGTACACCGGATTTTGTACCGCCGGCCTTTGGGAATTTTGAAATATGCCATGACTTTGGACGGTAAAATTGCTACCAGTAGCGGCCACAGCGCCTGGGTGACTGGTTCCGAGGCTCGGAGCGAGGTGCACCGGGTGCGCGTCGGTTGCGATGCTGTGATTGTTGGGGGAAATACGGTGCGTCTGGACAATCCCCTACTGACGAGCCACCAGCCCGACTGGAACAATCCCCTGCGGGTGGTGATGAGCCGCACTCTGGATTTGCCGAAGTCGGCTTGGTTGTGGGAAACCTCCTCGGCGGCTACTTTGGTGCTGACTGAACCTGGGGTTAACCCGGAATTTCAGGAATTTTTGATGGCAAAAGGGGTGGAAGTTGTGGAACTCTCGCCGCTGACACCGACTAATGTCATGGCTTATTTGTACGATCGATCTTTTCTTTCTGTACTCTGGGAATGCGGGGGCACTTTGGCGGCTAAGGCAATTGCTGAAGGTGCCGTTCAAAAAATTATGGCTTTTATTGCTCCTAAAATTGTCGGAGGTCGAGATGCTCCAACTCCTGTGGGAGATTTGGGATTTTCGGCAATGACTGATGCTTTGAGTTTAGAGCGGGTTTCTTGGCGCGCGGTGGGTGCAGATTGTGTGGTGGAAGGCTATTTGAAAATTAAAGATTGAAAGTAAAAAGCGAGTCTTTTGAGTTTTAACTTTTTAACTTTTAACTCCTTTTATGCTGGAAATTCTAATTTGGAGTTTGATGGTTGGCAGTCTCGGCTTGGAGGTTGCACTCGTGGGTGTTTTGGTGAGCCGCGAGCAATTGGTTGCGGGGCAAAAATGCAATGAGGAGGAAGAAGTTTTGACTCGGTACGAATCTCAAGAGAATAATATTAATAAATCGGAAAATTTGCGATCGAATGGCAATCCTAAATCCGATCGCAATGCTGATGATTTGACAGTTTGGGAGTACAAGATTGTGCGGGCTAGCAGCGATTTGTTTCGGAATCCGGCAATTTTTCACAAGCTGTGCCGGGAAGAGGCGGAAATTGGCTGGATTTTGCTCGAAAAGCTTGATGACAGGCGGGTGCGGTTCAAACGTCCGATCGCACTGCGGGAAGCCCCGAGGGCTAATTTACCAACTTTTGACCCTTACCGCACTCATTACGGCCCGATGTCGAATGCGATGACTTGGGCGGGGGCGATCGTGTTTCTGAGCGCGATCGTCCTGCCTGCTGTTTTAGGCTATGCTTTGGTGTCGGCCACTCTCAGCAAAAGTCGCTCTAATTTGCCTCCGACACCGGCTCAATCTTTGCCCTCTCCCGGCGGGTCGGAAACTAATAATTAAAACTTCTGGAGTTGGTAATTGGTAATGTTGAATTTACCGCTATCGAAGCCAATTTTATCGCAAGTCAAAGTGATCGCAATAAGCAAGGTTTGTAGTGCGGACTTTAGTCCGCTCTCAGCCGGAGGACTTGCATCGATCGCGGGCGATGCGTTTTTGTGAGAGTAACCCACCGGACGTGATCTGAACCATTCTTTTTTACGAACCGCAAAGGCGCAAAGAGCGCGAAGCAAGAGCGGAGAAGAATCCCTGTTCGTTTGACGGATTTTATGCTTGCTACAGGCGTTAATTAGATTTTAAATTTGGGGCGGTATTACTGAGGGAGCCGATAGCAGTCTCAAGTTATAATTTGTATCTCCTTGAAATTGAGAAACGCGGACAAAATAAGTCCCCGCAGCCAAAGCCCCGTTGCTGACTATTGTTTCCGAAGCCGTACCTAAATTGTTAGACGAAGCAATAATATCATCTAATCCTACTGCGCCGTTGCCGTTGAGATCCTGAATTAATTCTACATCAACATCTGCACTCAAACCGTCTAAAGTTGCACTGAAAAGGCTCGGAGTATTCAGGATGAAACTGTAAATGTCTGTTGGTTGGGCCGCGCCGACAAAATCACTCGCTGTTTGAATTTCTGTCAGAATGCCCAGGTTTTGGGCTGCGTTTAAATTGTCAGCAGGATCGGGGAGTGTGCTCAACAGTCCTTCTTGTTGACCGAATTGAATGTAGTGGTCGATCGCACTTTGAATAGCGCCGCTGGTGACGGCAGCTTCTATCAGCGGATATTTTTCTAGATAAAAGCTGGGATCGAAGAAAATGCTCGGTTTGCGGTTTTCAAATTGACCGACTTTCAAGTAGTGTTCAAATACGGTAAATTGATTTGCTTGGACTGCTGTCTGAACGTCTGGGTTGCTTGCTAGATAGAAACTAACATCGAATAACGGGTTGGGGTTGCGCCTTTCAAATTGACCGAATCTGATCAAGTGATCTGCCCCAGAAAATCCGTTGTTTTTGGCAGACTCTGCTACGTCTGTGTTCGTTTCTAAATAGTAGCTGGCATCGAACAGGGCATTGGGATCGCGATTTTCAAATTTGCCAATTTTTCGGTAGTGATCGAAGGGACTCGATACGGTGCCTCTGGCAACTGCTACGGCGACATCTGGGTTGTTTTCGAGATAAAATTTGCTATCGAACAGTGTTCTGAGGGTTAGCATGATTCAAAAAAATCTCTGTGTACTTTAGTCTGGAAAGTGCATAATCACATTCGATCGAGAATCCAGTTTACACCAAATTTTTGTGAGGGCGTCTCAATTATGGCTAAATCTGCACTGATGGCAATGCTGCGCCGCGCTGCGAGTATTGCCCAAAAATCGAGGGAAACTGGCATTCCGGCTGATGAACTGCTGGGGATGCTGACGGCGAAGCGAAGCTATCCCCTAGGGAATCGCACTTCCAATTTTCCCATATCTCGACGCCAGTTGCTGCACGGGGGTTTGGCGGCAGCGAGTGCTGTCGCTGCTGCGACTTTTACCCGGGAGGGGGCTTTTGCTCAGCAGGGTCGATCGCCCATTTTGATTGTCGGTGCTGGGATTTCCGGTTTGACGGCGGGCTATCGCTTGCGTCAGGGGGGCGTGCGTGCCGATATCATTGAGGCAACCAACCGCGTGGGGGGGCGGATTCGCACTGTACCAAAGGTGGCAGGAACGCTGATTCCGGCGGATTTGGGAGGAGAATTTATTGACACCGGCCATACTACTTTAATCTCGCTGGCGACGGAATTGGGCTTGCGGGCGATCGACTTAGCTCAAGTACAGAGTGGATTCGTAAAAGATACTTTTTTCTTTGACAGACGGCGCTTTTCTCTCGAGCAATTAATTGCAGATTTTGCGCCGCTAGCCACTAAAATTAGTGCTGATTTGGAAGAAGTAGGAGATGAATTTAGCTATCAAGATTTTACGGAAGCAGCAGAAAGATTAGACAATCTTTCGATCGCTGAATATCTAGACAGAGCTGATACTAGCACGATTGTGCGGCAGTTGCTCCGCATTGCTTACATCACCGAATACGGCAGAGATGCCGAGGAACAGTCGGCGTTAAATCTGCTGTTTTTAATCGGTGCTGAACCTAACACTTTTGAGTTGTACGGTAACAGCGACGAGCGCTATCAAATAGAGGGCGGCAACAGTGAAATTATCAACCGTTTGGCCGGTCAATTGTCGGGTTCGATCGAAACGGGGACGGTTTTGGAAGCGATTACTCTGTTACCGGACGGCCGCTACCGAGTAAATTTGCGATCGGGACAAAGCGCCTTCGAGCGCACTTACGAGCGAGTTTTGTTAACTTTGCCTTTCAGCACTCTGCGAGACGTTCAGATTAACGTACCTTTGCCCCAACCAAAGCGCAGGGCGATCGAGCAATTGGGTTACGGTACCAATTCTAAATTAGTTACTGGCTACCGCAGTCGCATTTGGCGAGAAGTTTATCAATCAACTGCTTCTGTTTATACCGACTTAGGATTTCAAAATAGCTGGGAAGCCACGCCTTTTGCTCCTACTGCTAACGGTTTAGTTACTAATTTTACAGGAGGCAGACAAGGTTTGTCGATCGGCAGCGGAATTCCTGAAGACCAAGCACAAAAATTCTTGGGACAATTTGAAAGAGTTTTTCCCGGAGTGAGTAATTTAAGAAACGGCAAAGCAGTACGAGCTTTTTGGCCGGGAGAGCGCTTTTTTAAAGGTTCTTATTCCTGCTATTTAGTCGGACAGTGGACGCAAATGTACGGCGTAGAAGGCGAACGAGTTGGCAATTTATATTTTGCTGGCGAACACACTTCGCTGGAAAATCAAGGTTACATGGAAGGCGGTTGCGAAACTGGACAAAGGGCGGCTGTTGAAATTTTGCAAGACTTGGGTTTAACAAGTTCTGCTGAGGCTTTGAATACTCGAAGTGCGAGCAGTTTGAACCAGCGCCGTCCCAGTCGGAAAGTTCCCGGAGTGCGGAATCTTCGGAATAGGAAGCCGACTATTAGAAGATAGAAGTCGATCGAGGTTTGATCGTTCGGACTTTAGTCCTTCTTATAAAGGACTAAAGTCCGAACGATCAAACTAGAAACAGATCCACCTTACAACTCATCAAACAATGTCGTCCGGGTTAATTCCCCGATCACGCAAATATTCAGCTAGGCGATCGGCTCGTTGACGTTCGCGATCGGCGCGATCGCGTTCGAGTTCGACCCGTTCCCGTTCTGCTGTTATCTGTTCTACACCCCACAATAGCAGATTTCCTGCTTCATCCCACCAGCGCAACCAATAACCTGTACGCTGTTCTTTTTCCCCTCGCCAAGTTCCCAAATACAAACCAAAATCTGCCATCCAATGGCGACCTTCCTCATCAGGAAATTCTAGTTCATATTTGCCATTTTGCAAGCGATACACTTCCAGCAATCCACTTTCTGGGTCAAAAATGATGTAAGTTGGTACTTGCAGAATTTGTTCGTAAAAAAACCACTTTCCGGGAGGAAAAGTACGTCTAATAGAATATTCCTCACCGTCTGTTTCCGACAAAAACTCCATCACAATGCTGGGGATTTCTCCTTCCAAGTTTGGGGTATAGCTTTTGCGGTCTCTTCTGGATTCTACGGGCAATACGGAAGGTACATAAACCCAATCTGGTGCTTTGATGACTAACTCGCCATTAACAGTAGCGCAAATCCCAAAGTTGCTAGCAATCAGCATGAGTGGGCCGATTAATCCTCTCAATTCTAAGATTTCTCGCAGTGCTCCAGCAATTAGCGGTTGACCTGTATTCTCCACTGGTTTTTCTTCTAATTGGAAGTCGTCTGGCAACTTCTCCCAAGTTACGGTCATTGCTACCGTTTTTTGTTTTGGGTTATCTTGAGTCGCGACCATGACTTTACTTTCTAAAGTTTGATAGCTCATTATAACATACTGTAAGGTAATTTTTGGGCGCTGCTCAAAGCCCAGACTACAAGAGTTTAAATAAACAGAATTGTTAAAATTAGATGGGCGCCAGCTTATAAAGTTGTCAAATTTATGCAAATTTTATTGTACAATTAATCTCATAAAATGCTAACAAAAAAATGAACTTTTTATATTTAACGGTAGCTTTATCAATTTTGCTAATCTCGTCAATCTCAGCTAGTCCTTTGCTGGCAGATTCTACAAATACGAAAATTCAAATTTCACAAATTGACGAGCCGTTTTGCTACATGAAAACCCCCGACGGCAAAACCGTAGACTTGGGCAAATTGTGCGAAAAACCGCCAGCTTCGGGAACTTCCCAAACTTGCATTACTGGTTCCAACATGGCGGCAAAAGTGTCAATTACGCAGGCAAATTATGATGGCAAAATTTTTAGCGGTAAAGTGTTCAATCAAGGCTGCAAAATAATCAAGAATGTGAAAGTCAATTATGAAGTTTTGGACGAGTCAGGTAGTTTAATTGACAACGGATTTATAGACGCTCAACCAGCTACTATTGCACCCGGAGAGTCAGCAGCCTTTCGGGGTGCTGTTGTCGCGGGGGCTAAGGTGCAGGCGACTCATACAGACGCTCAGGAATGATTGTCGAGTGTTTAGCCGATCGCTGCTATGTTATTATATTCTGACTCAAATATGTCTATGAGTTACGCAATGAGTAACGCAGAGATCCCCCTCGCATCCCCCTTAAGAAGGGGGACTTTGAGAAGAATCTTGTCCCCCCCTTTTTAAGGGGGGTTAGGGGGGATCTCCGGGTTTGAAAATACCCTATGGGGGAGCGAAATGCGTAAACCCTAATCTATATAAACAGAACTTCCGAGGGCAAAATATCTTGAAAACTCGATCGACATACTGGCAAATCTTACCCTACCTCCGTCCCCAAAAACAAACCATCGGTAAAGCATTAGCTTGTACCGTAGTATTTACCATATTTTGGCCAATTATCGCGTGGCTGGTTGGCGAAACAGCCAAATTTATAGGTAAAGGAGATTTACAAGGATTTGGTCAAATTGCTGCACTCAGCGCAGTTATATTTTTGATTCGCGGTACAGCCCAGTACGGTCAAGATACGCTGATGGCTAAAGCAGCTTTGACTATTGCTTTAGAAATCCGTAAAAAAGTTTACGCACACCTGCAAAAACTCAATATCGGCTACTTTGAAACTGCCAAAACCGGAGATTTATCCTACCGCCTCACCGAAGATATTGACCGGATTGGCGAAGTTGTAAATAAATTTTTCCATCAGTTTATCCCTTGTGTGTTGCAGCTAATTGCCGTCATGGGATATATGATTTATCTCAACTGGCAATTAACTTTAGGAGCATTAATTATTGCACCGCTGATGGCTATCTTAATTGGCTGGTTTGGGGAGAAACTTCTCAGTTACTCGCGAGAAAGTCAAAATCGGATTTCTGATTTATCAGCTTTGCTAACAGAAGTATTTAGCGGCATTCGTTTAATCAAAGCATTTGTAGCTGAAGACTACGAAATTGCCCGCTTTGCAGAAGAAGCTGAACAAAACCGCCGCGCTAAGTATTTGTCAGAACGAATAAAAGCGCTTCAGTTCGTCGTAGTTGGCTTTCTGGAAGCGATGAGCGTGATTTTGCTGTTTTTCCTAGGAGGTTGGCAAATTGCTCAAGGAAATCTCACTGGTACGCAATTTATTAGTTATATCGCAGGAGTAGCACTGTTAATTGATCCGATCGCCATTACAACTGCAAATTACGGCGATTTCAAGCAGGGAGAGGCTTCTAGCGATCGCATTTTTGAGCTTTTAGCCATTGTACCCGCAATCGTCGAAAAACCGGGTGCGATCGAACTTCCCCACGTTACCGGAAAAGTCGAATACCGCAACATTAACTTTGCCTATAACTCAGAGACACAGATTTTACAAAGTATGAGTTTGCTGGTACTTCCGGGAGAAATGATTGCGCTTGTCGGCGCATCCGGTGCGGGGAAAACTACCTTAGTAAACTTGTTACCCAGATTTTACGATCCGCAAGCAGGACAGATTTTAATTGACGGGATTGATATTCAAGATGTGACATTAAATACCCTACGCCGACAAATCGGAATTGTACCACAAGAAACTATTTTATTTTCTGGTACGATTGCTCAAAATATTGCTTTTGGTCAATCTTATTATGAACTAAAAGATGTGGAAAAAGCGGCGCAAATTGCTAACGCCCATCAATTTATTAGTGAATTT
This sequence comes from Microcoleus sp. LEGE 07076, assembly GCF_015207455.1. Taxonomy (GTDB): domain Bacteria; phylum Cyanobacteriota; class Cyanobacteriia; order Cyanobacteriales; family Microcoleaceae; genus Microcoleus. The sequence continues at coordinate 36,430 of NZ_JADEWV010000024.1, forward strand.
CCCGACGGTTATCAAACTTGGGTTGGAGAAAGGGGTGTAAATTTATCTGGGGGACAAAAACAAAGAATTGCGATCGCCCGTGCAGTTCTGCTTGCTCCCAGAATATTGATTCTCGATGAAGCTACTTCAGCGCTGGATTCGGAGTCGGAAGCTTTGGTACAGGAAGCGTTGGAAAGATTGATGCGCGATCGGACTGTGTTTATTATCGCACACCGTTTGGCAACTGTGCGGAAAGCTGACAGAATTTTGGTTTTGGAAAAAGGTAGAATCATGGAATCGGGGACTCATGAGGAGTTGTTGGAAAAGGGATCTCGATATGCTCGTTATTACGCTCAGCAATTTAGTCAATAGAATAGATTAGAAACCGGGTTTTTGGCCGCTTCTGCTGGCCATAACGAAGTATTCTGGAAAAAACCCGGTTTCTGACCACTCGCGCGTAAGTTCGATCGGAATTTACTGCAAATCGTATATACTTAAAATACAACAACTATCCAAGATACTAAACGCAACGAGTCAGTAAAGCTATGTCTGCTAAAGATGCCTTTCACGAAGTCGTTAAAAACGCTCTCCAGAAAGATGGATGGCAGATTACTCACGATCCATACACTTTACAGGCAGGAACTTTAGAACTTTACATCGACTTGGGTGCAGAAAAAGTAGTTGCAGCCGAAAAAGATGGACAGAAAATAGCAGTTGAAATCAAAAGCTTTATTGGCCCATCCAAAATCACCCAATTTTATACAGCTTTAGGGCAATTCATTAGTTATCGAGCAGCTTTACAAAAACAAGAAAATGAGCGTATTTTATACTTGGCAGTACCAGGAAATGTCTATGATAGCTTTTTCACAATGGGGTTTATTCAATCTTTAGTTCAACAGAATCAAATTCATTTAATTGTTTATGACATAGAACAGGAGGCGATTGCACAATGGCAAATGTAGACCTTTATCGGCAACATATCCAAAATCTACTCTCCCAACACGCTAGTCTGGTGTGGGATGAGCGAATTCAGGCTCAAACTATCTTTGATACTGAGCGCGATCATTATCAATTAATCTATGTGGGCTGGCGCAATCAGCGGCGAGTTTATGGCCCGGTGTTGCACGTAGATATTATGGACAATAAAATCTGGATTCAGCAGGATGGTACTGAGGTGGGTATTGCTAACGAACTCGTTGAGTTGGGAGTGCCCAAAGAAGATATTGTACTTGGGTTTGATCCGCCGATGATGCGGAAATTGAGTGATTTTGCGATCGGATAAATTAGGTTTAGTTGTCCCATGAGTTTCTTTCTTCTTGAAGTTCCCGATCGATTTCTGCAACAGTTCTAGATACATGACGGCTGCGGATTTCTGTCAGCAATTCCAACACTTTACGCCGCCCACCTTGAGGTTTTTCTGGTATAATCACAAACACTTCAACCTCTTCACCCACAGAACCAGGTGGCACTTGAATTTCAAGTTTATCTCCTGCAAGAACTTTGGTGGCAATCCGTATTGCTGACTGCATACTTCCTCCTTTATGATGATTAATTTTCAACAGCCCCTAAAGCTTTGAGCGTGGCTTTTTCAACTTCCGTTAAACCCGTAACACCCGTGATATTCATCCTCTCATAAGGTCTGTCACTTTTGAGTGTTTTGAGACACTCACCCGTCTCAACATCCCAAAGTATAATTGTGCCATCCCGACAGCAAGCAGCAATAAGTTTTCCAGTTGAATTGAAGGCAACTGAGTTAATTCTACTCGTATGACCTTGCAAGATTTTGAGACATTCACCTGTACGAATATCCCATAATCTTACCGTTCCATCTACACTTCCACTAGCAACTATTTCACCACAATAACTAAAGGCAACTGAACGTATCCAATCAGTATGCCCCTGCAAGATTTTAAGGCATTCACCGCTGCGGACATCCCACAGTCTGACTGTTCGATCGACACTTCCACTGGCAAGTATTTCACCGTTCTGGCTAAAGGCGATCGCGCGTGCCCAACCCGTATGCCCCTGGAAGACGTGGACGCATTCACCAGTATGGATATCCCACAGCCTCACCGTTCCATCAAAACCTGCACTGGCAAATATTTCGCCTAAAGGACTGAAAGCAGCCGAGTTTACAGAATTGTTATGCCCGTCCAACGTTTTGAGGCATTCACCACTGCGGATATCCCACAGCCTCACGGTTTGGTCATAACCTGCACTAGCAAGTATTTCACCATTTGGACTGAAGGCGATCGATCGTGTTTCATTGCCACAATCTGGCAAAGTATGAAGGCATTCACCACTGCGAATATCCCACAGTTTCAGTGTTTGGTCGTAACTAGCGCTGGCAAGAATTTCACCCGAAGGATTGAAGGCAACTAAGTTTACCCGATCGAGGTGTCCGCGCAAGATTTGGGGGCATTCATCACTGCTGACATCCCACAGCCTAACTGTTTGTGCGTCATCGCCGCTGGCCAGCATTTCACCGTTGGGACTGAAGGAGATCGACCTTACTTGAGTGCTATGCCCTTGCAGCGTATTCAAGCATTCACCGCTGTTGATATCCCACAGCCTCAGCGTTTTATCGTAACTGCCACTAACAAGTATTTCACCCCCAGGATGGAAGGCGATTGACCCTACTCGATCGTTATGCCCTTGCAAAGTATTCAAGCATTCACCGCTGTTGATATCCCACAGTTTTGCTGTGCGATCGTGACTTCCGCTGGCGAGTATTTCGCCATTTGGACTCAAGGCGATCGACCGTATTTGATCGAAATGTCCCTCCAAAGTTTTGAGACATTCACCGCTACCGATATTCCAAAGCTTCACTGTTTTGTCGGCGCTGCCACTAGCAAGTATTTCACCAGCAGAATTGAAAGCAACTGAAAACACGCTTTTAGTATGTCCCTGCAAGATTTTAAGACATTCACCACTGTTGATATTCCATAGCCTGATTGTTTGGTCACCACTCCCAGTGGCAAGCATCTCACCAGCAGGATGGAAAGCCACTGAAAATACAACTTTAGTATGGTCTTGCAAAATTTTGCAGCATTCACCAGTGCGGATATCCCATAACCTGATCGTGCGATCGAAACTCCCACTAGCGAGTATATTTCCATCAGGATTGAAAGTGACAGACATTACTGATTCGGTATGTCCCTGCAAAACTTTTAAACATTCACCTGTCTTGACATCCCATAACTTGATTGTTTGGTCATAATTCCCGCTAGCAAGGATTTTACCATCAGGACTGAAGGCTACTGACTCTACCACGTTGGTATGTCCTTTACAGGTCAATATTTCTTTACCACTGCTAGCTTCCCACAAGCGAACTACGCCATCACTATCACCTGTAGCAAACAGTTTGCCATCAGGACTAAATATTACTGACCGAACACTAGCGAAGATTTTAGTAAAAACAGAATCAGCTAAATTTGCTTCAGCAAAATTGACGCGGCGCAGACTAGCATTTGTAAAATCTGCACCTAAAATAACTGCACGAGAAAGGTCTTTTGTTTCTAACGCAGTGCGATCGATTTTCACCAACAGCGTCGCCGCATTCCCTCCCACATAACCTACCTCACTTTCAGTTTTTCCCCGCGTTGCTTCCAGAATTTCCAAAAGTGGCGACTTCTCTAAAGCCCCCCTTGTTAAGGGGGGTTGGGGGGATCTCTCTTGGCTAACATCGTCACTATCCTCTCTTTCTAATAGGAATTCGGGAGTTCTCTCGTTACTAGCCAAGTCACGATCCCCCCCGGCCCCCCTTCTTAAGGGGGGAGAAAAGGCATCCAACATTGGTAACAATAAATCCATCACTGCTTTTGTCAGCGGCGCGTGTCCGAAACTCTGACAAAGTTGCCCTAAACCTTCAGCAGTAAATCCCTGCAAAGGCGCGATAAGTTCACCTTTATTTCTCTTTTGGGCTTGCAGCCGACAATAATTAGACCAAGTGTATTTTTGAGGCGCTGCATTAGGATCTAAACAAGACTGTTCAGGCGCAACTAATTCGGTAAAATCTGCCGCCAAAACTCCCAATTCCGCTGCAAATTTATAAGCGACAAAAAACTCTAATAACGAACGGTGGGCTGGAGTATAATCGCCATCAGCGTTACGGATTAGCATGGTTTGACCCATCATGTCATAGTGCCAATGGTCTAAGTCTTTTTCCTCTTGGACGATGGAACCGAATAAGCTGCGAATGCGATCGGGAAAACCGCGATAATTCAGACTCATTTGGTTTGTAGACAGCATTTCCCACGATAACTCACACAAAAAGTAAAGCTTATCTGCTAGCGAAGTAAAAGTGCGTTCAGCTTTGATATCTCTCTCTATCTTCCGTCGCACGGCATACAGATAGATTCGCGACATATCGACTGGTTTTCCAGCTTCAATATCGGGCAATGCTTCCAAAATTAACTCGGTCATCACCGGGCGACGCGCTAAATCCAATAATTGCGCGTTTCCCATCACTTTTTCGACAGTAGCAGCTTCGGTTTGAAATGACAGTGCTTGCCCAATTTGCTCGTCGTTAAATTTCTCTAATTCTAATACTTCAAATTGGGGAATTTCGCCTGTTAAAATAGTTGTTGATGCTTGCAGTTCGGCATTGAACAATGCCCGTCCTTCCTTGCCTTCGGGAAAGTGTTCGGTACGGCAAGTGAGGATGACTTTTGCGCCGGGAACGACGGTTTTTGCTAGTTCCCAGAAGTTGTTGATGGTTTCTTGCCGATCGCACTTAGCGGCCATTTCATCAAAACCATCGAAAATCAACAGAAACTTACCCATCCGATTCAGTTGTTCAAAAGCCGAATAACCCGCCAAAGGTATCTCGTGCTTCCGAAAGAAAAACTCAGAGAATAGCGACTCCACACTAACTGCTTTAGCGTAATCTCGCAGCGGAATTACTAACGGCAAACGCGGACGTTCCAAGCCACTTTTTTGAGCTTTTCGGTAGCGTTGCAGTGCCATCCAAGCATAGTGCATCGCAAACCAAGTTTTCCCCGTCCCAAATTCTCCTAAAACTGAAATATGTTCTTTTACTGGGTCATCCAACCACAGGTCAATATAACCTTCGATCCAGCCATCTCGCCCGTCATAATGACTCACGCCTATCTTGCGGTGAGTATCGGGGTCAATTTCTTCTTTCGTACAAGCTAGCGGCACGTATTTAGTATCAATTTCTCGGCTAGTAATTTCTGTTTCTAGCCAATCCAGATAAGCGGTAAAATCGGCATCTTGGTCGAGCAATTCATCGAAGGTATAGCAAGCTAAATCGCGATTTTCATCTTTTTCTACTTCATCCCGCGCGGCGCGACTGATGCGGCGGGCGGTGACTAACCAACCTTCATCGGTGCGCTGTTTTTCCACCGACTCGCGCAAGGCCGAAATGTCCTTGAGTCCGGCTTCTCCGGCAATTCCGCGCACTAAAATGCGATCGTACTTTTTGCGTCTAACCGGAACATTGATAATCAATTCAAAATAGTTATCTTCCCAAATTTCATATTTCTCAAACTGATAATTTAATGTTTCAAACCAACCTCGAACTTGTTGTGATAAAATGAAAGCTTGAGACTTTTGAATATTCGTTGAGGCTGCTGCGGGAAGTGCGAGAACATCTTCAGTTTCCAACCGGGCAAATTCGGTGCGAATTCCTTCGAGAGTCGGCAGGCGATCGATGCGATCGATTACCATAGATAAGCGTTTTTGTAAAGAGGATATCGCATTTCCCATCATCACATCGCCAAGAGTTCGCGTCCGCTTGGCGACTTCCATAAACACGGCTGCAAATGCCATGAATTCCCGTCTGGGGTCAATCCCTAAATCGCGAATTTCCTTGCCTAAAGCAGACTCATTGAGATAATCTTCCCCGGATTTAATTAAAATGGCTGGGCTATCGGACTCAAAAGCCTTACGAAATGCTGATTCAATCTCTGCTTGGCGAAACAGTTCTAAAATCTGCTTAGGTTTACCAGCACCATACTCGACTAAAGTATAAACATAAACTCCGCTAAAATCTGCGGGCGGAGCATCGGGGTCGAGGTTGAATCTTTTTAATAATTTGATAACTGTTTCGTTGCGCTGAAGCTTGTCTTTGACAGTGCCGAAGGGAATGGCTGTCACGACGCTGATAACTAAGTCGAGACTAATGGGGATCATTTAGGCTTTCCTGTTTATAGGTGGGAGTAATGCTCAAGTCTAGAATCGGTAGGCTTTGTCCCTGAAATGCGCGGAGGGCGATCGCCCACTGCTCCATTTTTATCTTAACGCATAAGCCAACTACAGACTGCTCAATATTTGCCGTTCATCTCTCTCTTCTCTTTCTCTGTGTTCTCTGCGGTCTCTGTGGTTAAATAATTCCGATCCAACTGTACTTTCCGCCGAGCGGGAATATTACCAAATACCTTAACATTTTTCACAACATTTAACAACCATAAAATAGAGAAAAAACCGACACATACAGTAGTAAAACAATCTCTAATATTAGTTGTGAACTCATGGTTTTCCAAGCTAAAATATAGATAACTTACAAATAAAAATTGCTATCTATGAAAATACAATCTTCCGTCTTAGTCCACCTAGGATTTGGCAAATATGTGCGCTCCGATCGAGTAACAGCAGTAATCCCAATTGAAGAAGAACGCGGCCCAGGACGACGCACTTTCGTGCATATAGACGGCGAAGCTGACCCGATCGTTGCTTCCCGCGCTGAAGATACAATTATCCGCGATTTGGTGCAGGAACCACGCGAAATTACTCAAGCCCGCCAACAACAAGAAATCCTGCAAGATTTGCTTGCTGATTTGAGCAATGTCAACGTCACTGTACGTCGCATTAGCCGCGATGAAGGCGGACTGGATCTCGAACGTTTGGAGCGTCGGATTCGCCAAATTTTAGAAGCATAAAAACAAAAGACCGCCCATGCGGTCTTGCTCCCAGTCCGCGCAGGCGGACGAAAGTTTGTGTAGACGCGGTTTCTAACCGCCGGAATTGATTTATGTAGACGCGGTTTCTAACCGCCGGAATTGATTTATGCAGACGCGGTTTCTAACCGCCGGAATGGATTTATGCAGGCGCGGTTTCTAATCGCCGGAATGGATTTGTCTAAAAGCTAACTCTATTTCAATGTAACTTCGATATCTGCTAAACCGGTGAGTTTTTCCACTGCTACTTCTTCTTCAACTCGCGGTACAAAAATAGTTAAACCTCCGGGAACGCACTCAATAGAAACCGGAGTCATGCCGAAAAGTTCCCCGTCTACAACTACTTTCTGAGGGGGCTCGGCACTAATTTTTACTTTTTTGGCGCGCAAATAACCGATGTCGTCGCGATCGCTCGGATTGCCGCTCAAAGCTGTTTGCAATAGGTGATAAGAAGCTGCGATCGCCCCAGCTTTATTTTCAGGTGCCACCAGCGTCACGTCTAGGAAGCCGTCATCAAAAACAATCCCCGCCGGGCCTTGAGCTAAAATCGAAGTAGGAGGCGCTGCATTCGCCACCGTAACGGCCACAGCAGTAACGTGGATGATTTTATCTTCAGTTTCGATTTCGGCTTCAAATCTTTCTAGATTGTTTAACTGTTTAATTCCCGACAGAATGTAAGCCAACATTCCCCAACGATTCTTCATTTCGCGATCGGCTAGTTCGACAGTTTCCGCCTCAAAACCCACTCCAGATAACAAAACCATCGGCATTTTACCGTTGCAAATCGCCGAATCTACCACCCGCGTCAACCCTCCCAAAATAGTTTCGCAGGCACTTTCAATTGTATTGGGAAGCTCTAAAGCATTAGCAAAAGCATTCGCTGTTCCTCGGGAAATAATTCCTAAAGGAATATTTGTGCCGACAATCGCCCCAGCAACTGCTGATAATGTGCCGTCGCCCCCGGAAGCAATAATTGCCTCAACTCCCCTATCAACTGCTTCGCGGGCGAGCCGATCTGCGTTTATTTCTGGGGTTGTCAGCCGAATATCCAAGTCCATAAACGGCTCTAACAAATCTTGAATTATAGCTAAGTCTTGGTCGGGGTCGCTGTTGCCGGCGACAGGATTAAAAATGAGGCAAGCTGAACGTTTCATAATCGGTAATCTGTAATTGGTAATAGGTAATGGCTGAACAGAAATCTTCGATTTGTTTTCGTTTGTATCGAATTTTTGGCCACTAAATTCCCCTTAACAAGGAGGACTTTGAGTGTTGTTTTGCCCCCTTGTTAAGGGGGTTGGGGGGGGGACAAAGACTCAATTATAACCCTTATTTAGACATGGTTGTAACCTTGAGTTTGCACAAATGCAATGCCCGTTAAACTCGGAGAACAACCCTCACCTATTTTTCAAAGGTTTGATTAAGACTTGACCCAAGTCCACTCTAACATTTCGCGCGGAGCTTTTCCCAGGGCTTCTTTGCTTTTCTCGTTGGTCTCAAACTTGACTTGATCCAAGTGGCTCGCTTCGACTTTCACCGTAAACTTATCCTCTTCAAAACGCCAAGGAGTTACAGTCACGAATTGGTTGCTGTTTTGTACGATATCGTATCGTTTCCCGTCGGGGCGGACACTAATTTCTAAAGCTCGTTCTCCGGCGGGAAAATCGCGGCTGCAAAGAATTAATGATAGCCGATCGCACCACTGGAAAAAAGCATAAGCTGCTGCGGACTCTTTTTGAGAAATATGCAACTCCTCGCGCCATTTTTTTGGTTGGCGAGTTGTTCGTCCACAAAATCGTCTAGTTCCTTCGACTCTCCCGGCTTTCCTTCGTTCAGATAGTAGCTCCTGTGCATAGAAATCAACATTGCTACCCACCTACGGCGATCTACAGAAGTCTCGGTTAATCCTTTCATTTTAGGCACAGAAGTTTCTATGTCCAAGGTAAAATCTCAAGGCGCGCCGGCTTCAGTCAAAATATGTTATTCCCACTCTTTTTCTAAATCGTCGTGGTGGGAAATCGCGGCTATGGTTTCGTAGAGGCGAATCGGAGATTTCGAGCGCTTCCACTGTCCGCCCAGTTGGGCGGCGAGCCAAGCGTGGGCGCGGTGATAAATAATTTCCCAACCGGTTGGGGTTAAGTTAGCAATCATCGATTATTTTATCCTGAATGGAGTTGAGTGCAAAGATTGAAGATTTTCCAGTGCGAGACAGAATCTTGAGATTTTTAAACTCAGGAATTAAGCTTTTCGCGTCGGCAAAACTCCATCCCGATCGCCAACAATGCAATTGGTTCGCTCGTTCCGACTTGGGTTTTCATAAAAATCTGAGAACCCAAGTCCGAACGATCGAACCTAGAAACGACAGTTAAATTACAAAAGGTTCGATCGATACATCCTGCCATTTGCCCTCAAATCGTTCGACAACCAAAGGTGTGACTCTGAACTTGGGGGGAGTCCCGTCAAGAACATCAATCCGCAAACACGAATAAGGACGGCGTTTGTGGGAACCTTGACCGCTGCGGCCGACAAATAGCAAAGATTCCGCTACCCGTCGGCTGGCCGTTTCAGAACCGGGCTCGCGCCCCAACCGAACGGCTTCTGGACTCAATGCTTCCTGCAACACCGGGCCTTCCGGGCGCTGGCGGCGCAGACTGTGGCCGCTTCCCCCGCAAACAATCCAATTAATCCCAGAGTCGCCGTGTCCGGTATCCCCAGTCTTCAGGTGTTCCAAACAGTGGGCGTGGCCAGTCAGCACCAAATCTACTAGCGGACGACCCCGCGCCACATCTCCAACTGCATCGGCCACCCCGTCGAACACTTCGCGCAATCGCAGCCGCACTGCCAAAGTTTGAGCTTGATTCCACTTGGTTGCCTCGGTTACGTAGGGGGGATGGTGCAGGTAAATTACCCGCCCCCGCACGTCCAAATCGCCCCAAGACGCAATCAGTCGCCTTTTGAGCCATTCGAGCTGTTCAAAGTCAGTGGCTGTTTTGTCGGGCGACAGTTGTTTGTCGATATCCATCAGCATTTCGTCAACTTGTGCTAATTTAGCGCCCAAGTCGTCTAGCTGTTCGGCTTCTGAAGGAATTTTGGGGTTTAGCCGATCGCACCTTTCGAGCATTTCCAATTTGTCTTGTTCCAACTGTTTCCTGTCGAGTTCCAAATTCCGGCGGCGAATCTCGCCCTGTTTGGTTTTCGGGATCGGCAACGGTTCGTTGAAGGTGTTGGAGTCGAGGGCGAAGAAGTCGATACCCCCGCTGCGAAACGTGTAATAGCGGTTGGGTAAGCGCGTAAAGCGTCCGGGTTGGTAGCGGATGCAGCGGCCTGTACTGGTACTTGCGGTGTAGTGGGCGTCTAGGTGCCGATCGAGTTCACCCGGCAATTTGTGAGCCATCAGGTAGTCGAGAAATGCTTTAGCGTAGGCATTTCCGCGATCGGAACCGTGCCAGCCGACATCTAGATCCAACTTGGCGCCCAACAGCTTCCGCAGGGGCAAAGCTGTTGCCGACAGAATGCCGTAGAATATGGGCAAGTCGTAGTAGTCGTGGTTTCCCGGTACTGGCAAAAACGGAAAGTTAAACACCATGCGATCGTAAGCAATCCGAGAGGGTTGCTCGCCACCGACGATAAATTCTCGGTAGGGGCGAATAAAGTTTTGCAAGTAATATTCGCTGGAACCGACGAGATAAACTACATCCCCCGTGTGGAGGACGAAACGGCAACTTTCCCGCTCCGAGAGCATTTGTTGGGCAATCTGCCGCTGCGGGTTGTGGCCGCGGTGGTTGCTCGTCCCGCTGTCGCCTGCGACTAAAAATGAAAACTCTGGAGAGTCGCTGGTTGGAGTTTCCAAAACAATCCGAGTTTGGTCGATCGCCCGAGCCACGAGCGCCTGTTCTTGCCACCGCACCCGCTCGTTCATTTTGCTAATTTTGACTGTTATTCGCGGGTCGGACACGAATTTCACACCGCCTAATCTCCCAAATTGCTCAGTTCCTAGTTAATAGTGCAGCGAGCGAGTGGCTGCTGACATCTCTCTAAAAGGTGAAAATCGATCGCTGTGCGCCCGCGCACTCTCACCCGGTTTCTGCTTTCGAGATCGATCCTTGAAACCTGATTTTTTTCCAGGGATTTTTTGCAGGTGGCGCACCCTACAAACACTGTTCCACCAGTTTTGATAATTGGTATTAGAAACCTGATTTTTTTGAAACTTCGCCAGTTTGCGGTTATTGACTAGCCGATCGAATATCCTGTTACTGATGATACCGATTGCCCTACTTCGATCTGCTGGCCACCAAACTTTGATTTTTTAATTCGCCTGTTTCCCCTCCCTCCTCTCCCACTCTCAGGCTCTCTCTCTCCCACTCTCAGGCTCTCAGGCTCTCAGACTCTCGGATTCTCTCCCGCTCGGACGATCGCACCCTCCCCCCTACCTGCAATTTTTGAGTCGCGAATCATGGCAGGATCTCCGCGCATTTTGATACCATGCAATAAGCGTCCAAGACAATCAGGGAATGCACTGGAGGTGCGTCAATGGAGCGTTTTGGAGAACAAAAACGGTGATTGGATTGCTTGGTGGTGTCGATCGAGCAATTCGGCGGTCGAGCAGAGATTCTGACGCTCGAACAAAT